>DASRHL010000295.1:0-11864 GCA_035650535.1 Acidimicrobiia bacterium
CTCTGGATCCCGGCCAGGTCGCTGCCGGCGTTGGGCTCCGACCAGCCCTGGCACCACAGGTCCTCGGCAGCGGCCATCCGGGGCAGGATCCGGTCCTGCTGCGCCTTCGTGCCGAACTCGAAGACGGTCGGGGCGAGGAGGAAGATGCCGTTCTGGGTGACCCGCTGGGGCCCGCCGGCCCGGTAGTACTCCTCCTCGAAGATCAGCCACTCCATCGGGCTCGCGCCCCGGCCGCCGTACTCCTCCGGCCACGAGACCACGGCCCAGCGGGCGTCGAACAGCTTGCGCTCCCAGTCGAGGTGGAGCGCGAAGCCCTCGCGGGTGTCACCCGACGGCAGCCCCCTCGGCACGTTGGCGTGCAGCCAGCGGCGGCACTCGTCGCGGAAGGCCTCCTCGTCGGGCGTGAAGGTCAGGTCCATGCGACCGGCGACGCTACTCGGCCGTCATCCGGGGAACAGGACCCGCCCGAAGAGACGTTGAACAGCGAAGAGCCTCATCGCAACTGCCGACAGGACCACCATGACCCTCGCGCTCGTCAGCCTCGCCGCCTGCGTCCTCGCCACGATCGCGGTGGCGCTCTTCGACCGTCCCGCCCGCCCGGAACCGCTCCGCGTCCCGGTGCGCGTCGGCCGGAAGGGCTGACCTCCGAACCTGGTCAGGCGCCGAGACGCTTGAGGGTCTGCTCGGCGTCGTCCATGATCCGTTGCACGAGGTCGTGCACGGTCGGGAGCTCGTCCACCAGCCCGACGACCTGACCGGTCGGCAGGATCCCCGCCTCCGCGTGCCCGTCGACCATCGACGCCTTCGTCAGCATCGGCGCGTTCGCCGCGAGCACCACCTGGCTCCAGGGCAGCCCCTGCTCCCTGCGCATCGCGAGGCCCTCCTTGAGGAGCGCGAGCATCGACGTGCCGGTCAGCTTGCGGAACTCGAGGGCGTTCTTCGCCGCCCGCGGGAGGGCCGTCAGCCGGCCCGAGCCCTCGAGATGGTCGACGAAGTCGGTGCGGATGACGCGCTGCGGATGACCGTCGATGTGCTTGCTCACGACCGTCCCCGTGACGGGCGTCTTCAGGTAGATCGCCTTGATCTCGTCGGGGACGCGGCTCTCCTGGGTGAGCAGGAAGCGCGTCCCCATGGCGATGCCCGTGCAGCCGTACGCGAGCGCGGCGACGAGCCCGCGGCCGTCGTGGAAGCCGCCGGCGCCCACCACCGGGCCCGGGAACACGTCGACGACCTGCGGGAGCAGGAGCGACGTCGGCACCGACCCGGTGTGGCCGCCGCCCTCGCCGCCCTGCGCGATCACCGCGTCGACGCCGAGCTCCGCCACCTTCTCCGCGTGCCGCCGGGCGCCGATCGTCGGCATGACGACGAGGCCGCCGTCGTGCAACCGCTGGACCGTCTCCTTCCGGGGCGGCTGCGCGAAGCTCGCCACCTTCACACCCTCGCGGACGATCATCGCGACGCGGTCGTCGAGGTCGGGCTGGTCGGGTCGCATGTTGACGCCGAACGGGTTGCCGGTGCGGTCCTTCACCGTGTGGATCGCGTCACGCAGCTGCTCGAAGGTCATCGTGGCGCCCGCGATGATGCCCAGGCCGCCCGCCTTGCTCGTCGCCGACGCGAGGCTCGCACCGGCCACCCAGCCCATGCCCGTCTGCACGATCGGGTACTCCGTCCCGAAGAGGTCGCAGAGCGGCGTGTGCAGGGTGGGATGCGTCATACGGGCACCTCGGCGTTGCGCAGGTTGTCGGGGTCGAGCACCTCGCGGATGATCTGAAGGTCCTCGGCGGTGGGAAGGCGGGTCGTCGGCACGGCGTCGGGGACGGTGAGCGGGAAGCCGGTGTTCTCGATCACCTCGTCGACGGTCACACCCGGGTGCAGCGACCGGATCCGCATCGAGTGGTCGGGCGAGTCGAAGTCGAGGACGGCCTTGTTCGACACGACGACGCGGATCTCGTGGAAGCGGTTCGCGCTCGGTCCGGCGGCGTGGGCGCGGTCGTAGCCGACCCCCGACACGCAGTCGACGCGCTCGACGAAGACGCGTGAGGTGTGCTGCGGCACCCAGTACGAGGTCGGGTGGTTGACGGTGTTGCCCGGCGCGCCGCGTACGCCGAGCAACTGTGCCTTGGGCTTCTCCCAGGGGCCGATGCACGCGATGTTCTGGTTGCCGAACCGGTCGATCTGCGTCGCGCCCATCATCACGTGGCGACGCCCCGACCAGACGATGTCGAACATCCGGCCGAACGGCACCCACGCCTCGACCGCCTTGGGGACGTCCGCCGCCGCGCCGACCGGGATCGGCCCCGCGAGCTGCAGGGCGTCCCCGTCGGTGTAGACGAGGTCGGGCTCGAAGGTCATCGCCGCGAGGCGGGCGCCGAGCGTCGGGATCGTGCCGATCGGGCTGGCGAGGATCTCGCCGTCGCCCCGCCACGCCTCGGCGCAGGCGACCACGCACACCTCGGCCAGCGTCGGTTCGGTGGCGGCGCTCACGACGCGACTCCGATCAGGCGGCGGTAGTCGGCTTCGGGGATGTCGACGTACTTCGCCTTGAACGCGGCCCAGGCCTCGGGGTCCTTGGCCGTCGCCGTGTACTCGCGCTGGAAGGCCTCGTCGCGCTCGTAGTCGGGGACGCAGTGGGTGAAGTGGGCGCCGTGCGGGGCCTCGACCACGCCGTCGGTGAAGATGCGGGTCACGCGGATCGTCGACGGCGGTCCCTCGGCCGCGAAGCCGTCCGGCTCGACGATCCGCTCGCACGACACGAACGTGCGCTTCGCCGCCATCGCGAACAGGTCGTCGAAGTACCAGTCGTTGCCGAGGTACTGGGCGTCGCCGCGGGCGTCCGCCCGGTTCGCGTGCAGCAGCGCCACGTCGAGCCCGAGCGCGGGCATGGCGACGTACTCCTCGCCGTCGTCGTAGGGCGACATGACCGTGCGCAGGCCCGGGTTGATGTCCATGATGGCGGACCCGAGACCGGCGCGGCACGGGAGGAACGACACGCGCATGGCGGCGGCCCGGAGGCCCCACTGCAGCATGCCCTCGTCGAGCTCCATCGCCTCGATGGTGCCGTTCTGGCGGGCGTTGCGGAAGTGCGGCTCGAGCGGGATCGAATCCAGCGAGACGAACCCGTAGACGGCCTTGCGCACCTTGCCGGCCGCGCAGAGCATCCCGACGTCCGGCCCGCCGTAGGCCACGACGGTGAGGTCCTTCAGCCCGGATCGCAGGATCGCCCGGACGATCGACATGGGCTTGCGCCGCGACCCCCAGCCGCCGATGCCGATCGTCATGCCGTCGGACAGCTCGGCGACGACGTCCTCCTCGGTCATGCGTTTGTCGGCCAACCCACGCTCCCTCGTGCTCGGCGGTCCGGCCGCGGCACGTTACCTGACGGGTCGTCAGGTGGGCGCCGGCGGGCGGCGCCGCCCGCCGTGTCGTTCTCTGAACGATTCGCCTCGGATACCGACGCGAATCGTTCAGAGAACGGGAGGGGTCTCCGGGGTCAGCGGGTGACGATCACCGAGGAGCCGTGGCCGAACAGGCCCTGGTTGATCGAGAGACCGACTCGGGCGCCGTCGACCTGCCGCTCCCCCGCCTCGCCCCGGAGCTGCCAGGTCAGCTCGCACACCTGCGCGATGGCCTGGGCGGGGATGGCCTCGCCGAAGCAGGCGAGCCCCCCGCTGGGGTTGACCGGGATGCGGCCGCCGAGCGTCGTCGCGCCGGAGTGCAGCAACGCCTCCGCCTCACCCGGCGCGCACAGCCCGATGTTCTCGTACCAGTCGAGCTCGAGCGCCGTCGACAGGTCGTAGACCTCGGCCACGTCGAGATCCTCGGGCCCGAGGCCGGCCTCCTCGTACGCGGCGTGCGCGATCGCGTCACGGAACGAGCGTTCGGGCAGCGACGCGCCGACCGCGGAGTCGGTCGCGATGTCGGGCATGTCGAGGTAGGTGTTGGGATACGTCGGCCCGACGGTCGACACCGCCGCGATGCGCACGTGCCGCGAGGTGTCGTCACGCCGAGCCGCGAACTCCGTGCTCGCCAGGACCAGCGCCGCCGCGCCGTCGCTCGTCGCGCAGATGTCGACGAGGCGCAGCGGGTCGGCGACGACGGGCGACTCGTCGATCTCGTCGAAGGTGAACTCCTTGCGGTACCGCGCGTACTTGTTCGTCAGGCCGTGGCGGCTGTTCTTGACCTTGACCGCGGCGAAATCCTTCGGCGACGCGCCGTACTGCTCGATGCGCCGGCGCGCGTAGAGGCCGAAGTAGGTCGGGTTCGTCGCGCCGAGGACGTGGAAGCGCAGCCAGTCTGGGTCTTCAGGGCGCTCGCCGGGCAGCGGGCCGAAGAAGCCCTTGGGCGCGGTGTCGGCGCCGACGACGAGCACGACGTCCGCGAGCCCGGCGAGGATGCGGGCGCGGCCCACCTCGATCGCCATCGCGCCCGACGCGCACGCCCCGTAGCTGCTCGACGTCGGGACGCCCTGCCAGCCGAGGGCCTGGGCGAACGTCGAGCCCGACACGTAGCCCGGGTAGCCGTTGCGCATCGTGTTGCCGGCGGCAAGGAACTGGACGTCACGCCACTCGAGCCCGGCGTCGGCGAGCGCCTCACGCGCCGCGACCACTCCGTACTCGACGAAGTTGCGGCCCCACTTGCCCCACGGGTGCATCCCGGCCCCGAGGACGACGACGTCGTGGTCACTCATCGGACGGCCCTCCACTTCCACACGCGACGGACCTCGTCGGGCGTCTCGAAGTAGTCCTCGACGACGAGCTCCATCTCCTGGCCGGCACGGAGCGTGCCCATGTCGGTCCCGCGGGCGCACTGGCCGAGCACGATCATCTGCTCCTCGGCCAGCTCGACGGCCGCGACCCCGTACGGTTCGAACGGGTCGAGCGCCGGGTAGGGCGGCGGTGGCGCGAAGCGGTTGTCGGTGAACGACCAGAGCCGTCCCCGGTTGCCGAGCTCCACGTCGTCGAGCTCGGTCGACCGGCACGCGGGGTTCCGGCAGAAGGAGTACTGCTTGGGGAAGAAGTAGGCGCCGCACCTCGGGCAGCGACCGCCGAGCAGGTGCGGCTGCCCGTCGGCGCCCGACTCGGTGAAGAACCCTTCGACGACCGGGACCCGGGTCTTCTCGGTCACGACGTCTCCTTCCTCGTGTCGGTCAGCAGCTCGTCGCCGCCGCGCAGCTCGGCGTGCCGCTTGTCGACGAACGCCTGGCGCAGCTCGTCGGAGTCACCCCAGAGGTTGAGCTCGAAGGTGAAGCCCTGCTCGAAGCGGTAGCTGCGCTTCACGTCGACCGGGTCGATCGCGTTCAGCGACTCCTTGGCCCGCCGGATGACGAGCGGGCTCTTCTCGGCGATCTTCGCCGCGATCTCGCGGGCCGCGTCCATCAGCTCGGCACGAGGGACGACCTTCTCGACACTGCCGTAGTGCAGCAGCTCCTGCGCGGTGATCGTCGCGCCGGTCAGGAACATCGCCCGCATCTTGTGCATCGGGACGAGGCGCGACAGGTGGGTCGCGACGCCGAGCGCACCCCGGTCGACCTCGGGCAGGCCGAGTTGCAGGTCGTCGGCGGCGACGACGATGTCGGCGTTGCCGGCGATCCCCACGCCGCCGCCGAGGCAGAACCCGTGGATCGCGGCGATGACGGGGACCTCGCAGTCGTAGACGGCGGCGAACGTCTCCCAGCAGCCGCGGTTGACGCCGATCAGCGACTGCTTGGTCGGGTCGGCGGCGAGCTCCTTGATGTCGACGCCGACCTGGAACGCCCGCAGCTCCGGGTTGGCGGCGACGACGAGCACCCGCACTTCCGGGTCACGGCCCAGACGGCGGATCGTGTCGGCGAGCTCGAACCATCCCGCGACCGGCAACGCGTTCACCGGGGGGTTGTCGATGACCACCTCCGCGACGTGGCCGCGAACCTCCGATCGGATCACGTCGGGACCTCGAAGCGCATCACGCCCGCAGCGTATCTGACGCCGTGTCAGGTACCTTCCAGGTCATGAGCATCCCCAACCCGGTCGACCACACGGGCAAGGTCGTGATCGTCACCGGCGGCTGTCGCGGCGTCGGCCGTGGCATCGCCGAGCGCTACCTCGCGTACGGCGCCGACGTCGTGATCTGCTGCCGGCACGAGCCCGAGACCCTGCCCACGGCCGACGGCCGGGAGGCGGCGTTCGTCGCGGCCGACATCCGCGACCCCGACGAGGTCGACAAGGTCGTCCGGTTCACCGTCGACCGCTTCGGCCGCCTCGACGTGCTCGTCAACAACGCCGGCGGCAGCCCGCCCGCCGACAGCGCGACCGCGTCGCCGAAGTTCTCGACCGCGATCGTCAACCTGAACCTGATGGCGCCGCTCGTGTTCGCGCAGCGCGCCAACGCCGTCATGCAGGAGCAGGAGACGGGCGGCGTCATCATCAACATCGCGAGCGTGAGCGGCATCCGCCCCTCCCCCGGCACCGTCGCGTACGGCGCGGCCAAGGCCGGGCTCATGAGCATGACCCAGACGTTGGCGGTCGACTTCGCGCCCAAGGTGCGGGTCGTCTGCGTGACCGCCGGGCTCGTGCGGACGGAGCAGTCGCACCTCTACTACGGCGACGAGGACGGCATCGCCGCCGTCGGCAACACGATCCCGCTGCGGCGTCTGGCCGACCCCGAGGACATCGGCGACGTGTGCGTCTTCCTCAGCTCGCCGATGGCCCGCTACGTCGACGGCGCGTCCGTGATCGTCGACGGCGGCGGCGAGCGCCCCGCCTACCTCGACGCCAGCACCGCGGAGAACTCCCCGAGGTAGCTCCGCGAGGTGACCGGGGGGTCAGGGGTGTTGGTTGCTGACGGAGACGATCTCGCCGGTCATGTAGGTGGAGTAGTCGCTGGCGAGGAAGGTGATGACGGTCGCGATCTCCCAGGGCTCGGCGGCGCGGCCGAAGGCCTCGCGTTTCGTCAGCTCCTCGAGCAGCTCGTCCGACGTGGTCTTGGCCAGGAACTGGTGCATCGCCAGGCTGGGTGAGACCGCGTTGACCCGGACACCGAACTCCGCGCCCTCCATCGCCGCACAACGCGTGAGCGCCATGACGCCGGCCTTCGCGGCCGCGTAGTGCGCCTGGCCGGGTTGCGCCCGCCAGCCGAGCACCGACGCGTTGTTGACGATCACGCCCGACCCGCGCGGGCACATGTGGCGCAGCGCGGCACGCGTGCAACGGAACGTGCCGTTCAGCGTGACGTCGAGCACGACGTTCCACTGCTCGTCGGTCATGTCGACGAGGTTGGCGGTGCCGCCGAGCCCGGCGTTGTTGACCATGACGTCGATGCGGCCGTGCTCGGCGACGGCGGCGTCGACGAGGCCCTGCACGTGGTCCTCGTTCGTCACGTCGCACACGACGGCGAGCGGCTTCGACCCGCCGGCCGTGACGGCCGTCAGCCGCTCGGCGGCCTCGCCGAGCCGGCGTTCGTGGTGGTCGCTCACGACGACGGTCGCACCCTCCTCCGCCGCCCGCTTGGCCGTCGCGAAGCCGATGCCCGTGCCCGCCGCGGCGGTCACGACCACGACCTTGCCGGCCAGCAGCCCGTGCGCGGGCGGGTACTCGGGTGCCGGCACTCCCACGCCGCTCACCTTCCCTCGACCTTGGGCTCCGGCGGAAGCCCCAGCGCCCGCTCGCCGATCACGTTGCGCTGGATCTGGTTCGAGCCTCCGTAGATGGTGTCGGCCCGCGAGTAGACGAACAGGCGCTGGGCCTGCGACAGCTCGTAGGGCGACCCGTCGCAGACCAGCGCGTCGGGCCCGAGGACGTCGACCGCGAGCTCGCCGAGGTTGCGGTGGAACGTCGCCCAGTAGAGCTTGTGGACGGCGGTCAGCGGCGTCATGTCGGACTTCTCGAACGCGCTCATCGACCGCAGCGCGCTCATGCGCATGATCCGGAGCGCGATGACGGCGTCGACGACGCGCTGCTTCATGACGGGGTCGTCGAGACGGCCGTTGGCGCGACCGGCCTCGATGATCCGCCGCAGCTCGTTCTCGAAGCCCAGTTGCTGTCCGAGCGTCGACGCGCCCCGCTCGAACGCCAGCGTCCCCATGGCGACCTTCCAGCCGCCGTTCACCTCGCCGACGACGTTCTCGCGCGCCGTGCGTGCGCCGTCGAAGAAGACCTCGTTGAACTCCGACGTGCCCGTGATCTGCACGATGGGGCGGATCTCGATGCCCGGTTGGCGCATCGGGACGAGCAGGTAGGAGATGCCGCGGTGCTTCGGCACGGCGTCGCGGTCGGTGCGGCAGAGGACGAAGCACCAATCGGCCCAGTGCGCGAGCGACGTCCAGACCTTCTGCCCGTCGATCACCCACTCGTCGCCGTCGAGCTCGGCGCGGGTCTGCACGTTGGCGAGGTCGGAGCCGGCGTTGGGCTCCGAATAGCCCTGACACCAGATCTCCTCGCCCCTGAGGATCGGGGGCAGGAACCGCCGCTTCTGGTCGTCGGTGCCGAAGGCGATGATCGTCGGGCCGAGCAGGCCCTCGTTGACGATCCCGACCCGGCCCGGGCCCTCGGCACGTGCGTACTCCTCGTAGAAGATGACCTGCTGCGTGAGCGAGAGCCCGCGGCCGCCGAACTCCTTGGGCCACGAGATGCCCGTCCACCCGGCGGCGCCGAGTGCCTGCTCCCACGCGAGCCGCTCGTCGAACAGCGAGTGCTCGTCGCCGGGCCCGCCGCGGCCGCGCACCACCGCGAACTCTCCCTCGAGCTTGTCCGTGAGCCAGGCGCGGGCCTCCTGGCGGAAGGCCTCGTCCTCGGCCGAGAACCGCAGATCCACGCGCGTTCGAACTCCTCCTCGGCGGCCCGCCGAACCTACCATCGGGTCCCCGAACGACTCCCCAACGACGGAGACGCCACGATGCCCGATTTCACGTCCGCCGACGAGCTGAGGGCCGCGGTCGGTACGCATCTCGGTTTCAGCGACTGGCTCGTGATCGACCAGGAGCGGATCGACCGGTTCGCGGACGCGACGGGCGACCATCAGTGGATCCACGTCGATCCGGAGCGCGCGAAGGACGGCCCGTTCGGGACGACGATCGCGCACGGCTACCTGACGCTGTCGATCACCAACATGTTCCTGCCCCAGCTCGTCACCGTGTCGACGGCGAAGCTCGGCATCAACTACGGGACGAACAAGGTTCGGTTCCCTGCGCCCGTTCCGGTCGACTCACGGATCCGCGTGGGGGGCGAGATGCTCGAGGTGGACGACATCCCGGGCGGGGTGCAGATGATCGTGCGCCTGACCGTCGAGGTCGACGGCAGCGAGAAGCCGGCCTGCGTCGTCGACAGCGTCACCCGCTGGATGTTCTAGACGCCGCCTCGCTCGGGCGCTCGCTCGACCCCGCGCCGATCCAGGCCCGGAGCTCCCTGCGCACGGACGGGCACGGGGTCGCCGACTTCCCGTGCCAGGGCGGGTTGATCGAGGGCTCGAGATCGGGCACCTGCCAGGGCGAGGCGCCCGCCTGCACCACCTTCTCGGTGAAGCGCCAGAAGCCCGACGTCGGGACGGCGTGCCCGTCGAGCGTGCGCGCGACGAGGTCGGCGGTCGTGCCGTCGCCGAGGAGACCGCCGTGGAACGCGGGACGCACCGTGTACGGGAAGCCGATGCGCGGCGGCGATGGCGCGCTCACGCCCGAGTCGATCGGGAGCACGGCCAGCTCGCGGACACCCGGTGCGGGGCAGCGCAGGAGGCCACGCAGCGCGGGGCCCTCGTGCACGATCGATCGGAACAGCGGCGTGTCGGACGACACGTCGACCGGTCCGAGGTCGTGGACGAGGGCAGAGATGCCGTCGAGCACGGTGCCGGCGGCGACGCCCCAGCCGCCGTCCCCCGTCGTCGGGTAGTAGACGCGGCCCGGGTCGAGGAGCGGGCTCAGCACGACGAGCGAACGCACGGGCGCGTGTGGCGTCGCCGCGAGGTACGCGAGCGCGACGAGCGATCCCTCGCTCTCGGCGACGATCCCCACCCGCCGCCCGGTCGCACGCCGGAACGCGTCGACCTGTGCCCGCATCGCCCGCACGAGCTCGGGGATGGAGTGGTGCGTGTCGGCCCGGCCGTAGGAACGCGGCTCGCCGCGGTCGTCGAGCCCGCGGTAGGAGAAGCGCCGGATCCGGAAGACGCCCTTCACCCACCGACGGGTCACGCCGTCCCACTTCGAGTTGAAGCCCTTCACGACGAGCACCGGCGGCCCGGTCCGTGAGCGGGCGACCGGGATCGGCGAGCGCGCCGCCTCGAACGCCGTCGACACGGCGAAGCCGATCGCGGTGCCGCCGAGCACGATGGCGAGCACCGCTCCGACACCGACGACGACGAACGGTCGCGTGCGCTCGCCCCGCACCCGACCCGCGACCGCATGGACGACGCGCAGCCAGCACCATGCGTTCCCGGCGCCCGCCAGCACCGCCACCGGCACCCAGAACGGCGACGGCGCGACCGCCAGCACCGCGCCGGCGACCGTGAGCATCACGAACTCGAGGAGGATCGGGACGACACTGGCGCGTGCCGGGCGCTCGTACCACCACCGCCGTTCGACGGTCGCCTGGTGCACCAGCACGGCGAGCATCACCAGGACCGGGACGCCGACGAAGAACAGCCACGACAACGAGAACACCGCGGTCGCGAACAGGAGCACGGCGAAGGGCAGCAGGACGAGTGCCAGCACCGCCGTCGACGTCGCGCACCGCCGCACGAGGTCGCGCGTCGGAGGAAGCGCGATCTGTGCGGGCCAGGCCGCCCGCACGAACAGCACGGTCACGCCGGCACGGAACGCGAGGAACAGGAGGACCTCACCGGCGAAACCGAGCCACGACTCGTGGTACACGAGCAGCCAACGCAGGTCGTGGAAGACGTCGTACGGCGCGGGCGCGCTGATCTGTGGTGCGAGCGCCACCGCGGATCGGGGCGCGAGCAGCCACACGAGCACGGTCTCGCCGACAGCGAGCCCGACGGCCCCGGCCAGCAGCCGCGGGTGATCACGCAGCCGCGGCCGACCACCCACCGATCACCCGCTCCGGGCTCTGCGCGCCGGGCCGCTCGGGCCCCGCTCGCTGCTCCGCGGGATACCCGCTCCGCGACGCACGCTCACGTGCTGGACCTTACGTTGTGGTCGGCGCCGCGTCCCCGCGTCGTGTGACGGCGGCCGGTCTCAGGTCGCGACGACGGGTCGCTCGGCGCCGATGGCGCGCTTCGGCGCCGGCTCGATCTTGCGGAGGATGCCGAGCCGCCAACCGGCCACGATCGTGCCGGCGAGCAGCGCGACCAGCGCGGCCGCGCTCAACGCCGTCCGCAGCAGGACCGGCGCCTGCCCCGTGTCGGCCGCGATCGTCGCGAGGTTCAGCAGCGCGTGCACGACGGCCGCGGGGACCAGTGCGCCGGTGCGGAGGACGACGTAGCCGAGCACGATGCCGAGGCTGACGAACGGGACCGCGTGGAGGGTGTCGCTCATCTGCGCGACGTGCCCGGGCAGGAAGGCGAACACGATGCCGGCGGCCGCGATGGCCACGACGCCGGGGCCGGTGCCCCAGTCCTCGGCGTTGCGCCAGTTGCGCCCGAGCAGCGCCGCGCACACGACCCCGACGATGATCAGGACGCCGAGGCGGTAGACGAGCTCCTCGCCGAGCGCGGCGACCATCAGCCCGAACGCCTCGGCCGAGCCGTGGATCTCGACGCTGTAGATGATCACGCCGAACAGCAGCGCGATGCCGGCGCCGATCAGGAACTCGTGCCACGCGTACCCGTTGGCGCGGTCGGCGCCGAGGCGCCGGAAGCCGACGACCGCGGCGAGCAGGATCCCGAGGGGCAGCGCCGGTGAGATCGGCACGCGTCCCATCTGGCCCATGTCGACGTTGAGCCAC
>DASRHL010000296.1:0-2654 GCA_035650535.1 Acidimicrobiia bacterium
CTTCCCGGAGGCGCGCGAGGACGGAGTAGTCCTCGAGCGTCGTCGTGTCGCCGAGCGTCTCCTTCCCCGACGCGATGTCGCGGAGGAGGCGGCGCATGATCTTCCCGCTCCGCGTCTTAGGGAGCGCGTCGGTGAAGCGGATGTCGTCGGGGCGCGCGAAGGCGCCGATCTCCTTCGCAACGTGTCGCTTGAGGGCGCCGCGGAGCTCCTCCGACGCCTTCTGCCCGGACTCGAGCGTGACGAACGCCGCGATCGCCTGGCCCTTCAGGTCGTCGGGCCGGCCGACCACCGCGGCCTCGGCGACGGCGGGGTGGCTCACGAGGGCGCTCTCGACCTCCATCGTGCCGAGCCGGTGGCCGGCGACGTTGACGACGTCGTCGATGCGGCCCATCACCCAGAAGTAGCCGTCCGGGTCGCGGCGGGAGCCGTCGCCGGTGAAGTAGATGCCGGGCATCTGGCTCCAGTACTGCTGCCGGAAGCGCTCGGGATCCTTGTAGACGGTGCGCAGCATCCCGGGCCACGGGCGCGTCAGCACGAGGTAGCCGCCCTGGTTCGCCGCGAGGGGCGAGCCGTCGCGCGCGCGGACCTCGGGCACGACGCCGGGGAGCGGGAGCGTCGCGGAGCCGGGCTTCGTCGGGACCGCGCCCGGGATCGGCGCGATCATGATGCCGCCCGTCTCCGTCTGCCACCACGTGTCGACGATCGGGCAGCGCTCCTTCCCGATGACCCGGTGGTACCACATCCACGCCTCGGGATTGATCGGCTCGCCGACGGTGCCGAGGAGCCGGAGCGACGAGAGGTCGTGCCGCCGCGGCCACTCCTCGCCCCACTTGACGAACGCGCGGATCGCGGTCGGCGCGGTGTAGAAGATCGTGACGCCGAGGTCGTCGATCATCTTCCACAGGCGGTCGGGGTGCGGGTGATTCGGCGCGCCCTCGTACATGACCGACGTCGCCCCGTTGGCGAGGATGCCGTACACGACGTAGCTGTGGCCGGTGACCCAGCCGATGTCGGCGGTGCACCAGTAGGTGTCGTCGTCGCGGAGATCGAAGACCCACTCGGCGGACGCCGCCGCGTGCAGGAGATAGCCGCCGGTCGTGTGGACGATGCCCTTCGGCTTCCCGGTCGTGCCGCTGGTGTACAGGATGAAGAGCGGATGCTCGGCGTCGAGCGGCTCGGCCGGGCAGACGGCCGACGCGGCGTCCATGAGCTCGTGCCACCAGTGGTCGCGCCCGCCGGCCATCGGGGTCGGGTCGGCGGTCCGCCGGACGACGACGACGTCGCGGACGGTCGGACAGCCGCGGAGCGCCTCGTCGACGTTCGCCTTCAGCGGGACGACGGCGCCTCGCCGATAGCCGCCGTCGGCGGTGACGACGAGCGTCGCCTCGGCGTCGTTCATGCGGTCGCGGAGCGCCTCCGCCGAGAAGCCGCCGAAGACGACGCTGTGGGTCGCGCCGATGCGGGCACAGGCGAGCATCGCGATCGCCGCCTCCGGGATCATCGGCAGGTAGATGCCGACCCGGTCGCCGCGCTTCACGCCGAGCCCCTTCAGCACGTTCGCGAAGCGGCAGACCTCCCGGTGGAGGGCGTGATACGTCAGGACGCGACGCTCCCCCGGCTCGCCCTCCCAGACGAGCGCGGCTTTGTTGCGCCGTGGCCCTTCGAGGTGGCGGTCGAGGCAGTTGTCGGCGACGTTCAGCTTCCCGCCGACGAACCACCGGGCGTCGGGCGGCTGCCAGTCGAGGACGCGCTGCCAGGGCGCCATCCAGCGGAGCTTCTGCGCGGTCTCGGCCCAGAAGCCCTCCGGATCGTCGATCGACCGGCGGTAGAGGGCGTCGTAGGCGTCGCGGCCGGCGATCCGGGCCTGGCGCACGAACCCGGCCGGTGGAGCGAAGACGCGGTCCTCGCGCAGGACCGACTCGATCGTCTCGTGTCCCGTCTGGTCGCTCATCGGCCCTCCCGGCTGGCTCGTGCGCAGGGTAGTGGGGGAGGGTCCGGGGTTCAAGGTCGGAAATACGTTGAGGGATTCGCGTACGGCCGGCCCGCGGGCCGGCGTGCGACCCTCAGGAGGGCGCGCGGGCGAGGAGCTGCTCGAGCTCGTCGGGATCGACCGGCTTCACGAGGTGCGCATCGAACCCCGACTCGAGCGCGCGACGGCGATCGTCCACCCGGCCGTAGCCGGTGAGCGCGACCAGGAAGGGCTTCGACGCGCCCGTCGCCGAGCGGACCTTCTCGGCGACCTCGTAGCCGCTCATCCCCGGGAGCCCGATGTCGACGAGCGCGATCTGCGGCCGTCGATTCAACGCCAGCTCGATGGCGCGCGTGCCATCCTCCGCCTCCACGACCTCGTAGCCCCAGAGCTCGAGGAGCGTGCGGAGCGCGAGCCGGTTGTCGGCATTGTCCTCGACGACCAGGACATGGCGAGGCGTGGACGGCGGCGACGCAGACGCGGTCACGACGCCCGGATCGTTACCACCATCGGATCCCGCCGGCAACGCGCGTCGCGACCGCACGGGTGCGTGCGTGCCGCCCGCGCGAAAACCTTCCCCCCGCGCCGCCGCCCGCGAAGCTCCCCCCTCGCCCCAGCTGTGCACGCCGCGCATCCGCGCTACGTCCGCCAGGTGTGGTGGCTCGTGGTGCTGCTGATCGGGGCG
>DASRHL010000297.1:0-18758 GCA_035650535.1 Acidimicrobiia bacterium
CCACCGTCCCGCCGTCCAGGTGCACGCCGACGACACGTTGCGCCGGGTCGCCGTGACCCTCACCGAGGAGTCGATCGGCGCGGTCGTCGTCCGCAACCCCCACCCGGGGCTCGCGTGGTGCGGCATCGTGTCGGAGCGCGACGTCGTCGAAGCGGTCGCGGGTGGTCTGCACCCCGACCGCACCCGCGCCGCCGACGTGATGACGGCGGACGTGGCGTTCGCGGAGGTCGACGAGCCGCTGCTCGCGGCGACGCAGCGGATGCTCGCCAACGAGATCCGCCACCTCCCCGTCGTCGAGGACGGCGTCGTCGTGGGCGTGATCTCGGCGCGCGACTCGCTGCAGGCGCTCGCCGACGAGATCCGCGATGCCTCCCGCACCTGACGCAGCCGCCGTCGTCGAACCCAATCTGGTCGACTACGAGCGGGCTCGCGGCGAGTTCTCGTGGGCACGCGCCCGAGCCGAGCTCGACGGCCTCCCCGGAGGACGCGGGCTCAACATCGCCCACGAGTGCGTCGACCGGCACGCCGTGGGCAGTCTCGCCGGCAAGGTCGCACTCCGCTTCGTGGCGCGGTCGGGTTCCGCGACCGAGTGGAGCTACGCCGAACTTCGGACCGCGACGAACCGGTTCGCCAACCTCCTCGAGGAGCTCGGCGTCGGCGCGGGCGAACGCGTCTTCGTGCTGACCGGCCGGCGCGCCGAGCTCTACGTCGCGGTGCTCGGCACGCTGAAGCGCCGCGCGGTCGCCTGCACGCTGTTCTCCGCCTTCGGGCCGGAGCCGATCCGCCAGCGCATGGAGCTCGGCGACGCGCGCGTGCTGGTGACGACGGAGCCGATCTACCGGCGCAAGATCGCCGCGTGGCGCGACTCCCTTCCGGGCCTCGCCCACGTGCTCCTCGTCGGCGACGGCGCGGGCGCGGGGCGGCCTCCCGGCACCGACGACCTCGACGCTCGGCTCGCACGGGCCGCCGCGGACTACGAGATCGGGCCGACCGACCCCGAGGACATGGCGCTGCTCCATTTCACGAGCGGCACCACCGGCACGCCGAAGGGCGCGAACCACGTGCACGACGCCGTCGTCGCCCACCAGGCGACGGGCCGCGCGGCGCTCGACCTGCACCACGACGACGTCTTCTGGTGCACCGCGGACCCGGGATGGGTGACGGGCACGTCCTACGGGATCGTCGCCCCACTCGCGTGCGGGGTCACCAGCACCGTCGACGAAGCCGAGTTCGACGCCGACCGCTGGTACTCGATCCTCGAGGAGCAGCGTGTCAGCGTCTGGTACACGGCGCCGACCGCCATCCGGATGCTGATGAAGGCGGGCGGCGACCTCGCGCGCGAACACGACCTGTCACGGCTGCGCTTCGTGGCGAGCGTGGGCGAGCCGCTCAACCCGGAAGCGGTCACCTGGGGAGAGGAATGGCTCGGGCAGCCCATCCACGACAACTGGTGGCAGACCGAGACCGGCGGGATCATGATCGGCAACTTCGCCTCGATGCCGGTGAAGCCCGGGTCGATGGGCCGGCCGCTGCCGGGGATCGACGCCGCCGTCCTCGCGCGCGACGAGCACGGGGACCTGGATCGCCGCGACGGCGTGGTGCAACGCCTCGACGGCACCGACCGGGAGGGCGAGCTCGTGCTGCGCCCGGGTTGGCCCTCGATGTTCCGCGGCTACCTCGACCAGCCCGAGCGGTACGCGAAGTGCTTCGAGGACGGGTGGTACCGCAGCGGTGACCTCGTCCGCTCGGACGCCGACGGTTACTTCTGGTTCGTGGGGCGCGCCGACGACGTCATCAAGTCGGCCGGGCACCTGATCGGGCCGTTCGAGGTCGAGAGCACGCTCATGGAGCACCCCGCGGTCGCGGAGGCGGGCGTGATCGGCAAACCCGACCCGGTGGCGGGGGAGGTCGTGAAGGCCTTCGTGGTCCTGCGGCGGGGATACCGGCCGGCCGACGACCTGCGCCGCGAGTTGGTCGGCTTCGCCCGCACCCGGCTCGGCGCCGCCGTCGCGCCCCGCGAGATCGACTTCGTCGCCGAGCTGCCGACGACCCGGAGCGGCAAGATCATGCGCCGCCTGCTCCGTGCCCGCGAGCTCGGACTGCCCGAGGGTGACGTCTCGACCCTGGAGCGCGGCGCGTGACAACGGGGCTCGGCATCGACGCCGTCCACGGCGAGCATCTCCTGCGCGAGATGCTGCGGATCCGCCGCTTCGAGGAGCGCTGTGTCGAGCTCTACAGCGAGACCAAGATCCGCGGCTTCATGCACCTCTACATCGGCGAGGAGGCCGTCGCGGTCGGGGCGATGCAGGCACTGACCGCGGACGACGCCGTCGTCGCGACGTACCGTGAGCACGGTCACGCTCTCGCCCGGGGACTGCCCGCGGCCGAGATCATGGCGGAGATGTTCGGCAAGGCGGAAGGCAGCAGCCGCGGACGGGGCGGCTCGATGCACATCTTCGACGTCGGCCGTCGGTTCTACGGCGGGAACGCGATCGTCGGGGGAGCGCTGCCGCTCGCCGTCGGTCTCGCGCTCGCCGACGCGCTCGCCGGGCGTCCGCGCGTCACGGCCTGCTTCTTCGGAGAGGGCGCGGTGGCGGAGGGCGAGTTCCACGAGTCGCTGAACCTCGCCGCGCTCTGGAACCTGCCGGTGCTGTTCTGCTGCGAGAACAACCTCTACGCCATGGGGACGCGCCTCGAACGCGCCGAGTCGGAGGTCGATCTCACCCTGAAGGCCGCGGCCTACGAGATGCCCGCGTGGCCGGTCGACGGCATGGATGTGCTCGCCGTGGAGCGCGCCGCCGGGGCGGCTGCGTCGTCGGTGCGCGCCGGCGCCGGCCCGCACTTCCTCGAGCTCCGGACGTACCGGTTCCGGGCCCACTCGATGTACGACCCGGAGCTCTACCGGACCAAGGCCGAGGTCGAGGAGTGGAAGGAGCGCGACCCGATCGGCGGCTTCGTGGCGCGGCTGGGCGCGGAGCGCCTCGTCGACGACGCGCGCGTCGCCGCGATCGAGGCCGAGATCGCCGCCGAGCTCGACGCGGCGATCGCGTTCGCGGAGGCCGGTACCGAGGAACCGGTCGAGGACCTCGAGCGCTTCGTCTACAGCGAGGGTGTGCGGTGACGGCCTCGATCGCTGCAGCGCTGTCGCCCGACGTCGCCGAGCCGGCGACGACGACGTACCGCGAGGCGTGCCGGGCCGCGTTGCGGGCTGCCCTGCTCGCGGACGAGCGCGTGTTCCTGATGGGCGAGGACGTCGGTCGCTACGGTGGTTGCTTCGCCGTGAGCAAGGGGCTGCTCGACGAGTTCGGCCCCGAGCGGGTTCGTGACACGCCGCTGTCGGAGTCGGCGTTCGTCGGCGCGGGCATCGGCGCCGCGCTGGGGGGCCTGCGGCCGATCGTCGAGATCATGACGGTGAACTTCAGCCTGCTCGCGCTCGACCAGATCATGAACAACGCGGCCACGCTCCTGCACATGTCGGGTGGCCAGTGCGCGGTGCCACTCGTGATCCGTATGACGACCGGTGCCGGCCGCCAGCTCGCCGCCCAGCACTCGCACAGCCTCGAGGGCTGGTACGCGCACATCCCGGGCATCCGCGTCCTGACGCCTGCGACGGTCGACGACGCCCGCTGGATGCTCGGGCCCGCGCTCGCCGATCCGGACCCCGTGCTGATCTTCGAGCACGGGAGCCTCTACAACGCGTCGGGCGTCGTCTCGCCCGACGGCTCGGGCATCGACATCGCGCGCGCCGCGGTGCGGCGGCCGGGCCGCGACGTGAGCATCGTCACCTACGGCGGGACGCTGCCGCACTGTCTCGATGCCGCCGTCCGGCTCGCCGACGAGGGCATCGAAGCCGAGGTCGTCGACCTGCGCGTGCTGCGCCCCCTCGACGACGCCGCGATCCGGGCGACGGTCGCCCGCACACATCGGGTCGTCGTGGTCGACGAGGGCTGGCGGTCGGGCAGCATCTCGGCCGAGGTGAGCGCGCGCATCATGGAGCAGTCGTTCTGGGAGCTGGACGCGCCGGTCGAGCGCGTCTGCTCGGCCGAGGTGCCGATGCCGTACGCGCGCCACCTCGAGGAGGCTGCGCTCCCGCGCGCACCCGCGATCGTCGCCGCCGCCCGCCGGACGGTGCGCGGTGGGTGACTTCCGGATGCCCTCGCTGGGTGCCGACATGGACGCCGGCAAGGTCATCGAGTGGCTGGTGAAGCCGGGCGACGTGGTGCACCGCGGCGACATCGTGGCCGTGGTCGACACGGACAAGGCCGACGTCGACGTCGAGATCTTCGAGGACGGCATCGTCGAGGCGCTCCTCGTCGCGCCGGGAGAGAAGGTGGCGGTCGGCACGCCGCTCGCGCGGATCGGGCCGGCCGGCGACGGCGCCGCCGCGGGACCGATGCCCGCGCCCCCCGCGCCGCCCGCGCGTTCCGAGCCGCCGCCGGCGCCCCGCCCGCCCGCGGCCCCGGCTCCCGGGGCGGTGCACTCGCCGCTCGTACGACGTCTCGCAACCGAGCGCGGCGTCGACCTGGAGACGCTGGCCGGCACCGGACCCGAGGGGACGGTCACCCGCGCCGACGTGGAACAGGCCCTCCCGGCGCCGGCCCCGGCGGCGACCGGCGCCAACGCCGAGCGGCCCGCAACGCCCCGCGCCCGGCGGCTCGCGCGCGAGCTCGGCGTCGACCTCGGCACCGTGACGGGCACCGGGCCGGCCGGTTCCGTCACCGGCGCCGACCTGGCCGCCGCGGCCGGGCCCGCGGCACCCGTGCCGTCCGCAGCGCGCGCCGAACCCAGCGCCTCGCCGGTGCGGACCGATCGCGAGGCCTCGATGCGCCGCGCGATCGCGAGTCGGATGGAGCGCGCCAACCGCGAGATCCCCCACTACTACCTCGAGACCCGCGTCGACCTCTCGCGTGCCCGCGCCTGGCTCGACACGGTGAACGCCCAACGGTCCGTCGACCGGCGGCTCATCCCGGCCGCGCTGCTCCTGAAGGCGACTGCCGTGGCCGCCCGTGAGGTCCCCGACCTCAACGGCTTCTGGGTCGACGACGCGCCCCGAACGGCGCCCGACGTCAACGTCGGCCTGGTCGTCTCGCTGCGCAGCGGCGGGCTGGTGGCGCCCGCGATCCACGCGACCGACACGATGGACCTCGACGAGCTCATGCGCGCGATGCGCGATCTGGTCGGTCGCGCCCGCGCCGGGCGCCTCCGCAGCTCTGAGATGTCCGACCCGACGATCACGGTGACGAACCTGGGCGACCAGGGCGTCGACAAGGTCTTCGGGGTCATCTTCCCGCCCCAGCTCGCGATCGTGGGCTTCGGCGCGATCAGGGAGGAGCCGTGGGCGTCCGGCGGCATGGTCGGTGCCCGCCCGGTCGTCACCGTGACGCTGGCGGGCGACCATCGAGCGACGGACGGCATCGTCGGCGCCCGCTACCTGCGGGCCGTCGACCGGCTGCTCCAGGAACCGGAGGAACTGTGAACGACGACGAGGTACGCCGCGCGATCGCGCAGGTCCTGCACGAGGTCGCGCCCGAGGTCGAGCTCGACGGCGTCGGGGGCGGCGTCGACCTGCGCGAGGCGCTCGGGCTCGACTCCATGGACATCCTGAACTTCGCGATCGGGCTGCAGGAACGGACGGGGGTCGACGTGCCCGAGCGCGACTACCCCGAGATCGTGACGCTCGACGGGTGCGCCCGCTACCTGCTCGCGCACCTTCCGGTGTGACGGCACGGGCTGGAGGAGCACCACGATGAGCACCCGCCTCGACGTCTCGATCCGCGCGTTCGCCGATCTGCGGCGGTCCGACACCGAGGAGGCGGGCGGCAAGGGCGCGAACCTCGGCGAGCTGACGGCCGCCGGCTTCCCGGTCCCGCCGGGGTTCGTCGTGACCGCGCCCGCCTACCTCGACGCGATGGCGCGCGCCGGCATCCGGGAGACGTTGGCCGAGCTGGCGGCGAGCACCGACGCGGCCGACCCGGTCGCGGGCGCCGCGCTCGCGACCCGCATGCGCGACCTCGTCCTGCACGCCGGCGTCCCCGACGACCTGCGCGCGTCGATCGCCGATGCCTACCGGGCGCTGGGTCCCGACGCCCGGGTCGCGGTGCGGTCGTCGGCCACCGCCGAGGACACCGCGTCGAGCTCGTTCGCGGGGATGAACCGCACCTTCACGAACGTCACCGGCGAGGACGCCGTCGTCGCCCGGGTGGTGGACTGCTGGGCGTCGCTCTTCGGCGAGCGTGTCCTCGCCTACCGCGCGCTGCAGCACATCACCGACGAGCCGGCGATCGCGGTCGCCGTCCAGCGGATGGTCGACGCCGACCGCTCGGGCGTCGTCTTCTCGGCCGACCCGGCGAGCGGCGACCGGTCGCTCGTGGTCGTCGAGGCCGCCTGGGGGCTGGGCGAGGTCGTGGTCAGCGGCGCCGTCGAGCCCGACACGTACGTGGTCGCGAAGGACGGCCCGCGCCTCGTCAGCGCCCGGATCGGCGACAAGTCCGTCGCGATCCGACGCGGCGCCGACGGCGCCGAGCAGCGCCTCGACCTGCCCGCGGCCGAGGCGACCCGGCGCGTCCTCTCCGACGACGAGGTCCTCGAGATCGCGCGCCTGGCGCTGCGCGTCGAGGCGCACTACGGCGAGCCCCAGGACATGGAGTGGGCGTACGCGGGACCGGAGCTGTTCCTGCTCCAGTCGCGCCCGATCACCACGCTCGGACCCGTGGGGACGGTCGTCACGCCGGCGGCGGCCGGTGGTCCGGGCGAGCCCCTCGTGAAGGGGCTGGGCGCCGCTCCCGGGATCGTTGCGGGCCGGGTTCGGGTGCTGCGCGCCGTCGCCGACGGCGGGAGCCTCCGCCGCGGCGAGGTGCTCGTCGCCCCGATGACGACGCCGGACTGGGTGCCGACGATGCGGCGGGCCGCCGCGCTCGTGACCGACGGGGGTGGTGTCACCTGCCACGCCGCCATCGCGAGCCGGGAGCTCCGGGTGCCGTGCGTCGTCGGGACGCGGCGCGCGACCGGCACGCTGCGCGACGGCGAGCTCGTCACCGTCGACGGCACGTCGGGCGCGGTCTACGAGGGCGACGTGACCGGTTCGATCGCGACGGCGGTGCCGGCGGTGATCGTCGCCGGGCCGTCGCCGTCGGCCCGTGGAGCACCGGCGGCGGACGTTCCGCTCGCGACGCGGCTGTACGTCAATCTCGCGTATGCGGAGCACGCCGAGGAGGTGGCCGCGCTCCCGGTCGACGGCGTCGGGCTGTTGCGCGCCGAGCTGATGATCACCGACGCCCTCGCCGGGATGCACCCGCGCCACCTGATGGCCCGAGGTGAGAGTGGCGTGTTCGTCGACCGGATGGCGACGTCGCTCGCCCGGATCACCCGCGCCTTCATGCCCCGTCCGGTCGTCTACCGCACGATCGACTTCCGGACCAACGAGTTCCGCAGCCTCGAGGGCGGCGAGGAGTACGAGCCGGTCGAGGCGAACCCGATGATCGGCTACCGCGGCTGTTACCGCTACGTGTGCGAGCCCGACCTCTTCCGCCTGGAGCTCGAACTCCTGGCCCGGGTCCGTGAGGAGACGCCCAACCTCCATCTCATGATCCCGTTCGTGCGCACCCGATGGGAGCTCGAGGCCGTGCTCGACCTGGTGGACGCGAGCCCGCTCGGCCGCCAGCGGGGCCTGCACCGCTGGGTCATGGCCGAGGTCCCGTCCGTCGTCTACCGGATCCCGGAGTACGCGGCCCTCGGGGTCGACGGGGTCTCGATCGGTTCGAACGACCTCACCCAGCTCGTCCTCGGCGTCGACCGCGACTCCGAGACCTGCGCGGCGCTCTTCGACGAGTCCGACACGGCGGTGCTCGCCGCGATCGAGCGCATCGTGAGCGAGGCCCGCGCTGCAGGCATCACGTCGTCGTTGTGCGGCCAGGCACCCTCGACCCGGCCCGAGTTCGCCGAGCACCTCGTTCGCTTCGGGATCACGTCGATCTCCGTCAACCCGGACGCGGTCGCGGCCGCCCGCAGCGTCGTCGCGTCGGCGGAGCGGCGCGTCCTCCTCGAGGCCGCCCGCCACGAGATCGCCTGAAGGGCCGTTCGTCTCGGGCCGCGTACCACGGTCGCGTCGACGCTTCGGGCACGGAGGAGAGGAAGGCGCCGCCCCGGCGCGGGGCTACGACCACTCCTCGAGGATCCGCCCGGGCCGCAGCGCGAAGCCGTCGTCGTCGAGCCGCCACTGCGAGCCGCAGCAGGGGCAGGCGGCCCACTCGAGGCCCCCGGCCACCGAGCCGACGAGCTCGCTCCCCGGACACACCGGGCACTGACCCATCTCGAGATCGACGCGCACGCCGTGCCGGAGCATCGAGTGCTCCGGCTCGTGGTCGATCTCGCAGGCGAACGACATCCTCATCACGCACCTCCGCTCGGCTCTCGCGTCATTGTCCGGCCCGCGCCGCCCCGGCGACAGGGTCGGACGGCCCGAGCGCGCCGGGCCGGAGTCGGGTCAGACGTGGCAGCTGCCGTCGCCCGCCGACGGCGGCACGTCGAGCGCAGGGTTTCGGTCGAAGAACCCGAACGGGGAGAGCAGGAAGCCGGTGTACTCGACCGGCATGACCGGCCAGTCCTCGGGGCGGACGAAGTGCGTGACGCCGAAGGTGTACCAGAGCACGACGTCGGTGTCGGTCAGGGAGCGGTCCCCGGCGGTCCAGCGGGGGAGCCCGTCGCCGCCCTCGTGCTGGTTCGGGTAGTCACCCGCGGCGCGGCGCTCACCGGGGACGTAGGGCGTCACCCACAGGTTGTGGCGGGCGAACCCGGCGCGCCGGCCGATGCTCGAGTCCGGCGACGCGAGCATCGTCGGCGTCGACATCGTCGGCACGAGCTTGTACCCGACCGGCTGGCCGAGCCGGTTCCGTGACGACTCGTTGACGACCTTCCACACCCGGCTCGTCGCGGCGCAGGCGTCGCGCCGTGCCGCGAGCTCCGAGTCGAGGCGGGTCTGCTTCGGCCGGAATGCGTTGCCCCACGGGTTCTGCGGGCCGGTCGGCAGCGATTCCGCCTCGACCTCGTACACCGTGTTCGCCGGGCCGTCGACGTCGAGGTCGAGCCGCGCCGAGAAGAGGTGCTGGTGGTGTGGCGCGGCGAGCCCGGGCGCGATCACGTTGGCGAACGCCGGTTCGTCGCCGGGCTCGAAGGCCATCGGCGACACGATGCCGGTGAGCTTCACCTCGAGCTGGATGTTGCCGTCGAGGTAGAGGTACCAGTAGAAGCCGTACTCGTAGTTGCCGACGGTCGCGATGAAGCTGACCACGAGACGGCGCGACCGGCGGACCTCGTTCGTGTCGCCGTGCATGTCGTGGTGCTTCCAGAGAATCCCGTAGTCCTCCTCGTGCATGCAGATCGCGTGCTCGACCGTGTACGGCTGGCCCTGCTCCGTCGCGAGCTCGACGTCGAAGTAGTGGATGGTTCCGAGGCAGTCGCAGCCGAGCTTCAGCGAGTTGGCCATGCGCCCGAGACCCCATTCGCCGGCGTCGAACGCGTTCTTCCAACCGTGCATCTCGCCCGGGTCGCCGTAGGGGACGACCATCTCGCTGATCGACGCCCGGTGCAGCACCGGCCGGAGCCGGTCGCCGTCTCGGTAGGCGACGGTGTGCAGCACGAGCCCCTCGTACGGGTCGAAGCCGACGCGGAACGACCAGCGTTGCCATTCGACGCGGTTGCCGTCGACGGTGAAGCTCGGGCCCTCCGGCTGGACGACCTCCAGGGGCTTGAGGTCGGTGCGGAGGGGCCCGACGCCGGGGGGCAGGTCGTCGGGCAGGTAGGAGCCGCGCTCGGGCGGGAGCGGCACGACGCCCAGGTCGACGACCTCGAGGACCTTGCCGGCGCCCTGGTCGAAGAACGCGATGACGCCCTCGATCGGGCGCGCGTAGCCGTTGTCGGTCTTCGACTCGCGCAGGTACGAGATGCACCGGCTGATCCGGCGGCCGTCCTCGTGCCCGATGCCGAACGACCCCGCGGGCCAGGGATCGATCTGGACGAGGTCGAAGTCCTCGATGCCCCGCGTTCTCAGCGCGGCCTGCCAGTCGGGGTGCTCTTTCACGGCGAGGATGGCGTTGAGGGTCTCGCCGAACAGCAGCGCCGGTCGCATACCGGCGTGCACCGTCCACGAGCGCACCTCGGCCGCGGTGACCGATACGACGGCCTCGATCGCCTCGAGCCGGCCGGGCGGGCAGAGCAGCGCCTCGACCTCGCGGTCGACCGGGTCGCCGGGCGTGAAGGCGGCGAGCGCGTCCTTCGCCGGTTCGCGCAGGCGAAGGTGCACGAACACGAGATCGGGCTCGAAGCGCGGATCGGCCCGCACGAGCTCGGCGGCGCGCCGGATCTCGTCGGCGGTGACCAGGTCGAGCGGATGCCCGGGTGAGGTGGTCATCGGTTTGCCGGTCTCCTACTTGAGGGTGCCATCCGCGAGCAGGTCGATCGGGTCGTGGAGGCGGAGCATCCCGAGGTAACCGCCGCCGCGGGGGATGGAGTTGTGGACCGCGTAGCCGAGGAGCTCCTGGGCGCGCCGAGGCAGCGTCGCGGCGAGCGCGGGCGGGACCGACAGGTACTGGTTCTCCTCGGTCCGGAGCCATCCCAGGCAGTAGCTGAGGTGGGCGCCGCGCCGTTCGCCGTCGGTCGAGTTCGCGCCACCGGCGTGGAGGGTGCCGCCGAGGTAGACGACCGCGGACCCGGCCGTCATCTCCGCGTAGGCGATCTGGTCGGGTTCGGGTGCCGGCCGACGAACCTGCTCGGCGACGGGGAGCGCTCGGTCGGGCCACCGATGGCTTCCGGGGACCACCCGGGTCGCGCCGTTCTCGCGCGTGAAGTCGACGAACGCGATGACGGAAGCGAGCTGCAGCTCCGGGCCGGGGCGCGGGCAGTCGCTCCAGACGGCCTCGTCGCGGTGCAGCATCTGCTCGGTCGCCCCCGGGCCGCGCTGGAGGAGATGCCCGAGGTTGAGCTGGTACGCCGCGCAGGCGGGGAGCAGCACGCGGTCGCACAGCGCGAGCAGCACGGGGTGGCACATGACGTCGGTCGCGAACGTCCGCGAGATCGCGGGCACGCTTGCCACCTGCTTCGTGCACGGACCGTGGAACACCTGCAGCACCGGGTCGAAGACCGGCTCCGCCGGGTCGGCCGCGTCCAGCGCGGCCTCGACCTCGGCGTTGACGTTCGCGACGGTTGCGGCGTCGAGCAGGCCCTCGACGAT
Source organism: Acidimicrobiia bacterium (assembly GCA_035650535.1). GTDB lineage: Bacteria > Actinomycetota > Acidimicrobiia > IMCC26256 > PALSA-555 > DASRHL01. The sequence continues at coordinate 11,225 of DASRHL010000297.1, forward strand.
CACCGCGCCGTCTCGCATCAGGGCGTCGTGGATCCGCCCCACGCCCGCGTCCGCCGGGAACTGCTCGAGCTCGGCCCCCATCGCCCCGCAGACCCCTCCCTGTCGCACTGCCGGCCGCCGCCGACCGCCGGCCTGCGGCCGCGCGAGCGTACCGGTACCGTTGCCGCATGGCCGAGGTGAGCGCGAATCGCGACGTGGTGACCGTGGAACGAGTCGTCCCGGCGCCCCCGGAGAGGATCTTCGAGCTGCTGGCGGACCCCTCCCGCCACCACGACATCGACGGCTCCGGGACCGTACGCGGGGCCAAGGACGCGCCCGCCCGCCTCTCCCTCGGGGCGAACTTCGGCATGTCGATGCGCCGCGGGTTCGGGTACTCCATGGTCAACGAGGTCGTCGAGTTCGAGGAAGGTCGGCGGATCGCATGGCGTCCCCGGCCCGCCGGACGCCTGGGGTCGGCGTTCACGGGCCGCATCTGGCGGTACGAGCTGGAGCCGGTGGAGGGCGGGACGCTCGTCCGCGAGTCGTGGGACATCACCGGCGAGAAGTTGAAGCTGCTCGTGCGCCCGGCCCGCAAGAGCACGACCACGGCGATGGAGGCCACGCTCGCCCGCATCGAGGAGCTGACCCGTGCCTGATCAGGCGTCACCCGGCACGACGTGGGACACGATCGACCGGTACATGATCCTCTCGTCGGACACGCACGCCGGCGCGGAGATGCACGAGTACCGGCGGTACCTCCCGGCGCGCTGGCACGACGAGTTCGACGCCTGGGTCGCCGCGGTCACGAACCCGTTCGTCGACCTGCGCGATCCGGAGCGCGCCAAGCTCAACTGGGACAGTGACGCGCGCCTCGCGGCGTCGGATGCGGAGGGGATCACCGGCGAGGTGATCTTCCCCAACACGCTGCCGCCCTTCTTCGACATCCTCGCCCACCTGAGCGGAGTTCCGTGGGACCGCGCGACGTACGAGCGCAAGTGGGCCGGCCTCCAGGCGCACAACCGGTGGCTCGTCGACTTCTGCAGCGAGGCGCCGCTGCGCCGGCGCGGGCTGCTGCAGATCCTGCCCAACGACCTCGACGACGCGATCGCCGAGATCCGCTGGGCGAAGGAGACCGGCGTCGTCGGCGGCGTGATGATCCCGGCGATCCCGCCCAACCACCCGGTCGGCCCGTTCTTCGACCCGCGCTACGACCCGTTGTGGGCGACGTGCGCGGAGCTCGACGTCCCGGTGCACCAGCACCAGGGCACGGGGAGCCCCGAGGTCGGCCGCGACCTGCCGGCCGGGCAGGCCGTCTTCTTCGCGGAGCTCGACCTCTGGACGAAGCGCACGCTGCTGCACCTCGTGATGGGCGGCGTCTTCGAACGCCATCCCCACCTGAAGGTCGTCTGGACCGAGATGTGGGGGATCCGCTGGGCGCTGGAGGAGCTCGACCAGATCGAGAAGCGTCTCGTCAACGTCCAGTCCCGGTACGCCGGCGACGCTCGCGTCCTGAACTACAGCTCGACGTTCGGCTCCGACGTCGTCGACGGGCTGTCGCTCAAGCCTCGCGAGTACTTCGCCCGCAACTGCTACCTCGGGGCGAGCATGCTGCCGCGCCGCGACGTCCGCTACCGCCACGCGCTCGGGGTCGACCGCATCATGTGGGGCGACGACTTCCCGCACGACGAGGGCACGACCGGGCACACGCCCGAGGGCCTGCGCGCGACCCTGTTCGACGTCCCGGTCGAGGAATGCCGGCAGATGCTTGCCGGAGTCGCCGCCGGGGTCTACCACTTCGACCTGCCGGCGCTGACGCCCATCGCGGCGCGCGTCGGCCCGGCGGTCAGCGAGGTCCACACGCCGCTCGACGAGCTCCCCGTGGCGCGCGGCATGGCGTTCTCGACCGACCGCCCCCTCGAGGAGCTCGTCGCCGGCGTTCTCTGAACGATCCGCTTCGGTATGCGAGGCGCAGCGTTCAGAGAACGGCCGGCGGCGGTTGCCGGTCAATTGGTCGTGAAGCGGACGGGCAGCGTGTCGGGGCCGCGCAGGACCGAACCGACGAACTTCGTGGGTGCGTCGGGCGCCAGCTCGAGCTCGTCGAAGCGCTCCAGGAACACGTCGAGCGCGGTGGCGAGCTCGGAGCGGGCGAGGTGCGCGCCGACGCAGTAGTGCATCCCGATGCCGAACGTGAGCGACATCGACGGGTCGCGGTCGAGGTCGTAGCGCTCGGGTTCGGGGAACTGGGCCGGGTCGCGGTTCGCGGCGGCGACGCCGAACAGGAGGTGGTTGCCGCCCTTGATGGGCGTACCGAACTTGTCGGTGTCGACCGGCGCGAAGCGCGGCATGAGCGAGACCGGGGGCTCCCAACGCAGCGCCTCCTCGATGGCGGCGCGCCGGCTCTCCGGGTCGCGACGCACGCGGTCCATCGCCCCGGGGTGCGTCATGAGCGCGTACATCAGGGTGCCGAGACCGAGGTACGTCGTGTCGGCACCGGCGGGGAACAGCACCCGGATGAACGAGAAGATCTCGACGTCGGTCAGCCGCTCGCCGTCGACCTCGGCAGTCGCGAGCGTGGAGACGAGGTCGTCGCCGGGGTCGTCGCGCCGGGCCTCGACGATCGGCTGGAGGTACGCGGTGAACTCACGCGACGCCGCGAGCGCGCCGTCGGGATCCCACGGGTACGACAAGAGCGCGAGCGCCCAGCGTTGGATGTCGCCCTCGTTGCGGGGCGGGATCCCGAGCAGCCGCGTGATGACGGTGAACGGGAACTCCTTGGTGAACTCGGCGACGAGGTCGGCCTCGCCTCGCGCCGCGATGCGGTCGACGAGCTCGTGGGCGACCGGCGCGAGGACGGGTTCCACGTAGCCGGGCATGAGGCGGGCGCGGAAGGCGGGCGACACGAGGGCGCGGTTGCGCGTGTGCTCGTCGCCGGTCATGCACTGCAGCGTCTTGCCCATCACCGGCTCGCTGTGCAGCTGGTAGGCCGCCCGGGCCGGGAACGTCGCCTCGTCGCGGAACGCCTCCTCGACGTCGGCATGGCGCGTCAGCAGGTACGCCGCGCCGCCGTGGAACGGGACGACCGCGACTGGGTGCTCACGGCGCAGGCGGGCCAGCTCCTCGTGGAACCCCGGCACGTCGAACGCGAAGTCGAACGTGCTGTCGAACTCGGTCGGCGTCGCCGCGAGATCAGTCGTCATGCAGTGAGTCTGGCGCGTTCACCTCGTCTGGAACAGGAGGCCGAGCAGGCCGCCGTTCGGGTTCGGCGGGCTCACGGGGAGCTGGGCGGTTCCTCCGGCCGTGTCGTTGCCGACCGGGATCGGCGTTCCAGCCCCCGGCGGCGCGTCGACCGGGAGTTGACCCGTCACGCCGGTCGTGACCTGCGGCTCGGGGACGGGGAGCGGGACGGGCGTCGTGGGTGCGACGGCGTGGGCGTCGAGGCCGAACTGGGCGGGCGCGGCCGCTGCGGCGGGAGGGGGCGCGGGTGTGCCCGGCGGCGAGAAGGTCGCCGAGAACGTGTTGCCGCCGCCGGGGACCATCTGGTTGATCGCGGCCGTCATGAGCTTGCAGTCACGGAACTTCGGGATCGCGTAGGTGCCGGAGAACGTGCCGCCGTGCACGAAGTCGACCGTGCCGCCCATCGTGACGGTGATCGGCGTGGACGTGCGGCAGTTCGAGCCGGCGAGGTTGACCTTCGACGTGAGCGGCGCCGCGACCGGTGATCCGGACGGGATCGGGTGCGGTGTCACCTTCGCGACCCGGATGTCGAAGCGCGACGTCGTGGTGACCTGCGACGTGGCGAAGTCGACGTGCCCCGTCGTGGGCCCGACGGGTGCGATGACGAAGCTCGCGTCGGCGACGCCGGCGGCGCCCAGGGCGTAGATCGTCACCTGCGCGGGCGGGAGCGACAGGTTGCCCGTGAGATCGCCGGTCACGAGGTCGATGGTGCCCGTGAAGCTCCCCCGGGGCGGGGTGACGTCGGAGCCCATCTTGGCCAGATGGGTGTGCGCGTCGACGTTCCAGGTGACGGTGACCGTCGACGCCGCCCCCGCGGCCGGTGCCGCGAGCGCGACCAGCGCCGCGGCCGCGAGGGCCACGCCGCCACCGATGGCGAGCAGACGAACGATCCGGGACATGCCGCAGCCTCCTGGCGGGAACGACGGTGCCGGCAGGAGGATGCCCCGGGGCGCGCACCTTCAACCACGAAGCGTGGGGAAGATTCCACGCGCCGTGACGCGATTGGGACGGACTCCCGCTGCGCCTACTCGGGCGCGTTCGTGACGAGCGCGCCCGCGGCGTCCCAGTCGAAGTCGGCGAGCCACGGGTAGAGGTCCAGGTAGCCCTTGGTGCCGAGCGTGACCCGCTGGAGGACGCGCCGCTCGACCCGGGAGTGGTCGGCGCGGGCGTGGACGACGGTGACGTTGTTCCAGATGACGAGATCGCCGATGCACCAGAGGTGCTCGTGGACGTTGGCGTCGTCGTAGAGGGCGGCGAAGACCTCGGCGACGAGCGCCTCGCTCTCGGGGTCGGGGAGGCCGAGGACGGAGTCGGTGGTCATCTGGGGTGCGAACAGGAACGAGCCGCCCGCCGGGTGGGGCTGCACGATCGGGTGCGCCGTGTTCGGCAGGCGCGGATCGAGGTCGGCGAGCCGGTTCCGGGCGTCGAGCCGGGCGCCGAACACCTGCAGCGCTCGCCGTCCCGCCAGCCGCTCGCGCAGGCCGGGGTCGGCCTGTTCGTAGCCCCGGCGACCGGACGCGAACCGGGTCGACGTCTCGCCGTCCACGACGTCGATGGCGTGCAGGGAGATCCCGTGGAGCGGCTCGGGGCTGTAGCAGTAGTCGGAGTGGAAGCACAGCTCTGCGCCGCCGAGCCCGATCGGCGAGTCGCGGGCGATGATCCCGTTGTCGACGTGCAGGATCGGGCCGAGGTGCTCGAGCGCCCGCACCTGCTGCTCCATCGTCAGGTGCTGGGCCCGCAGCAGCAGCAGGTCGTGCTCCGCGTAGAGGCGGCGGAGCTCCTCTGCCTGCTCGGGCGTGAGCTCCTCGCGCAGGTCGAGGTGGAGCTCCACGCCGAAGGGTTGCAGCGGCACGTGGTCGATCACCGGCGTCACTCGTGCTCACCCCCGGCGGCGACGGACGGGAACGTCGTCGCCTCGACCTCGGCGTAACGCTCGGCGATGCGCCACTCGCCGTCGCGGCGAACGACCCGGTCGCGCGAGCGACCGAACGCGGCGAGCACCGGCGCTCCGTCGGCCTGCTCCCGGTGCAGCAGGATCCAGTACGCCTCGACGCGGCCCTCGTCGCCGTCGACTTCCACGACGGGGTCGACGATGACGTGCTTCCGGAAGGCGGGCGGCTTCGGGTACGCGGCGACGTAACGGGCGAGGTCGCCGCGTCCTTCCTCCCGGTGGATCCGCCGCCCCCCGACGGACTCGACGACGTCGAAGACCGCGTCGGGAGTGAAGACGTCGACCCACGCGGCCTCGTCCCCGTAGTCCATCGCGTGCGCGTACCGGTGCATCAGCTGAACGATCGCCCGCTCGTCGAGCAGCGCCCGCAGCTCCTTCTCGTCGACCGCCACGGATCGAACCGTACCCCCGTCCGGTACCCTCGTTCTCGATGCTGCGATCTGCCCGATTGGTCGCGTTCGTGCCGAGTACCGACCTGGCACGGGCGCGGGCGTTCTTCGGCGACGTGCTCGGGCTCCCCCTGGTGCACGAGGACGAGTTCGCATGTGTCTTCGACGCCGGTGGCACGCCCCTCCGCGTGACGCGCGTGGAGCAGCTCGTGCCGGCGCCGTTCACCGTCCTCGGTTGGTCGGTGCCCGACGCCCGCGCCGCCGCCCGCGACCTCGCGGCGCGCGGCGTCGAGCTGCTCCGGGTCGAGGGGATCGGTCAGGACGCCGACGGCGTGTGGTCCGCGCCCGGCGGCGCCCACGTCGTCTGGTTCCTCGACCCCGACGGCAACACTCTTTCCGTCACCGAGGGCGCCTGACCCGCTCGGAGTAGCGGGCCATGTACTCCTGCACCTCCGGGGTACGGCTGGCCAGCGCCTGGTTCCGGTTCTCGATCGCGATGGCGGCCGCCATGTTGTCGTTGTCGAGGTTGGCCCACATCACCTCCTTGGTGAGCGTGAGCCCGGTGCTCGTGTAGCCCGCGATCGTGCGGGCGGTCGCGAGCGCCGTGTCGAGCAGCTCGTCGTCGAACGCGATCCGCGAGACGAGGCCCATGCGCTCGGCCTCCTCGGCGTCGACCTCGCGCCCGGTCACGATCATGTCGAACGCCCGGGCCGCGCCGATGAGACGGGGGAGCAGGTAGGTGATCCCGATGTCGGTGCCGGTCAAGCCGGTGCGGATGAACGCCGAGCAGAACCGCGCCGAACGGGCGGCGAAGCGCAGGTCGGCCGCACAGGCCAGGCTCAGCCCGCCGCCGAAGGCGACGCCGTTGACCGCCGCGATGATGATCTGCGGTGTGTTCCGCATGTGGACGGTCAGGTTCGCCATGAACTCCTGACCGCCGACGCCGACGCGTGCGTGCGGGTGCTCGCCGGGCGCGGGTGGCGTGCCGAAGTCGCGCAGGTCGAGACCGGCGCAGAACCCGCGCCCCGCCCCGGTGAGGATGACGACCCTGCAGTCGGGATCGGACCCGACGGCGTCGAGCGCGTCGTGCAGGTCGGCGGTGAGCTCGAACGTGAGCGCGTTGAGACGGTCGGGCCGGTTCAGCGTGATGACGCTGATGTGCGACTCGACCGGCTCGACGAGGACGTTCGGCGCGGCGCCGGGTGCGGCGTTCCCCGTCAAGCGCGCGTCACCACTTGGTTCCCGACGCGCCCCGCACCAACGCCATGTTCGGGTTCTCCGGGAGCTCTTCGAGCGGCTGCGCGATCTCGGCGACGGTCGGGCCGTACTTCTCGGCGATCGGCGCCAGCGCGGCGAGGTCGAACTCGTACAGCTTCGCCGCGTTGCCGGCCAGGATGCCGTGGAGCTCGGCAGGCGCGACGTCGTGGAAGATCTGGCGCAGGTGCTCGCGCGTGAACGGTCCGGTGCCCTCGTCGTGCGGGTAGTCGCTACCCCACATGAACCGGTCGTCGCCCATGATCTTGCGGACCGCGGCGTCGGCGGGCCCCGGCTGGCTCGCGGCCACCCAGCAGTTCTGGTGGAAGTACTCGGTCGCCGTGCGCGTCAGCACGTGCTCCTTCGTACTTCAGCTCGCCGATCTCGCCCGAATCGCGGATACGCGTGATGATGCCGTCGAGCTGCGCGAGCACCGCCGGGATCCACGACGCGCCCATCTCCGTCATCACGAACTTGAGGTTCGGGTGCCGCTCGAACACGCCACCGAGCACGAACTGCACGAACGGGCGCTGTGAGTAGAACGGCGTCTCCGCGATCTGCAGCAGCGCGCCCGTCGGGGATCGACCGTAGTCGGGCGAGCCGGTGCCGCCGTGGCTGTTGACCGGCACCTCGAGCTCCTCGCACAACGTCCACAGCGGGTCGTACACCGGGTCGTAGAGCGGCGCGACCCACTGCACGTCGGGCGGGATGTTGGGCAGGAGGATGC
>DASRHL010000298.1:0-6013 GCA_035650535.1 Acidimicrobiia bacterium
GACCTCGAGGTGCGGCTCGCGGGTGTGACGTGGGACTTCGGCGACGGCGCGCACGTCGACGCCGGCCTCGGCCGTGCCTTCCCCGCCCGTTCCGACGTCGCACACACCTACGAGACGCGCGGCCGTCGCACCGTCACGGCGGGCTTCCGCTTCACGGCCCGCTATCGCGTGGACGGCGGTCCGTGGATCGAGCTCGCCCCGGTGCCCCGCACCGTCACGCAGGCCTACGACGTGGTCGAGGTGCGCAGCCTGCTCGTGCGCTAGCTGGTCGGCTAGAACCTCCCCGTGCCCGGCCGCCCGGACCCCGTCCGCATCGACGACCTCGGCGCCCCGCGCCTCGCGCCCCACGTCGCGGCGATGCTCGAGGGCGCGCGGGAGATGGCCGCGGGCGTCGACCTCGCGCCGGCCGCGCTGTGCGACCGGGCCCGGGCCGAGACCGGGCTCGAGGACTTCGGCCCCGACGACTTCCGCGAGCGCCTCGACGTGCTCGCCGCGAGCCTCGACACCGAGGCCGGGTTGTCGGCCTTCGGCCGCCTCAACGCGCAGGCGTTGCTCGTCTCGCTCCTGAAGAACCGCCTCCGGATCGAGGACCTGGTGCGGCGCCATCCCGAGATCCTCGACGTCGAGATCGCGCGGCCGATCGTGATCTGCGGCCTTCCCCGCACCGGCACGACGCACCTGCACAACCTCATGTCGGCGGACCCCGCGCTGCGCTCGCTCCCGTACTGGGAGAGCCTCGAACCGGTGCCCGCGGACTCGGAGCGACCCGCCCCCGGCGAGCCCGACCCTCGGATCGTGCGGACCGACGCCGCGCTCGCGTTGCTCAACGACGCGCTCCCGCACTTCAAGCGCATGCACGAGATGACGACGTGGCACGTGCACGAGGAGATCCAGCTCCTCGCCATCGACTTCTCGACGATGCTGTTCGAGACGGTCGCACCGGTGCCGTCGTGGCGGGACTACTACCGGAGCCACGACCAGACGCCGTCGTACCGCTACCTCCGCAAGATCCTGCAGGTCCTGCAATGGCTCCGGGGCGGGACCCGGTGGGTCCTGAAGTCTCCGCAGCACCTGGAGCAGTTCGGGCCGCTGTCGACCGTCTTCCCCGACGCGACGTACGTGGTCACGCACCGCGATCCGGTCGCGGTCACGGTTTCGTTGTGCACGATGATCGCGTACAGCGCGCGCCTCAGCGCGGCCGACCCCGACCCGTGCGCCGTCGGCCGCTACTGGAGCTCCCGCATCGAGGACATGTTGCGCGCGTGCGTGCGCGACCGTGACGTGCTCCCGGCGGCCCAGTCGCTCGACGTCCGCTTCGACGAGTTCATGGCCGACGACGTGGCGATGGTCGAGCGGATCTACGCGCTCGCCGGGCAGCCGTTCACGGCGTCGGTGCGCGGCGCGATGGACGCGTTCATGGCCGAACACCCGCGCGGCCGGCACGGCGCCGTTCTCTACGACGCGGCGCAGCTCGGCATCGATCCGGAGGAGCGCCGCCGCGCGCTCGCGTTCTACTCCGAGCGCTTCGGCGTCAGGGCCGAGTCCTGACCCACTCCGCGAAGCCGGCGCCGGGCGCGTCGTCGGCCACGACCCGGATCAGCGCCAGCAGAACATGGCCCGAGGGCAACGGGACGGCGGCGAAGGCGGCGGTCTCGGCCTCGACCTCGAGCTTGCCGTCGACGACGTAGCGCAGGAAGGCCGGGACCCCGGAGCCGGCCTCGGCGCCCTCGGGCCGGAGCTCGAGCGCGACCCGGTCGGTGATCCGGAGCGGTTCGCCGAGCTGCCACACGTAGCCACGCGCCGGCCCGCCGCCGGCGTCGAGCGCGAGGTCGGCGGCTCGCTCGTCCCCGATCGCGAAGGCGGCCCGGTGGCGACCCGTGGGCGGCGGCTGCCCGGCGGCGTGTTCCCGCGTGCCGAGCGCGTCGAAGGGGATGCGGTCGCGCCCGACGAGGAGCTCGCCGTGTACCCGCCCGAACTGGTGCTCGCGGTCGGCGGCGCGGTACTCGGGGGCGAGGTGCTCCCACTCGAGGTCGAGGCCGACCGCGATCCGGGTCCCGAGCTCGCCCCGCAACCCGTCCCACGGGTCGTCGAGGACCACACCGAACGCCTCGAGCCCGATGCCCCAGTGCTCGGCCGGCACCTCGCACACGAGCTCGGCCCAGAGCGCCTCCGCCCGGACCTCGAGGTCGGGCGTCGTGCGCCGGGGCGGAGGCACCTCGTGGTCACGGACCACGACGAGGCCGAGGCCGGGAACGAACAGGTAGGCCCAGTACCAGGCGACGCCGTGCTCGGGGTGCAGCGTCAGCCGCACGAGCACGCCCGTCCCGTCGGGGCGGGCGGCCCCGAAGCCCCACGTCTCGGTGCGCGGCACGCGGGCCAGGGTACGGGACGCCTCGCGTATCGTCGGCGGGTGATCCCGGAACCGGTCGAGGCAGCGCGGGCGCACCCCGGCCGGTCGCACCGCATCGACGTCGACGGCGTCTCCGTCCACGCGGTGGAGTGGGTGCCCGCGCCGGGCCCGGCGCCGGGCGCCTCGCCGTCGCCACCGGTGCTGCTCGTGCACGGCCTCGGCGCCAACACGCTGTCGTGGGAGCCGGCGGCGCAACTGCTGGCCGACACCCTCGGGGCGACGGTCACCGCCGTCGACCTCCCCGGGTTCGGGCGGACACGCGCCCCGGGCCGGCCGGCCACGCTGCGCCGGAGCATCGACGTCGTCGCCACGCTCCTCGCCGGGCTCGGGCGCTGCGTCGTCGTCGGCAACTCGATGGGCGGCGCCATCGGGACCGCGGTCGCGGCCCGGGCACCGGGGCTCGTGGAGGCGCTGGTGCTCGTCGACCCCGCCCTGCCGCAGCGGCGGCCCACCCCGGCCGACTGGCTCCGGGCGACGCGCTACCTGCCGCTGATGGTCCCCTACGTGGGCGGCCAGGTGATCGGGCTCCGGGCCCGCCTGCGCGGCCCGGCCCGGGTCGTCGACGCCTCCCTCGCGCTGAGCGTGTCCGATCCGGCCCGCCTCGATCCCGACCTGCGCCGGCGGCTCGTCGAGCTGTCGGCCGAGCGCTTCGGCTGGCCCGAGGCGCCCGCGGCGTACGCCGACGCGGCCCGCACCCTGTTCCTGCACCTCGCCCGCGGGCTCGACGCCGACCTCGCCGCGCTCGGGCCGGCCGGGATCCCGACCTTGGTCGTGCACGGCGCGCTCGATCGGCTCGTACCGGTCGCCGCGGCGCGTGACGCGGCCCGCCGGCACCCGCACCTCGCGCTCGAGATCCTCGAGGACGCGGGTCACGCGCCGCAGATGGAGGCGCCCGACGAGCTCGTCGCCGTGACCGCCGGCTGGCTCGCCGCGCAGCGGGGCGTCTAGCGGATCAGGCCCAGGTTCCGGACCTCGGTCCGCTCGGCCTCGAGCTCCTCGGTGGTCACCCGGATCTTCTCCCGGGCGAAGTCGTCGTGCTCGATGCCCTCGACGACCGTCCACCCGTCGCCGTCGCTCGCGACCGGGAAGCCGAACTGCAGGCCCTCGGGCGTGCCGTACTCGCCGCGGCTGACGACGGCCAGCGAGTGCCAGTCGCCGGCCGGCGTCGGGCGCCAGACGCTGTTGACCGAGTCGATGGCGGCGTGCGCGGCCGACGCGGCCGACGACGCTCCCCGCGCGTCGATCACCGCCGCGCCGCGCTTCTGCACGGTCTCGATGAACGCGCTCTGCAGCCAGTCGCGGTCGGTGATGACGTCGGGCACCGGCTTGCCCGCGATGCGCGCGTGCGCGAAGTCGGGGAACTGGGTCGCCGAGTGGTTGCCCCAGATCGCCAGGTTGGTCACGAGGCGCACGGCGACACCGGCCTTCCGGGCGAGCTGGGTCTTGGCGCGGTTCTCGTCGAGGCGCGTCATCGCGAACCAGCGCTCGGCCGGCACGTCGGGCGCGTTCGAACGGGCGATCAGGCAGTTCGTGTTGCACGGGTTGCCGACGACCAGCACGCGCACGTCGCTCGCGGCGTGGCTGTTGATGGCTTCACCCTGCGGCTTGAAGATCCCGCCGTTCACGTTGAGCAGGTCGCCCCGCTCCATGCCCGCCTTGCGCGGGATGGAGCCCACGAGGAGCACCCACGACGCGCCGTCGAACGCGGTCTTCAGGTCGGCGGTGGCCTCGATGCCCTCGAGCAGCGGGTGCGCGCCGTCCTCGAGCTCCATCACGACGCCTTCGAGGGCCTTCATCGCGGGTTCGATCTCGAGCAGGCGCAGCACGACGGGCTGGTCGGGGCCGAGCAGCTGGCCCGACGCGATCCGGTGGACGAGCGCGTACCCGATCTGGCCGGCGGCGCCCGTGACCGTGACGTGCTTGGGGGGCTTCAGGTCGTTGGGCATGCGGCGAACCTAGTGCCGGAGGCCGGAGTCGGCCGAAGCGATGGAGCCGAGCAGCAGCTCGCGGGCCTCGGCGAGCTCGGCCAGACGTTCCGCCGCGCCGAGGTGGGCGGCGCCGTGGTCGGGGTGGGCCTGGCGGACGAGGCGGCGGAACCGGGCGAGCACGTCGGCGCGGTCGACGCGCATCCCGGCCCGCAGGCCGAGCACCTCCATCGCCCAGCGCCGCTCCGAGGGGACGCCGTGCCACGACGCGTCGCCGTCGCCGTTGCGGCCGCCCGGCCACACCGCGTTCGCCGGCCCCTCGCCGGGCGCGTAGGGGCGCATGCCCGGGATCCCCTGGGCCAGCCGGTGCACCTCGACTCCCTCCGGGAGCTGCCCGGGCCGGCGCAGGGCGTCCTCGACCGCCCGCAGCGCGGTGCCCCGCGCGCTCGACGGCAGCGCGGCCGCGGCCATGACCGCCCCGATCACCTGGGGATCGGCCCAGCCGTGGCGGTCGAGCTCGAGGACGACGCGCCCCGACTCGGCGACCATCCGGTGCCGGGAGCGGTCGAGGCCGTGCACGTCGGTCTGGAGCCGGTAGCGCATCGCGATGCGCGGCACCGCCAGCCCGTCCCGGGCGTCGGACACGAGGCGGGGCAGGAGCTCGAGCTGCTCCTCGTCGAGATCGCCGACGTGCTCGGCGACCACCGCGCCGAGCAGCACCGCGCCGTACGCCGGTCCGGATGTGGGCAGGTAGACGTCGCCGATGGCGACGCGACGGGTCGGCTGGTGCCGTCGCGTGTGCCGGATGTTCAACTCGGCGAGCACCATCGTCGCCTCGCCTTGCGGTTCCTCGCGGTCTTGGTTCGTCTCCCGCCGATCCGCAGATGAGTCGCCTAGAGCCGGTCGACGATCGCGGCCGCGAACTCCGAGGTCTTGACCTCAGTGGCGCCCTGCATGAGACGGGCGAAGTCGTAGGTCACGATCTTCTCCGCGATCGTCGCCTCCAGCGCGCGGATGATGTCGTCCGCGGCCTCCTGCCAGCCGAGGTGCTCGAACATCATCACGCCCGAGAGGATCACCGAGCCCGGGTTGACCTTGTCGAGGCCCGCGTACTTCGGGGCCGTGCCGTGCGTCGCCTCGAACACGCCATGGCCGGTCACGTAGTTGATGTTCCCGCCCGGCGCGATCCCGATGCCGCCGACCTGCGCGGCCAGGGCGTCGGAGAGGTAGTCGCCGTTGAGGTTCGTCGTGGCGATCACGTCGAACTCGTCGGGGCGGGTCAGGACCTGCTGCAGCGTGATGTCGGCGATGTTGTCCTTCACGAGGATCTTGTCGCCTGGCTTGCCGTCGCAGTCGTCCCACCCGACCGCCACGTCGGAGAACTCCTCGCGGGTGAGCTCGTAGCCCCAGTTCCGGAACGCGCCCTCGGTGAACTTCTGGATGTTGCCCTTGTGGACGAGCGTGACGCTCTTGCGGCCGCGCCGGACGGCGTACTCGATGGCGGCCCGGATCAGCCGCTTCGAGCCGGTGATCGACACCGGCTTGATGCCGATGCCGCTGTCGGCGCGGATGTCCCAGCCGAAGGAGTCGTGGAGGATCTCGATCAGCTTGCGGGCCTTGGGCGTCCCCTCCTCGACCTCGAGGCCGGCGTAGATGTCCTCGGTGTTCTCGCGGAAGA
>DASRHL010000299.1:0-2963 GCA_035650535.1 Acidimicrobiia bacterium
GCCTCCGGGTCGCGCCAGTACCCGGGCATCACGCTCGGCCCCCGGACGCAGATCTCGCCCACGAGCCCGGCCTGCAGCGCGTCCCCGGCGGCGCTCCTGATCTCCACCTCGTGGCGGGGAATGACGTGACCACACGAGACGAGCGCGCGCGATCCTTCGGCGCCCGCGTGCGTCCAGCGCACGCGCCCCTCGCCTTCGAGCGACGAGCGTTCGACCCATTCGATGGTCACCGGCCGGTCGGGACGCGAGGTCGTCACCGCGAGGGTCGCCTCGGCGAGGCCGAACATCGGGCACATGGCGTTCGGCTCGAACCCGTAGCGCAACGCCTCGGAGATGAAACGCTCGACCGTCGCGACGTCGATCGACTCGGCGCCGTTGCCCGCCACTCGCCAACCGGAGAGGTCGAGTGCGCGCGGCTTGGCGGCGAGGTCGCGGGCGGCTAAGCCGTAGCCGAAGTTCGGAGACGCGGTAATCGTCCCGCCGAAGCGTGAGATGGCGTCGATCCACGACCCCGGGCGTCCGAGGAACTCCTCGGTCGGCTCGAGGACGAGATCGGTCGTGAACACCGTCGCGCCGAGAAGCATGCCGATGAGACCCATGTCGTGGAACAGCGGGAGCCACGAGACGATGACGTCGCGGGACGGGTCGATCGAGAGCATCTCGCCCGCCGACTCCAGGTTGGAGACGAGGTGGGAGTGCGAGAGCGGGACGGCCCGGGAGCGCGCGGTCGTGCCCGACGTGAACTGCAGGAAGGCGAGGTCGTCGGCGCGCACGCTCGCGGGCCGCGACGGCGCGTGATCACCCGATGCGATGTCTTCGACGGACGCGAGCCGCGCCGTCAGTCCTTCGAGCGGCGGCGCGGACTCGAGCAGAAGATTTGCCGCCGCGAGCACTTTCGCGCCCGCTCGCGCGACGCGCGCCACGACGTCGGCGACGAAGACGTCGAGCTCGGAGATGCGGCGGGGGAGCGGCAGGATCACGGGGACGGCCCCGGCCGTCCACGTGGCGTAGAGGCAGACGATCAGCTCGGGGGTCGTCGGACCGAGGAGGCAGACGCGGTCCCCGGGCTCGACGCCGAGGCCGCGCAGGGCCGTCGCCGCGCGGGACGCCGACTCGGCGAGCCCCGCGTAGGACATCCGCCGTTCCTGCAACGACCGGTCGACGAGCGTGATGCCGCGGCCGGTTGCGGCCGCTCGCTGCAATGCTTCGGTGACGGTCTCGAGGGTGTCGGTGGTGTACAGCATCGTTGGCGAACTCCGGCCGGGGGATTTTCGTTCCGAAAGGGTAGAGACTCCTTTCGGCAGTGATGGGTTACGGGAGCCGCGACGGAGGGGTGCCGAGCAGTATTCGTATTCGCCCGTAGTCCGAGTCGCAGAGGAGGTCGAAATCAGTGCCGTTGACGCGCACACAACGTGACGCGGCTTTCTGGGAGATCGTCCAGGACATGCACTGGCGCCTGGACGACGGGGAAGGCGGCCCGCCGCCGCCGGCCAAGCCCGAGTTCTACCGGGGCGGGGGCGGAGGTGCGTGGCCGGTGTGGGCAACGCACCTCATCGCGTTCCTCCTCGGCGGCCTGACCTGGGGGACATTGCTGATCGCCCCGCCGTTTGCGCCCGTGGTGGCCCTGATCGGGCTGATCACGTTCATCACGCTGGCCGTCCGCCGCCGCTGGCGGTAGTTACGCTTGTCGTAACGCGGGCGTGGCGTAATCGGCAGCCGCGCGAGATTTAGGATCTCGTGGGGAAACCCGTGGGGGTTCGAGTCCCTCCGCCCGCACCGCGCTCAGTGCGGAGGTAAGGGAACCTCCAGGTTCACGGCCGTTCCCTGGTCGACGCGCGCTCCCGCCTTCGGTGTCGTGGTCACCACGCGGCCGGGCTCCCGCTCGGGGTTGTCCCGGAAGATCACCGCGCCGACGCCGAGCCCCGCCTTCGTGAGGACGTCCCGTGCCTGGTCGAGCGGCATGCTCGCCACCTGCGGGACGACGACCTGCCGGGCGCCCGTCGTGATCGCGAGGGTGACCACCGATCCGCGGCGCAGGTACGTCCCCGTCTTCGGGGTCTGGAGGACGACCGTACCCGCCGGGCCCCCGTGCACGACGCGCACGTCCTTTGTATGGAGTCCGCTCCCGCCGGCGAACGCCTCGGCGACGTCGGCGCGCATGCCCGAGAAATCGGGGACGCGCACCAGCGCCGACGGTCCGGTGCTCATGAACCAGATGCCGGCCACAGCGGCGGCGGCCACGATGAGGCCGGCCGAGGAGCTCAGCCACTCGAGGCCGCGACGCCAGTCGACGTGTGGCAGGAAGTGCACGTCGGCACGGTACAGCCTTGTTTAGGAGACTTGCAGCTATGAGCACGATTTGGCTCAACGGCGAGCTCGTGGACGCGAAGACCGCGACCGTCCCGGCCCTGGACCGCGGCGTGTTGTGGGGACAGGGCCTCTTCGAGACGATGCGCGTGTACGACGCACGCGTCTGGGCGCTCGACGACCACCTCGAGCGGCTGGCCGCCGGCGCGGAGGCGATCGACGTGCCCATCCCGCCGGGGGCCGAGCTGGCCGCCGCGATCGACGCGGTCGTGCAGGACAACGGCGTCACCGATGCCGGAACGCGCATCACGATCACGAAGGGGACGGGCCCCGTCGACCCGCAATCGGACGCCGACGGACCCCCCAACCTCATCGTCACCGCGTGGGCGCTGCGCGACTACGCGGCGCTGTACCGCGACGGCGTCGCGCTCGTGACGATTCCCGGCGGCGGTCGTCCGCTGGCCGGACTGAAGACCACGTCCTACGTCGTGAGCGTCGCGGGCCGCATCGTCGCCCGCCGGGCCAACGCCGACGACGCGCTCTTCCTCGGCGACGACGGACGCGTCCTCGAGGCCACCGGTTCGAACCTGTTCGTCGTCGAAGGCCGGCGCATCGTCACGCCGCCGCTCGAGGACAGCGTCTTGCCGGGAGTGACG
>DASRHL010000300.1:0-2774 GCA_035650535.1 Acidimicrobiia bacterium
CCGGTGACGACCGCGAAGCCGGCCTCCGCGAGCGCGCGGCCGCACGCCCGCGCCCGCGCGTACTCGGGCTCGTCGACATCGGTGCGCGCCGAGCCGAACACGGTGATCGCCGGCGGCGGGATCCGGGCGACCGCCTCGAACCCCTTCCGGAACTCGGCCGCGATCATCTCGACGTGGGCGTCGACGTCGCCGTGGTCGTGCTCGAGCAGGTGCCGGTCGACGGCCACCGCTACAGCCGGTGCTGCGGGACGTGGGCGCCGACCATGCCGAGCACGAGCAGCGCCGCCAGCCCGACGTAGACGACGGTGGCGAGCTGCGCCTTGCCGGGTGTCCCGCCGAGCCGCATCGTCTTGATCGCCCGCCAGATCGTGCCGCCGTCCAGGAACCCGATCGGGACGAGGTTGAAGAGGTTGAGCAGGAAGCCGACGTAGCCGAGCGCCTGCAGCATCTGCGAGCCCTGGTGCTCGCCGACGAGCCACACCCCGAGCGCGCCGGCGCTGCCCCAGGCGGGCCCGGCGAACGAGATCCAGAAGCTCTGCCAGGGGTTCATCCGGGCGTCGCGGATCGCGACGTAGGCGCCGAGGAACGGGATGAACACCGGCCAGGCGGCGTTGAACCCCCGGCGCCGGGCCTCGACGAAGTGCCCGAGCTCGTGGACGAGGATCAGCAGGACGAAGCCGATGCCGAACTGCCAGCCCCACAGGAGCGCGTAGCCGCCGACGGCGACGAAGATCGAGGCGAACTTCGCGAACGCGAACCCGAACTTGACGATCAGCCCGAGGATCACGGCGACCGGCGCCCAGATCCTGCGCGCCCAGGCCCGCCACGCGGGCTCGGGGTGGATCGGCCGGTAGTCGCGCTCCGGGAGCTCCGGCTGGTAGCTCATCTACGGGATATCGACCGGGCGGCCGTCGGCCTCGACCTCGGGCGCGGAGAAGATGCAGTCCACGTGGATCGACGCCTCGTTGTCGCCGCCGTAGGTGCCGGTGTTGCGGCCGATGGCGACGTGGGCGGTGCCGCCCGCCTTCTCGTCGAGCATCACGTGGCCGCGCGGCACGAGCGCGTGGTTGAGCCCGATCCCGAGCTCGGCGATCACGTCCGCCCCGGTGCCGGCGCCGGCCACGAGCTCGCGCAGCATCTCGGCCGCGCGCCCGCCCTCGATCGAGGTCACGCGGCCGCGCTCGAAGCGCAGCGTCACGGGCGCGTCGACGAGCCCGTCGACCGTGTACGGGACGGTGACGTCGGCGACGAGCACGCCCTCCGCACCGTCCGCGTACGGCGCGACGAAGACCTCGCCGCCGGGGAAGTTCGCGGTCTCGCCGGGCTCGAGCGGGCCGGCGTCGGTCTTCCACGGACGCCCGCCGACCCTCAGCGTGAGGTCCGTGCCCGCCCGGCCCCGGATCCGGATCGTCTCGGCGTCCCGCACCTGGGCGATGACGTTCTCCGCGGCGGTGGAGAGGTCGGTCTGGGGCTCCGACAGCTCCCCGCGGAGCAGGTCGCCGTCGACGAACCCCATGAAGATCTGGCGACCGCCGTCGCCGACCACGGCCTCCATCAGCTGGAAGCGCGCGCCGGCCTCGTCGCCGCGCGGCGCCTGGGTGATAAAGAACGAGAGCTGCGCGTCGCGGCCGCCTTCCAGCACCCCCGCCGGGGCGTCGCTCAGCGGGCGCTCGCCGGCCCAGAGCTCGAGCCGCGGCTCGGCGCCGGCGTCCTTCACGGCGGCCGCGAGCTGCGACCCCTCCTCGAGCAGCGGCTCGTCGACGACGACCAGCACGCGCTCGCCCGGCCGGAGGCTCGAGGCCTCGATCAGGTTCGTGCACCAGCCGGGGTGCGCCATCCGCTCCGTCCGCTCCATCGGTTTGATGGTAGCGACGGGGTCACGAGCCCCTGCCGATCCACTCCTCTCCGCCCTCGTAGACCTCCTTCTTCCAGAGCGGCACGGTCTCCTTGAGCGTGTCGATCGCCTCCGCGCACGCGGCGAGCGCGGCCGCCCGGTGCGGGGCCGACACCGCGATCGCCACCGAGACCTCGCCGATGTCGACGCGGCCGACCCGGTGCGTGATCGCCACCCGGCAGAGGTCGTGCTTCGCGATCAGCCCCCCGGCGAGCTCGGCCATCACCTTCTCCGCCATGCCGCCGTACGCCTCGTAGTCGAGGTGGAGGACCGTGCGGCCGCGCGACCGGACCCGTGTCGTGCCGAGGAACGTCGCGATCGCGCCGGCCCGCTCGTCGGCGACCTCCGCCACGACGACGGCCGGGTCGATCGGCCCGTCGCTGAGCGTGAACGCGCCGCCCGAAACCGGTGGGATCAGGGCGACCTCGTCGCCGTCGGCGAGCTCGAGGTCGCGGTCGGCGTACGCGTGGTTGACGGCGTAGAGGAGCCCGGGCGGCTCGTCGCCGAGGCCGAGCGCCGGCCAGACGTCGCGGACGGCCGCGACCCCCTCGAGCTCGCGCTCCGACCAGCCGGCCTGCTCGCGCAGGCCGGCGAAGAGGCGAACCCGAATCACGCCACCAGGCTAGTCGACGTCGCGCCGGGCGGTGACCGCGACGCCGGCGGCGACCAGCACCGCCACCCAGCCGACGAGCACCGCCGCCCCCGCGACGGGCGGCAGCAGGTGGTCGTCGGACGATCCGTTCACCGAGTCCGACGCCCGGCCGGGCGTGAACCGGCCGACCGACGGCACCAGCCCGAACAGGACGCTCTCGGCGACGAACAGCCACGCGAGGACGACGATCACCGACGCGACCTGGTTGCGGATGATCGCCGCCGCCCC
>DASRHL010000301.1:0-5179 GCA_035650535.1 Acidimicrobiia bacterium
GCTCCGCGGGATACCCGCTCCGCGACGCTCGCTCAGCATTCCCGCTCCCGGCCGCGGCGCGGCCGGGCCGCTCGGGCCCCGCTCGCTGCTCCGCGGGATACCCGCTCCGCGACGCTCGCTCAGCATTCCCGCTCCCGGCCGCGGCGCGGCCGGGCCGCTCGGGCCCCGCTCCGCGACGCTCGCTCACAGGCTGGCCGCCAGGGACGCGAGGAGGGCGCGGGTGCGCTGCATGGACGCGAGCCGGGCGTCACGGTCGTCGCCGATCGGCACGACCCGAACCGAGACGTCGGTCGCGCCTGCGTCGAGGAACGCGCGCAGCCGTTTCTCGACCGAGGTCTCCCCTCCGACCGCCATGATGTCGCCGACCTCGCGTGCGTCGCCGTGTTCGAGCAGTCGCTGGTAGTTGGGCGAGATCTCCGCCTCGGCGAGGACGCGGTTCGCGCGCGCGACCGCCGCGTCGACCTCGGCGTCGGCGCACAGGCACACGGGCACGCCGGCGACGATCCGCGGCGCGGACCGACCGGCCGCTTCGGCGGCGCGGGTGATGGTGGGCGCGACGTGGGTCGCGATGGCCCGCTCGTCGGCCATCCAGAGGATGGTGCCGGCCGCCCGCTCACCGGCGAGGCGCAGCATCACCGGACCGAGCGCGGCGAGCATCACCGGTGTGGGTACGACGTCGGTGATGTCGAGCGGGTTGTGCACACGGAACCGGTCGTTCTCGACGTCGACGGGCCCCGGGCCTGCGAGCGCCCGATCGAGGACGTCGAGGTACGCGCGCATCGTCGCGACCGGACGCTCGTACGGGATGCCGACCATCTCCTCGATCACCCAGTGGTGCGAGACGCCGAGGCCGAGCGTCAGCCGGCCGCCGCAGACGGCCTGCGTCGACAGCGCCTGCTGCGCGAGCGCGACGGGATGGCGCGTCTGCACCGGCACCACGGCCGTCCCGATCTCGATCCGCTCCGTCACGTCCCCGACGAGCGCGACCGCGGTCAGCGCGTCGAAGTCGTCGGGGACCTGGGGTATCCAGACGGTGGCGAACCCGGCCGCCTCGGCCCACTGCGCGTCGGACCGCATCCGCTCGACCTTCGTCGCGTAGCGGCCGCGCTCCGGGCCCACCATCAGGCCGAGCGGCATCGACTCCCCTTCGCTCCCCGCGCCCCGTGAGAACGGCGCTCTCCAACTTGTGCAATCATAGTTCCGCTGGTACGAACGGCTCCCCCAGCGGGCGACGGCGCCCCGGGGACCCGACGAGCGCATCGAGGGGGCGACCCGTGCCGATCGATACGGAACCCGGCGTCTACTACGACCCGTACGACTTCGAGATCGACTCCGACCCGTACCCGGTCTGGAAGCGCCTCCGCGACGAGCAACCTCTCTATTACAACGAGCGGTACGACTTCTACGCGCTGAGCCGCTTCGACGACGTGGAGCGGGCGTCGGTCGACTGGCGCACCTACATCTCCGGGAAGGGCACGGTCCTCGAGATCATCAAGAGCGGCATCGAGCTGCCGCCCGGATCGATCATCTTCGAGGACCCGCCGCTGCACGACCTGCACCGTGGGCTCCTGTCACGCGTGTTCACGCCGCGCCGCGTCGCCGAGATCGAGCCCAAGGTGCGCGAGTTCTGCGCCCGCAGCCTCGACCCGCTCGTCGGGACCGGCGGGTTCGACTTCATCCGCGACCTCGGCGCGCAGATGCCGATGCGCACGATCGGCATGCTCCTCGGCATCCCGGAGCAGGACCAGGAGGCGATCCGCGACCGCATCGACGACGGCCTGCGCCTCGACGACGGCACCATGCCCGACGTCGACCCCGGCCTCGCGAGCGGCAACGTCGCCGCCCAGTTCGAGGAGTACATCGCGTGGCGGGCTGAGCACCCGTCCGACGACCTGATGACCGAGCTCCTCCAGGCCGAGTTCGAGGACGACACCGGGACGCGGCGGCGCCTCACGCGCGAAGAGGTGCTCAGCTACGTCAACCTCCTGGCCGCCGCCGGCAACGAGACGACGACCCGCCTCATCGGCTGGACCGGAAAGGTGCTCGCCGACCACCCCGACCAGCGCCGCGAGATCGCCGAGGACCGCTCGCTCGTCCCGAACGCGATCGAGGAGGTGCTGCGCTACGAGTCGCCGTCGCCGGTGCAGGCGCGGTACGTCACGCGCGACGTCGAGCATCACGGCCGCACACTCCCGGCCGGGAGCGTCGTGCTGCTCCTCACGGCAGCCGCGAACCACGACGAGCGCCGGTTCCCGGACGCGGAGCGCTTCGACATCCACCGCCGGATCGACCACCACCTCGCGTTCGGGTACGGCATCCACTTCTGTATGGGGGCCGCGCTGGCGCGCCTCGAGGGTCGCGTCGCGCTCGACGAGGTGCTGCGGCGCTTCCCGTCGTGGGAGGTCGACTGGGACCACGCCGTGCAGGCCCGGACGTCGACCGTGCGCGGCTGGGAGCGGCTGCCCGTCAAGACGCCGTGAACGCCGTGACGGTCTGACGGCATGGACACCCGCGACACGCCCGAGCAGGCGGAGCTGCGGCGAGCCGCCCGCCGCCTCGTCCGCGAGCTCGCGCCGGCGACGGTCGCCGACCTCGACGACGCCACGCGCGCCAAGCGGCTCGCGGTCGCGGTCGCCGACGCGGGCTGGCTCGAGCTGCGTAGTGACGGCGGCGGAGGCGAGCCCCTGGCGAGCGGCGTCGAGACCGCGATCGTGGCGGACGCGCTCGGTGGCGCGGTCGCCGACGTCGCGTTCGCGGGGCCGGTTCTCGCCGCCGACCTCGCACGCCGCGCCGGCTGCGAGGCGGCCGGCGGAGACGGCGGCACGGTCGTCGCCTTCGACCGGGCGCTCACCGCACCGGCCGTCGTCGCCGGGCCGGCGACCGCGTCGGAGCTCTTCGCCGTGGACGCGGGCGACGACGCGACGGCGGCTCTCGTCCTCGTGCCCGACGGTTCCGGCCACCGGCTGGCGCAGGTGCCGCTCGCACGCGCCGAGCCGTCGGTCGAGGGGCGGGGCACGGATCTGACCCGGGCCGTACAGAACGTCCCGCCGGGCACCGCCGTCCACCGAGTTCCCGGTGGACGCCCGCTCGGCGCCGACGACCTCGCGGCGTTCACCGCGCTCGGGCTCGCGCTCACGAGCGCCGACCTCGTCGGCGTGATGCGCGGCGTCCTCGACCTCACGGTCGCGTACGCGGCCGAGCGACGCCAGTACGGCGTGCCGATCGGCTCGTTCCAGGCCGTCCAGCACCTGCTCGCGGAAGCGCATTGCCTGATGGAGGGATCGCTGAGCGTCGCGCTGCACGCTTCCTGGGCCGTCGACGATCTCGCGCCCGGGGAGGCCCTGGCCGCGAGCCGGGTCGCGAAGGCGTATTGCACGCGGGCGGCGCGCACGGTGTGCGAGACGGCGATCCAGGTGCACGGCGGCATCGGGAACACCTGGGAGCACGTCGCGCACGTGTACCTGCGGCGCGCGTTGCTGTCGTCGGAGTGGTTCGGCGACGACGGCGTGCAGCTCCGGGCGCTCGAGGCCGGTCGGCTCGGTGCCGGAGGGGGTGGCTGACCGCGTGGACTACCGCGACTCACCCGAGGAGGCGGCGTTCCGCGCCCGGCTGCGGGCGTGGGTGGCCGAGAACAACCCCGGGCTCCCGCCCTCGTCGACCGACGACGAGTATTGGGCCCGCCAGGCGGAATGGCACACGGCCCTGTACGACGCGGGCTTCTTCGGGCTGAGCTGGCCGAAGCGGTACGGCGGCCACGAGCTGCCGCCCGTCTTCGACGTCATCCTCGACGAGGAGCTGGCGGCGGCCGGCGCGCCGCCGCGCCCGAGCCTCGGGTACCTGGTGCAGGGCATCACGGTGCACGGGAGCGACGAGATCAAGGACCGCTTCCTCCCCGGCATGATCAGCGGGCGCGAGCGCTGGTGCCAGGGCTTCAGCGAGCCCGACGCGGGCTCGGACCTCGCCGCGTTGCGCACGACCGCGGTCCGCGACGGCGACGACTTCGTGATCGAGGGCCACAAGATCTGGACGAGCTACTCCGACGTCGCCGACTGGTGCTTCCTGCTCGCCCGTACCGATCCCGACGTACCGAAGCACCGGGGGCTGTCGGCGTTCGCGGTGTCGATGCACCAACCAGGCGTCGAGCAACGCCCGCTGCGCATGATCAACGGCATCACCAGCGAGTTCGGTCAAGTGCTGTTCGACGGTGCGCGCGTTCCCGCCGCGAACATGATCGGCGAGCCCGGCGAAGGCTGGCGGATCGCGATGACGATCGTCAGCCACGAACGCGAACCGGGCGAGCTCGGCTACGTCGCCCGTTACACGAAGACGGTGAAGGAGCTCGAGCGCGTGTTGCGGGCCGATGCCGCGGCGTACCGCAGCGACCAGCGCGAGGCCGTGGCGTGGGCCCACGTGCAGACCGAGATGCTGCGCCTGCACGTCTGCCGGCGGTTGTCGGAGCGCCTCGACGGCGTCGAGCACGGACCCGGCGGCTCGATCGACAAGCTGCTGATGACGTGGGTGGAGCAGGCCGTCGGCGCCGCGGCCCTGACCGTCGCGGGGCCCGCGGCCGCGACCGACGCCGAGGACGTCGGGCTGAAGATCTACCTCTACGGCCGGGCCCAGAGCGTGATGGGCGGCACGTCGCAGATCCAGAAGAACATCGTGGCGACACGGATCCTGGGACTGCCGACGGCCTGACGCCGACCCGCCGGCTGCCGTCCCGGCCGATCCCCGCGCCGGCAGCGGCGGCGGAAACGTCCTTCTCATTTCTGAGATTGGTGCTATCGTCGAGCGGGACGGACCCCACCGGCACCGGGAGCCCACGATGGCGCACTTCCCCAAGCCCGCCGAGGGCTCGTGGACCCAGCACTACCCCGAGCTGGGCACGGGCCCGATCGACTACGCGGACTCGATCGACCCCGAGTTCTACGCGCGGGAGCGCGAGGCGATCTTCTCGCGCACGTGGCTGAACGTCGGGCGGGTCGAGCAGCTGCCGAAGGTCGGGAGCTACTTCACCCGCGAGCTCGACGCCGCACGCACGTCGATCGTCGTCGTGCGGTCGGCGCCCGACGAGATCCGGGCGTTCCACAACATCTGCCGGCACCGCGGCAACAAGCTCGTGTGGCACGACTTCCCCGGCGAGGAGACGAGTGGCACATGCAGGCAGTTCACCTGCAAG
>DASRHL010000302.1:0-8122 GCA_035650535.1 Acidimicrobiia bacterium
TCACGTTCGCGGAGAACCCCGAGCCGCTCGGTCTCCCCAGCCTGCACTCCGACCACTGGGATCCGTTCTGGCAGGCATGCTCCGACGAGGGGACGATCGTGTGCATGCACATCGGCTCGTCGTCGAAGCTCGTCGTGACGGCGCAGGACGCGCCGGTCGACGTCATGATCGTCCTGCAACCGATGAACATCGTCCAGTGCGCCGGCGATCTCATCCACTCGCCGGTGTTCAAGAAGTTCCCCGACCTGACGGTCGCCCTCTCCGAGGGCGGGATCGGCTGGATCCCGTACTTCCTCGAGCGGCTCGACCACTCGTACCGAGTCCACAAGGCGTGGACGGGCGCGGACTTCGGCTCGAAGATGCCGAGCGAGGTGTTCCTCGAGCACGTCGTGCTGTGCTTCATCTCCGATCCCGTCGGGTTGAAGTTGGCGCGCGACCACATCGGCGTCGACCGGATCACGGTCGAGATCGACTACCCGCACTCCGACACGACCTGGCCCCACTCGCCCGAGCGGCTGCACGCCGAGTTCACCGACGCCGGGCTCACCGACGCGGAGATCGACGCCATGACGCACGAGAACGCCATGCGGTTCTTCCACTACGACCCCTTCTCGCACATCCCGAAGGAGAAGTGCACGGTCGGGGCGCTCCGGGCCGAGGCGATCGGCGTCGACACCGCACCGGTGCCGAAGGGACGTCGCTTCGCCCCGCGCGAGGGCGTGAAGATCACCGACGTCGCGCCGACCGCGTAACCGCCCGCCGTCGTGGCACCGACGGACGACACGCCGCCGCCGCCGCTCCCACCGCGGCCACCGCGGCCGCCGCTCGTGCACTGGGCCGTCGACAGCGCGGTCGCGTTCCTCGTGGTGGTCCTCCCCTTGCTGTTCCTCGAGGTCTCGATCTGGGTCGTGATCGTGATCGCGGTGGTGCTCGGTTGGCTGCTGGCGCCGTGGTCGCGCCGGGCCGAGATCCGCGCCCTGGCGGCCCGCGAGGCCCAGGCCCGGGGGGAGGACCCTCCCGCGGGCGCGTGAAGGCCGGGCCTACGCTCGGCGGCCATGGCCGCCACAGTGGTCCTCGTGCACGGCGCCTGGCACGGCGCGTGGTGCTGGTCGAAGGTGATCCCCCGGCTCGACGCGGCCGGCGTGGCCGTGGTCGCGGTCGACCTGCCCGGCCACGGCGACCGCCCCGGCCCGCCCGGCGACCTGTACGAGGCGGCCGCGCACGTGCGCGAGGTCCTCGACACGATCGACGGCCCGGTCGTCGTGTGCGGGCACTCCTACGGCGGCGCGGTCATCACGGAGGCGACCGCGGATCGTGCCGACGTGACCCAGCTCGTGTACCTCGCCGCGCTCCTCCCCGACGTGGGCGAGTCCGTCGGCGCGACGATGCCCAATGCCGAGCTCGACCCGGCCGAGGTGACCGAGCTCGCCCGCGACGGCGCGATGATCCGCCACGACGACGGCACGATGACCGTGGACGAGAAGGTCGCGGTCGCCGCGCTCTACAACGACTGCACCGACGAGGACGTCGCCTACGCGCTTCCGCGGTTGTGCGCGCAGTCGGCCGCGAGCTTCAAGCAGACCCTCACCGGCGCGGGGTGGCACGACATCCCCGCGACCTACGTCGTCTGCACCGAGGACCGCGCGATCGTGCCCGGCTTCCAGCGGGCGATGGCGCGTGCGCGCGCGACGACCATCGTCGAGCTGCCGGCCGGCCACTCACCCTTCTTCTCCGACCCGCAGGCCGTGGCCGACCTCCTCGCCGAGCTCGCGCGAGCATGAGCGAGCGTCGCGGAGCGTGAGCAGGCACGAGCGGCGCAACCGGGAGTTCTGGGACGCCGACGCCGACGCGTACCAGGCACTCCACGCCCCCGACTTCGCGCGGGCGCCGCGCGCATGGGGCGTCTGGCGCATCCCGGAGGCCGACCTCGGCACGCTCGGCGACGTCTGCGGGCGCGACGTGCTCGAGTACGGCTGCGGCGCGGCACACTGGTCGATCGCGCTCGCGCGCGCCGGGGCGCGGCCCGTCGGGCTCGACCAGTCACGCGTGCAACTCGGCCACGCGCGCCGGGTCCAGGAGGCGGCCGGCGTCGCGTTCCCGCTCGTGTGCGCGTCGGGAGAGGCCGTCCCGTTGCGCGACGCGTCCTTCGACGTCGTCTTCTGCGATCACGGGGCGATGTCGTTCTGCGATCCCGACCGGTCGGTCCCCGAGGTGGCCCGCCTGCTGCGCCCGGGCGGTCGGCTCGTCTTCTCGCACCTCACTCCCCTGCTCTACCTGACGTGGGACCGTTCCGGCGAACGCCAGACCCGCCGGTTGCACGAGCCGTACTTCGGGATGCGCGAGCTCGCGTTCGGCGACGGGACGGTCGACTTCCAGCTGCCCTACGGCGAGTGGATCCGGCTGTTCCGCCGCCATCGGCTGGTCGTCGAGGACCTGATCGAGCTGCGGCCGCCGAAGGGCGCGACCACGACCTTCGACGAGACCGTCCCCCGGGAGTGGGCCCGCAGGTGGCCCGCCGAGCAGATCTGGAAGCTCACGAAGTCGCCCTGACTCAGGTGGCGTGCCGCTCGACGGTGAAGGCGACCTCCTGGCCGTGGGAGAGCTCGAGGTTGTGGCCGTCGGGATCGGCGACGATCGCCCAGTAGCCGACGGGCGGCCCCGAGTCGAACGGTCCCGAGACGGCGCGCCCTTCGTCGCGCGCGAGCGCGCACCGCCGGTCGACCTCGGCGCGTGACGTGCACCCGACGCCGAGGTGCGCGAACCCACCGAGCCGGTGGGTCACGTCGGTCTCGATGAGCACGACGACGAACGGTCGGGTGAGGTCGCTGAGCCACACCACAGAGGACGTCGACACGCCGTCGCCGGCCGGCTCGGTGCGGCGGTGCACCACCTGCATCCCCGCGTAACGCGCGTAGAAGTCGATACTCCGGTCGGCGTCCGCGATCGCGAGCGCGACATGCGAAAGGCCGACGTCGAGGGGCCGGGGGTCTGTCACGATGGCTCCGACGGAGGGATCGGCCCAGTGTACGAGCAGCCCGGAGGACGGCGATGAGCCGCGCGACCAGTGCCGTGCACCACTACCGGGTCTCGAGCTCGTGGTCGGGCTCGACCGGTGCCGGCTACGACGCCTACTCGCGTGCGCACACCACGGTGTCGCCTCCCGCGGGGGCGTCGCTCGAGATGAGCGCCGACCCGGCGTTCCTGGGCGACCCCACGCTCCTCAATCCCGAGCAGCTCCTCCTGGCTGCGGCCGCGTCGTGCCAACTGCTCTCGTTCCTGGCCGTCGCGGCCCGGGCCCGCGTCGACGTCGTCGAGTACCACGACGACGCCGAGGCCGAGATGCCGGAAGCCGTCCGCCCGGTGCGCATCACGCGGATCACCCTGCGGCCGCGCATCTCGGTCCGCGGCGACGTCGCCGGCACGCGGCTGCGGCACCTCGTGGAGGTCGCGCACCGCGAGTGCTACATCGCGAACAGCGTGGCGTCCGAGATCGTCATCGAGCCGACGTTCGTGCGGGTCGCGCCGGCCACTTGAGCGCCTCGCGCCGGCTCAGCTCCGAGAGCTCGTCACGCGAGACGCACCCGAGCGCGACGGCTCGAAGGTCGCCTTCCGTCGGCGCCGGGGTCGCGTCGGGCCCCGGGCCTCAGGACTTCGGTCCGACGGTGGCGGCGACGGTGCCGGCCGTCTCGTCGGGGGTCCCGAACACGGTGTCGAGCACCCATGCGCGCTTCAGGTAGAGGTGCATGTCGACCTCCCACGTGAAGCCCATCCCCCCGTGGACCTGCACAGCCGTGCGGGCGTTCTTCAGCGCCGCCTCCCCCGCGAGCAGCTTCGCGCCGGCAACCGCGCGGGCCACGTGCCCGACCTCGGGGTCGTCGAGCGTGACCGCGGCGGCGTGCACCGCGGTGCGGGCCACCTCGGCGCGCACGAGCGCGTCCGCGAGCATGTGCTTGATCGCCTGGAACGAGCCGACCGGCCGGTCGAACTGGTAGCGCTCGAGCGAGTAGCCCGTGGCGCGCTCCACGCAGGCGTGAGCCATCCCGACCTGGTACGCGGCGGTGAGGACCGCGCCGGCGAGCTGCCACTGCCGGGCCGTGCCCGCGTCCGCGATCAGCTCCCCGGCAGGGAGCACCGCGACCCGGTGGACGGGTGTGAGCGGGTCGAGCGGCCAGTCGAGTGGTTCACCGGCGACCAGCTCCGCGAGGTCGATGCGGGCCACGCCGCCGGGGTCGAGCGCGACCAGGGCATCGAGCGCGTCGAGGTGCTCGAGCATCACCGGCCCGGCAGGCTGGTCGGGCGTGTCGGGGATCGGGCGCTCGACACCGCCCACCACGCCACCGTCGAGGTCGTCGAGCAGGCCGTGCGTGAGCACCCCCCAGACGAGCGGGCCGGGCACGAGCGCACGACCGAGCTCCTCGAACGCGATCGCCGCGTCGGCCCAGCCGAAGCCGTCGGCGATCAACGAGAAGACGCCGGTCTCGGCGAGCTCGTCCCACACGGAGCGGTCGAAGCCGGCCCGGTTGCGCGCCATGTCGAACCGGCCCGTGCACAGGCTGCGGATCCCGTCGCGCAGGGCTTCCTGGTCGTCGGTGAGATCGAAGTTCACGGCTGGGGCTCCCAGGCCTTCTCGCGGGGCAGGCCGAGCACCCGCTCGCCGATGATGTTCCGCTGGATCTGCGACGTGCCGGCGGCGATCGGGATCGACAGCGTCCGCA
Source organism: Acidimicrobiia bacterium (assembly GCA_035650535.1). Classification (GTDB taxonomy): domain Bacteria; phylum Actinomycetota; class Acidimicrobiia; order IMCC26256; family PALSA-555; genus DASRHL01. Next base: position 4,716 of record DASRHL010000302.1, read on the forward strand.
GCCGCTCCTCGACGAACCGGTTGTGGACGTCGAGGCCGTCCCGCCCGAGGACGCGCATCGACAGCTCACCGAGGCGGTCGCGCGCCTCGGAGTACGCGAGCTTGAAGATCATGCTGCCGAGCCCGGGCTTGCCGGTCGCGGCCTGCGAGACGTTGCGCTGCGTGAGCGCCCACAGGGCGTCGAACTCCGCGGCCACGTGGCCGAGCTCGCGCCGGTCGACGGGGTCGTCGACGAGCGGCCCGAGCTCGTCGACCAGCGTCAACGCCTCGACCATCTCGCTCACGAACGCCGTCCCGCGCTCGAACGACAGCGTGACGTTCGTGACCCGCCAGCCGTCGTTCTCCCTGCCGACGACGTTCTCGGCGGGGACCCGCACCTCGTCGAAGAAGACCTCGCAGAACTCCGACGAGCCGAGCAGCGTGTCGATCGGGCGGACCTCGATGCCCGGGAGGTCCATCGGGAGGATGAACCAGGTGATGCCCTTGTGCTTCGGCGCGTCGGGGTCGGTGCGGGCCAGCAGCTCGCCGAACTCGCCGACGTGGCCGAACGAGCACCAGATCTTCTGACCGCTGACGACGTAGTGGTCGCCGTCGCGGACGGCGCGGGTCCGCAGCGACGCGAGGTCGGAGCCGGCGTTCGGCTCCGAGAAGCACTGGCACCACACCTCCTCGCCCCGGAGGATCTTGGGGATGTGGGCCGCCTTCTGCTCCGGTGTGCCCTCGGCGATGAGCGTCGGGCCCGCGTGCAGCGTGCCGACGAAGTTGACGCCGACGTAGGGGGCCTTCGCCCGGGTGGTCTCCTCGAGGAAGATGAGCTGCTCGCTCGGCGGGGCGTCGCGCCCGCCGTACTCCTTGGGCCAGCTCATGCCCGCGTAGCCGGCGTCGAACAGGCGGCGCTGCCAGTCCGTGTCGTACCGGACGCGCGCCGGCCAGTCGTCGCGCGTCGGCGGCGACGGCAGCTCGGGCAGCGTCCGGTCGAGGAACTCGCGCAGCTCGGCGCGGAAGGCCAGGTCGGATTCCGTGTACCGAAGATCCATCGAGGCCGGAGTGTAGGACCTGACGGGCCGTCAGATCGGAGTCGCGTCAGCAGGCGGTGTCGTTCTTCGGCGGCTTCAGGTCGACGAGGTAGTGGACCACCCGGTTGTCGATGCACGAGTTGCCCGCCGCGAACGCGGTGTGGCGCGAGCCGCGCGCGGTCATGAGGACGCCGTGACCGAGCTCGCGGGCGAGACCCTTCGCCCAGCGCAGCGGGGTCGCGGGATCGTGACGGGTGCCGATCACGACGATCGGTGGCGCCCCCGGCGCGTGGATCGGTGCGGCCGGCGCGGTCGGCTGCACGGGCCACAGCGCGCAGGCGAGGCTGTTGTTGACGATCGAGCGACCGAGGCGAGGGGCGACCGCCTGGGCCCGCTCCTCGATCGCGCGCACCCCCTCGAGCCCACCCATCGGTGGACCGTCGGGGCAGCCGATGGCGAAGAACGCGCTGTCGATGTCGTCGTAGGTCCCGTCGCTGCGGCGTTCGGTGTACGCGTCGGAGAGGTCGAGCATGGCGGTCGGGTCGCCGCGGTCGGCGCCGTCGAGCGCCTCGGCGAGCGTCGACCACGCCGGCTTCCCCGCGTAGAGCGCCTGGGTCACGGCGATGTCGAACTCGGTCGGGCCCAGCGCGCGGCCGCGGTCTCTCCCCCGCCCGGCGATCGGCTGCGACTCCACCCGGGCCCGCAGCGCGTCGTAGGCGTCGGCGCTGCGGCCGTCACGGTGGAAGGCGCAGCTCGGATCGGAGGCGCAGAACCTCAGGAACTGGTCGAGCGACTGCTCGAAGCCGACTGCCTGTTGCACCTGCTGGTCGGAGGCCGACAGCGCCGGGTCGACGGCACCGTCGAGGACGAGGGCGCGCACCCTGTCGGGAAAGTCGTGGGCGTAGAGCGCGCCGAGGTAGGTGCCGTACGAGAACCCGACGTACGTCAGCTTCGCGTCGCCGAGTGCGGCGCGGATGCGATCCATGTCGCGTGCGGTGTACTCGCTCGCGAGGTACGGAAGGAGCGGGCCCGATCGCGCCTCGCACGAGTCGACGAGCTTCTGCACACCGGCGATCAGAGCCGTCCGCTCGGCGTCGGTCTCCGGCGCGAAGTCGAGCGCGTAGTAGGAGTCGAGGTTGTCGTCGCAGCGGACGGGGCTGCTCTTGCCGACGCCGCGGGGGTCGAAACCGACGATGTCGAAGCGGTCCTGGATGTCGCTCGGGAGGCTGCCGGCGATGCCGCGGGCGAACGAGACCCCCGACGCGCCCGGGCCGCCCGGGTTGAGCAGGAGCGATCCGATCCGGCGGCTCGGGTCGCGGGCCGGGATGCGGACGAGCGCGAGGTCGATCGTGCGCGTGTCGGGGTGCACCTCGTCGAGCGGGACGGTGAGCGTCGCGCAGTCGGCGTCGCCGCACTGCCGCCAGCGCAGCGTGCCGGTCGCGGCCGCCCGGGTCGACGCCGCCGCGCCCGCCGAGCCGGCCGCCACAGCCATCGCCCCGGCGAGCACGACCGCAAACGCGATGCGGCCCGCGACCGCGGCGAGGGCACGCCGGCGTCGGGTGGACGTCTCGTAGCCCGGGGGGACCGCCATCGCCGTCGAGCGTAGAGGGCCACTCCCCTCGTCCCGGCCGCGGCCGTCACGCAGGGAGGGGACGCTCAGGTTCGCGGCTGGCTCGAGAAGTAGACGTTCTTGACCTCGGTGTAGTGGGCCATCGCGTGCATCCCGAGCTCGCGACCGAGGCCGCTGCGCTTGTAGCCGCCGAAGGGCGTCTCGGGCCGGACGCTCCGGTGCGAGTTCACCGACAGCACGCCCGTTCGGATGCCCTTCGAGACGCGGATGGCGCGACCCAGGTCGTTCGTCCACACCGAGCCGGAGAGCCCGTAGTCGACGTCGTTCGCGATCCGGACCGCGTCGGCCTCGTCGTCGAAGGGGATCACGCAGGCGACCGGCCCGAAGATCTCCTCCTGGGCGACGCGCATCGAGTTGTCGACGTCGGCGAGGACGGCCGGACTCAGGAACCAGCCGTCGCGCGCCGCGACCTCGCCGCCCGTCGTCCGCCGTGCGCCTTCCGCCGCCCCGATCCCCAGGTAGTCGAGCGACGTCCGGCGCTGCGCCTCCGAGATCATCGGGCCCATCTCCGTCGCTTCGTCGAGCGGGTCGCCGACGACGACGCGCTCGGTGCGGGCCGAGAAGGCGGCCACGAACTCGTCGTAGACGCTGCGCTCGACCAGGATGCGGCTCCGCGCGCAACAGTCCTGCCCGGCGTTGCCGAACACCGCCATCGGCGTCTCCTCGACGCACCGGTCGAGGTCGGCATCCGCGAAGACGACGCTCGCCGACTTGCCCCCGAGCTCCAACGAGACCCGCGTGATGTTGTCGGACGACGCGCGC
>DASRHL010000303.1:0-16988 GCA_035650535.1 Acidimicrobiia bacterium
TCGGCATCATCGAGGGCCCCGAACGCGGGTGGACCGACGCGGTGACCCTCGTCGGACTCGTCGGTGGCGCGGCGGTGCTCGTCGGGTTCGTACTGATCGAGCTGCGCGCCAAGGCGCCGCTGCTCGACCCGCGCCTGTTCCGGCTGCACGGCTTCGCGAGCGGCTCGGTCTCGCTCTTCCTGCAGTTCTTCGCGATGTTCGCCTTCTTCTTCGTGTCGTTGCAGTACCTGCAGCTCGTACTCGGGTACGGCACCTTGAAGGCGGCGGCCGCGCTGCTGCCCATGGCGATCGCGATCATGCCGGTCGCCGCCGTCTCGGGAACGCTGTCGGAGAGATACGGGCACCGGCTGGTCGGCGGCGCCGGGCTCGCGGTGTCGGCCGTCGGCTTCGGCCTGTTCGCGCTGCTCGGGACCGGCAGCGGGTTCCTGCTGTTCCTCGTCGCCACGCTCGTCATCGGGACGGGCGCCGCGCTCGCGATGACGCCGGCGACGAACGCGATCATCGCGTCGTTGCCGCGCGCGAAGCAGGGTGTCGCGTCGGCCGTCAACGACACCGCCCGCGAGCTCGGCGCCGCGTTCGGCGTCGCCGTGCTCGGGAGCGCGTTCAACACCGGCTACCGCAACTCGATCGACGGTCACCTCGGCGGCCTGCCCAAGGCCGTAGCTGACGGCGCGCGCGAGGCTCCGGCGATCGCGGTGCAGCTCGCCCGCCGCCTGCCCGACGGATCGTCGCTGCTCGGTGTGGCCCGCGACGCGTTCACCGTCGGGATGCGCTACGCCGTCCTGTTCGGGATGGGCCTCCTCCTGCTCGGCGCGCTCTTCGTGTGGGTCCGCGGTACGTCGCGCGGCGAACAGGTCGCGGAGGACGAGCTCGATCTCGACGACGAGATGGACCGCGTCGCCTGAGCGGTCGGTTTCTCGGCCGCTGGGCCCGGGTAGCGCGAGGTCGATGCAACGACGCGCAAGGGAGCACACGATGGCCGATCGCGAAACCGGACCCGAGGCCGCCGTCAAGGGCGTGGCCGAGGGCGTGAAGGGGAAGGTGAAGGAGGCGACCGGTGCGCTGACCGGTGACGACCGCATGCGCCGCGAAGGTCGGGCGCAACAGCGGAAGGCCGAAGCACAGCGCGACGTCGCCGAGAAGGAGACGGAGGCCGAACGGGCGCGGGCCGAGGCGGCCGCGCACGAAGCCGAGCAGCGCGCGCAGCAGCGCTGACCCGTCGGCGTCAGCGGGCGGCGATCGGCATCGCCGCCCAGCCGACGTGGAACTCCGAGCCCTCCCGGCGCAGGTCGCCGTCGTCGACCTCGTAGTCGGGCACGCGCGCGAGTAGCTCTTGCAGCATCACCACGCCCTCGAGCCGGGCGACGTGGGCGCCGATGCACACGTGCGTCCCGCGGCCGAGGCCGAGGTGACGCTCGATCGGGCGGGCGGCGTCGAAGCGCTCCGGATCCGCGAACTCACGCTCGTCGCGGTTCGCGCAGATGAGCAGCAGCACGAGCCGTTGACCGGCGCGCATCCGGACGCCGGCGACCTCGGCGTCGGCGAGGAGCGTCCGGCCCACGAACTGGAGGGGCAGCTGGTGGCGGAGGGCCTCTTCGAAGGCGCGCGGTGCCGCGGCCGGGTCGCGCGCGAGTGCCCGCCGCTGGTCGGGTGCGCGCCACAGCTCGTAGGCCGCGCCGGCCAGCACCTTCGGCAGCGTCTCGGAGCCCCCGACGAAGAGGGTGACGAGCTGCTCGGCGACCTCGCGGTCGGTCAGCGACCCGTCGGTGTCCGTGAACGCGAGCAGGCCGTCGAGCGCGTCGGCCGGCGCGTCGGTCGGACCCGATCGGCGGCGGGCGACGACGAGGTCGAGCATGAACCCGTCGAGCGTCCCGCGGGCGGCGCTGCCCTCGTCGCTGACCCCGGGGCTGCCCTCGTCGCGTCGTACGTACCGGTTGACGAGCTCGACGAGCTGGGTCGCCTCGTCGGGCGAGAAGCCGAGCTGGCGTGCCGCGACCGCGGCCGACACGAACGACGCATAGTCGTGGCGCACGTCGAACGTCCCGCGTCCGGCGAGCTCCTCGAGCCGGCGGCGCGCGACGTCGCGCACGACCGGTTCGAGCGCGGCGACGGCGCCGGGCAGGAACGGGCCGACCATCGCGCGGCGCAACCGTGTGTGGAGGGGCGGGTCGACCATGGCGAAGCTCGGCACCGGACGGGGCGGACGGGGCGCGGGCGGTCCGTCGTTGTGCCGCAGCAGCCGCGGCCGCGCGAAGACGGGGCCCTCCACGATCGAGAAGCGCGCCCGGTCCGCGAGCACCTGCCACACGTCGTCGAAGCGCGTCAGCGCCCACGCGTCGTACGCCGGGAGCGGGTACACGCGGTACGCCGCCCGCAGCTCCCGGTAGACGGGGTACGGAGCGCGCATGACCTCGGGCGAGAACGGGTCGTACACGACCTCCGTGGCCACGCGTCCGACGGTAGCTGGCACCTTTGGCAGTCGGTAGCCTCCACCGGGACCACGGGCCGACGAACGGGAGTCGACATGGGCCTCGCCGACCGCACCCCGCCGACCGCCGACGAGTACGCGAAGTACCCCGAGCGCTTCTGCAACTGGGGCCGCTGGGGCGACGACGACGAGCTGGGCACGCTCAACTTCGTCACGCCCGAGGTGCGTCGAGCCGCGGCCGCATGTGTCGTCGACGGCCGCCCCGTGTCGTGCGCCCGCGCGGTCGACACCTCTCCTGGCCCGGGGAACCCGTATCCGGCGCGGCACATGGTGAACAGCCGGCGTTCGGGCGGGATGATCGACCACCTCTCCCTCTACATCCACGGGTTCACCGAGACGCACATCGACGCGCTGTGCCACCTGGCGGTCCTCGACCGCGACGTCGCGTGGAACGGCAAGCCGCTCGACGACTACCACATGCCGGTCGAGCACACGGGCACGATCGACTTCTGGCGCGACGGGATCGTGACGCGCGGCGTCCTCTACGACGTCCCGCGGTTCCGGGGCGCCGAGTACGTCGAGCCCGGTGCGCCCGTACACGGCTGGGAGCTGGCCGACGTGGCCGCGGCCGAGGGCGTGGAGCCGCGCGCCGGCGACGCCGTCCTCGTCCGCAGCGGGTTCGGCCGCTACGTCGCCCTGACCGGGGAGCGGCCCGGGTTCGGCTCGCCGGCCGGCGTGCACGCGTCGTGCGTCGAGTTCCTCTACGACACCGACGCCGCGATGCTCGTCTGGGACATGCAGGACGCCCCGATCGCCGACCAGGGCCTGCCCAACCCGAAGGGACTGCCCGTCGCGCTCCACGTGCACCAGATCCTGCTGCCGTACATGGGGATGCCGATCCTCGACAACGCCGACTTCGAGGCGCTGGCGGCCGCGTGTGCCGACGCCGGCCGCTGGGAGGTCCAGTTCGTCGTCGCGCCGCTGGTGATCACCGGGGGCACCGGCTCGCCCGTCAACCCCATCGCGATCCTCTGAGGACGCGGTGAGCCGCCGGCGCGCCCGTTCCGGCAACGGTCCTCGAGCAGCTCCACCGCCTCCCGGTCAGTGCACGCGAGCGGCGTACGATCGAACCAGGACGGCCTTGCCGTCGACGACGTCGGAGATGACGCTCCGGTTCCGGGCGAGCCGCATGGCGCGGCATCGTACCGGGCGCGAGCATGGAGAGAGGTCCGTCACCGAGGGAGTCCCGATGCCGTACGACGTGGTCATCCGCAACGGCACGGTCGTCGACGGGAGCGGCCTCGCGCCGTACCCCGCGGACGTCGGCATCGTCGGTGACCGCATCGCGCGGATCGGGCGGATCCGCGAACCCGGCGCGCGCGAGATCGACGCCGAGGGCCTCGCGGTCACGCCCGGCTTCGTCGACGGGCACACGCACATGGACGCGCAGGTGTTCTGGGACGAGCGCGGCTCCTACTCGTGCTACCACGGCGTAACGACGGTCGTCATGGGGCACTGCGGCTTCACGCTCGCACCCTCACCGCCGGAGCAGCGTGCACTGGTCGTCCGCAACCTCGAGCGGGCAGAGGACATCTCGGGGTCGGCGATGGCCGCCGGCATCGACTGGACGTGGACGACGTTCGCCGAGTACCTCGACGCGGTCGACCGCCGCCCGAAGGCGATCAACTACGTCGCCAACATCGGGCACTCGGCGTTGCGGACGTACGCGATGGGGGAGCGCGCGTTCGACGGCGAGGCGACCGCCGACGATCTCGACCTCATGGCCCGAGAGCTGCGTGACGCACTCCGCGCCGGCGCGTACGGGTTCACGACCTCGCGGACGCGCCAGCACGAGACCTCCGACAACCGGCCCGTGGCGTCACGTCTCGCGTCGTGGGACGAGGTGCGCGCGCTCGTCGGCGTCATGGGCGACCTCGGCGGCGGCGTGTTCCAGCTCGTCGAGGACCGCCACGAGGCTCCCGACGGGGGCGCCGAGATGAGCCGCCGGCTGGTCGAGCTGGCCGTCGACACCGGTGTCACGGTCGCGATCCCCGCAGCCGGGTCCGACACGCGCGTGCTGGATCTGCTCGACCGTGCCGCGGCCGCCGGCGCGCGCATGTTCGGCCTCTCGCACTGCCGGGGAATCGGCAACATGTCGTCGTTCCGGACGCGCCTCCCCTTCGACGGCCTCCCCGAATGGCGCGAGCTGCGCGCTCGCGGGCTCGACGAACAGCGCCGTCTCCTCGAGGATCCGGCCGTGCGCGAGCGCCTCGTGAAGGTCGCGGCCGACGGCGACTACGGACGAGCGATCGGCGCTGAGGCCCGCAAGCCCGACTACGAGCGGATGCGCGTGGTCGACGCGCCGCTGCCCCCGAACCCGACGGTCGCCGAGGTGGCGCGCGACCGGGGGATCGATCCCGTGGAGGCGATCATCGATCTGTCGATCGAGTCCGACTTCGAGCGGTTCTTCGTCCAGACGATCGCACCCTTCGACCCCGACGGAGTGCGCACCGTGATGAAGCACCCCCGTACCGTCATGGCCTTCTCGGACGCGGGTGCGCACGTGAGCCAGATGTCCGACTGCTCGATCTACACGCACCTCCTGTCGCACTGGGTACGTGACCGCGGCGACTTCACCTTCGAGGAGGCGGTGCGCATGATCACCTTCGAGCCCGCCCGGGCCTGGAACCTCGCCGACCGCGGGCTGGTCCGCGAGGGGATGATCGCCGATCTCAACGTGCTCGACCCCGCGGTTGTCGCGCCCGAGATGCCCCGCGTCGTGCACGACCTCCCCGCCGGGGAGCGGCGCATCGAGCAGCTGGCGAGCGGGTTCGCGGCGACCCTCGTCGGCGGTCAGGTCACGCTGGCGGGCGGTGAGGAGACGGGTGCGCGCCCGGGCCGGCTGTTGCGCGGTCCGCTCGCGGCCGGCGCGACCCGAACGCAGCCCTGATCACGTCGACGGTCCGCTCGGGCGCGTCGTCCGGCAGGGGCTGACCCCCGACGACGGTCCCGGCCGGCCGGCCGGCCGGCCGAGGTTCGGGGGCGTCCGTCGAGGGAACAAACCAACGCGTCATGGTGGTGCTCGAACAGCTCGAGGACATGGTCGAGGCGGCCCGCACGGAGCTGTGCGCGATGGTCGGCTGCGTCGTCGAGTACCGCCGGCCGTTCCGCGGGGGCCGCCGACCGGCTGGTGCAGAGGCCCCCGACCCCGCGTGGCGCCCCGCCCCCGTCGTGCTCGTCCACGGGGCCGGCCACAACCCGAGCGCGTGGATCCACCTCGGCGACCGCCTCGAGGCGGCCGGGTTCCACGACCTGCACGGCGTGGCCTACGGCATCGCCGCCGACGTCCCGCGCATCGCCGAGTCGATCGACGCCCGGGTCGAGGACGCGCGGCGCCGGTCGGGGGCGCGCCGCGTGCACGTCGTCGCCCACAGCCTGGGCGGCATCGCAACCCGCTACTGGCACGACCACCTCGGCGGTCGGGCACGTGCCGAGGCGATCGTCACGCTCGGGTCACCCCACGCCGGGACGCCCTGGGCCCGGTTCGGGCTGACACCCCGCGTCCGCGACCTCGCGCCCGGGTCCGCGTTCCTGACCCGACTCGGCGGCCGCGCGGCCGACTACCGGCACTGGACCACGGTCGGCGCCTCGATGGACCCGCTCGTTCCGGCGGGGCGCGCGCACCTGCGGACCTCGCGGCGCGTCGACCTCCGCGCCCTGGGCCACCTCGGGTTGCTCACGTCCGGCGCCGCCGGCGGTTGGGTGTGCGCGGCGCTGCTCGAGGCCGAGGATCGCCGGCATGCCGCGGCGCGCGCCGGGCTCGCGGCGTGAGCTCCTGCCATCGCGACGGCGTCCGCACGCGTTGAGCGACTCGGGGCGGCGCGAGGCGGAGCGCCCGGGCGCGGCGAGCGCCCGCACGGTCTTGGTGGCGCTGCTCGCGAACTTCGGGGTCGCGTTCGCGAAGCTGGTCGCCGCGGTCGTGACCTCCGACCCGACGGTGCGCGCCGTGTCGGCGAGGACGTCGCCGCGGTCGTCGGGAACGCCATCGCGATCACGGCCGTCGCCGTCCATCAGGTGACGGGCAGCGCGGCCGTCGACGGCGCCGGCGCGATCGTCATCGGGCTCCTCGTCGGCGGGGTCGGGCTCATGCTCGCCGGGCGCAGCCGTGACTTCCTGGTCGGGGGACGCGACCGACGAGCTGCACGGCCGGATCGCCGCGCTGCTGTCGGCGGTGCCGGGCATCGAGCACGTCGGCGAGCTGCTCGTCACGTTCGTGGGGCCCCGCCAGCTCTGGGTCGCGACCCGTGTCGACATCGACGACCACGGGGGTCGAGGTCGAGCAGCTGACCCGCGACGTCGAGCGGCGGCTCCGGGACTTCAGCCCCTTCGTCGCGCGCGTCGACGTCGTCGCGGCCGGTCAGGCACCCGCCGCCGACCGGACCGAGCCCGCACCCTGAGCGCGAACTACCGTCGCTCACGTGATCCCGCGGAGCAGTGAGCGGGGCCCGAGCGGCCCGGCGCGAAGCGTCCGGAAGCGGTCGCGGATCGCGCTGGCGCTGACGCTGCTGCTCGGCGTCTTCGTCGTGGGGATGGTCGGCTACGTCTCGCTCGGGTTCTCGGTGCTCGATGCCGCGTACCAGACCGTCACCACCATCGCGACGGTCGGGTTCCGCGAGGTGCGGCCGCTCGACGACGCGGGCAAGGTGTTCACGATCGGCCTCATCCTCGTCGGGGTCGGCACCGCGCTCTACACGTTCAGCGTCGTGCTCGAGAGCCTCATCGAGGGCGACCTGATCGAGCTGTTCGGGAGGCGGCGGATGGAGCGGCGTATCGACGCCATGCACGACCACGTGATCGTCTGCGGGTGGGGACGCGTCGGGCGGGCGATCGCGGAGGAGCTGAACGCGGCGGGCGTCGATCTGGTCGCGGTCGACCGCGACCCGGCCCGGCTCGACGAGCTCGATGCCCCGTCGGTCCTCGGTGACGCCACCGAGGACCACATCCTCGAGCGCGCCGGGCTGGCGCGCGCCCGTGCCCTGATCGCCGCGCTCGACTCCGATGCCGGGAACCTGTTCGTGACGGTGAGCGCGCGGGCGCTGCGCTCCGACCTGTTCATCGTGGCGCGTGCCCGGGTTGAGGCGAGCGAGGAGAAGCTTCGGCGTGCCGGCGCCGACCGGGTGGTGAACCCGCAGAGCATCGGCGGCGCGCGCATCGCCGCCTTCGTGCTGCAGCCGCACGTCACCGAGTTCCTCGACGTCGTCATGCACGACCGGGAGCTGGAGTTCCGGCTCGAGGAGGTTCCGGTTCCGGAGGGTGGCGCGATCGTCGGGCAGTCGATCCGTGACGCGCACCTGCGCGATCGGACCGGTGCGCTCGTGCTCGCGCTCCGCGACCCCGACGGCCGCTTCAACACCAACCCGTCACCCGACACGACGATTCGGGACGGCCAGATCCTCATCGCGATCGGCACGTCCGACGAGCTCGACGCCCTGACCCGTGCCGTCGACGGTCGCAGCGCCGGGACGCCGTCGTCGTGACCCACGGGCCCGAGCCTCGCATCTGCGATGCTGGCGCGGACGTCGAGTCCCGGGGAGGAGCAGAAGCATGAGCGGGCAGCTCGAGGGGAAGCGGGTGCTCGTCGTGGGCGCGTCGGCGGGGATCGGCCGGGCGATCGCGACCGAGCTCGTCGGCCGGGGCGCGGAGGTCGCGTTCTGTGCCCGCCGCAAGGACGTGCTCGAGATCGCGGTCGCGCAAGCCGGCGGCGGCACGGTCGTCGCCGGCGACGTCCGCGACGCCGACGACTGCGGGCGCATCGTCGAGGACGCGGTCGCCGCGCTCGGCGGCCTCGATGCCCTTTGCTACGCGGCGGCCGTCTCGCCGCTGAAGCTGCTGACGGACACGACGGTCGACGACTGGCGCCGCGTGCTCGACACCAACGTGGTCGGTGCGGCACTGGTCACGCGCGCCGCCGTCCCGCACCTCGGGCCCGGAGCCGTCGTCGCGTATCTGTCGTCGGAGAGCGTCGGCCGTCCCCGGCACGGTCTCGTCGCGTACGCGGCGAGCAAGCTCGCGCTCGAGGAGCTGATCCGCGGGTTCCGGGTCGAGCATCCCGAGCTGCGCTTCGCGAAGGTCACGGTCGGGGCCACCATCGGGACGGAGTTCGGCCTCGAGTTCGACCTCGAGCTCGCCGGCCGGCTGTTCCCGCTGTGGATCGCGCACGGCGAGATGCGCAAGAACTACATGGAGCCGCCCGAGGTCGGGGAGGTCGTCGTCGACCATCTGGCGAGCTCGTTGCGCCACCCGACCGTCGACGTGCAGGAGATCGTCATCCGCCCGCCCGGCCCGCTGCTGACCGACGTCGCCGAGATGATCGGCCAGCTCGAGGAGGCGACCGGCGCCGCCGACCCGGGGACCTGAGCTTCAGCCGGCGTCTTCGGCGTCGAGGCGCGCGACGAGCCGGGCCGGCGCGACCGTCCGGTACGCGTCCTCGCAGAGCTCCGCGATCTCGTCCCAGTCGACGCGACCGTCGAGGCGCACGCCGAGCCACCCGCGGTGCCCCACGTACGGCGGCCGGAAGATGCGGTCGGGTCGGGCCTTCACCAACGCCTCCTGCGCGCCCGGCGGCGCCGCGCACCACAGGTGCGCGAACGTGTGGTCGTGGTGCCCGTCGATCCACGAGAAGACGAACGCCGACTTGCCGCGCACGAAGAACGTCGGCGTGCCGTGGCTCGGCCGTTCGGTGACCTCGGGGAGCGAGGTGCAGATCTCCCGCAGGCGCGCCAGTGGGTCGCGGGCGGCGGGTGCCATTCGCGCCTCAGACCCGTTCGATGATCGTCGCCGTCCCCATGCCGCCGCCGGTGCACATCGTCACGAGCGCGGTGCTCTCGTCGCGGCGCTCGAGCTCGTCGAGCGCGGTCTGGATCAGCATCGCGCCGGTCGCCCCGATGGGATGACCGAGCGCGATGGCGCCACCGTTCACGTTGACGCGCTCGGGATCGAGGTCGAGGTCGCGGATCGTCTTGAGGGGAACGGACGCGAACGCCTCGTTGATCTCGATGAGGTCGATGTCGTCGAGCGTCATCCGAGCCAGCTCGAGCACCTTCTCGGTGGCGGGCCCGGGCGCGGTCAGCATGATCACGGGCTCGGTGCCGGCGACCGCGTGCATCACGATCCGGGCGCGTGGTGTCAACCCGTGTGCCTTCGCGTAGTCGTTCGACGCGAGCACGACGGCCGCGGCGCCGTCGACGACGCCCGACGAGTTGCCGCCGTGGTGCACGTGCTCGATGTGGTCGACGTCGGGGTACGCCTGCCGGCACATGTCGTCGAAGGACCGGTCGAACCCTTCGAACACGGCGGCGCCCATCCCCTCGAACGCCGGCGTGAGCGACGCCAGCGCCTCGAGTGTGGTGCCCGGGCGCGGGTGCTCGTCGTGGTCGAGGGCCAGGCTGCCGTCGGGGTGGTACACGGGCACGAGGCTGCCGTCGAAGCGGCCTTCGGCCTGGGCCTTTGCCGCGCGCTCCTGACTGGTGACGGCGAACGCGTCGACGTCGTCGCGCGAGAAGCCCTCGATGGTCGCGATCAGGTCGGCCGAGACGCCCTGTGGTACGAGCGGGTACCTCGCGCGCAGCTGCTCGTTGCGCGCCGTGAAGTCCGGCGGCCCCGCCGCCGGCACCCAACGCGACATCGACTCGACACCGCCCGCGACCACGAGCTCCTGGAAGCCGGCCCGGATCCCCATCGCGCCGAACGCGACCGCCTGCTGCCCCGACCCGCAGAACCGGTTGAGCGTGAGCCCGGGCGCGTCGACCGGCCACCCGGCGGCGAGCACGGCGAGCCGGCCGATGCAGATGCCGTGGTCGCCGTCGCCGGAGCCGTTCCCGATCACCACGTCGTCCACGTCGGAGGGGTCGAAACCGCTGCGCGCGACGAGCGCGTTGAGCACCTGGGCGAGCAGCTCCTGGGGGTGGATGTCGTGCAGCGCGCCGTTCGGCTTGCCCTTTCCTCGGGGCGTCCGGGCTCCGTCGATGATCAGTGCGTCTCGCATCGTGCGGCTCCTCTCGGCCGGTCCCGTCCGGCCGGTCGTCGCTTGCGTTACTGGATGGTGTAGCCGCCGTCGACGACCACGGTGTCACCGGTGTGGAAGGTGGCTCCGGGGTCGGCGAGGAAGACGATGGCCTGGCGCAGGTCGTCGGGGGTCGCCCAGCGCCGGGCCGGCGTCCGGCGGGTCGTCACCTCGACGAAGGCCGGGTCCTCCCGCATCTCCGGGTGGGTGTCGATGATCGTCCAGCCCGGCAGCAGGGCGTTGGCCCGGACGCCGTAGCGGGCGAGCTCGACGGCGGCGCTGCGGACGAGCCCGAGCAGCCCGGCCTTGCTCGCCGAGTACGCGGCGTGCCGGGGCGCCCCGTGGATCGCCGCGATGGACGAGATCGCGACCAGCGCGCCGCCCCCGCGGCCGTCGGCGTGCCGCTCCTTCATGTGCCGCGCCGCCTCGCGGAAGGTGAGGAAGACGCCGTCGAGGTTCGTCGCCACGAGCTCCCGCCACTCGGCCAGCGTGGTGTCGACGAACGGCGCGAGACCGCCGCGACCGGCGTTCGCGACGGTCACGTGCACCTCGCCGTGCTCGGCGACCGCACCGGCGAACGCCGCCTCGACGTCGGGCTCGTCGGTCACGTCGCAGCGGCGCCCGGTGACGCGCGGGCGGTCGGGCCGGCGGAGGCGCTCGAGCGCGGCAGCGGTCTTCGCTTCGTCGCGGCCCCAGATGTCGACGGCCGCACCCGCGTCGAGGAGCGCCGCGGCGAGACCGAACCCGATGCCGCCGTTGCCGCCGGTCACGACCGCGACCCGCCCCGAGAGCGCTCCCACCGGCGCAGCGTATCCCCGGCACCCGGCCGCGACGCCGGTCGTGCCGACCCGGCGCCGCGGCACGTCTTGGGGTAGAACGGTCGCGTGACGGGAGCCGGCATGGACGTCCGGTGGATGTTCCATGCGACCGCGATGGTGCGCGACTACGAGGCCGCGCTCGCCCCGTTGGTTCGCCTGTTCGGCGCGCGCGTCCTGCACGACAACGTCGTCGAGGATCCGGGCATCGGACGTCGCGGTGGGATGACGTGGCTCGGCGACGGCTCCCTCGAGATCGGCGAGCCGGCCGGGCCCGACTCGCCGGTCGTGCCGTTCCTCGAGCGCTTCGGCGGCGGCATGCACTCGGTGGGCCTGCAGGTGGGCGACGCCGACGCCGCCAAGGAGCACCTGGCGTCGGTGGGCGTGCGCATCGCGAGCGAGCCACGACCCGGGCTGTTCTTCACGCACCCGGCCGACACCGCGGGCGTGCTGCTCGAGTGGAACGCGAACCCCCAGGACGACGACCCCCGCTGGGGCGCGGAGATCCCCGGTGGGCCCGACCCCGTCGTCGGGGTGGAGCGGCTGGCCTTCGTCGGCGCCCTCGTGCGCGACCCCCACGCCGACGCCAAGCGGCTCGCCGAGGTGCTGGACCTGCCGGTCACGTTCGACGCCGACGGCGCCCCGCACCACGGCGCGATCGTCGCCGCGGTGTCGCTGGGTGACTGCTCGCTGGCGCTCTCGCCGCTCGAGGGTTCGGGGCAGCCACGGCCCCGGGTCATCTCGCTCGGGCTCCTGGTCCACGACCTCCCGGCGGCGGAGGCGGCGCTCGCCGGCGAGCCGATCGCGTCGCTCCCGTTCCCGATCGTCCTCACCGACGGTCTCCTGCCCGGCGACCCCCGCGACCCCGACCGGTAGCCGGCCTCGTTTGCCGGTCGCACGCCGCCGCGTGCAACGATCACCCGCCGACCGCGCGTGCCGAGCCGGGGCAAGGAGGGTTTCGCATGGGTGCACTCGACGGGAAGGTGGCCATCGTCACCGGGGCGGGACGCGGGATCGGGCGCGGCCACGCCCGGTTGCTCGCCGCCGAGGGCGCCAAGGTCGTCGTCAACGACCTGGGCGGCGCGGTCGCCGGCGAGGGCGCCGACCTCACGCCGGCGCAGGAGGTCGTCAACGAGATCGTCGCCGCGGGTGGCGAGGCCGTCGTGAACGGCGACGACGTCGCGAGCTGGGACGGCGCGCAGGCGCTCGTGCAGCAGGCGATCGACACCTTCGGCGGGCTGCACGTGCTCGTGAACAACGCCGGGATCCTGCGCGACAAGATGTCGTTCAACATGGACGAGTCCGACTGGGACGCCGTCATCCGCGTACACCTCAAGGGCCACTTCGCGCCGACGCGCTTCGCGGCCGCCTACTGGCGCGATCGCTCCAAGGCCGGCGAGCCGACCAGTGGCCGCATCATCAACACGAGCAGCGAGTCGGGGCTCTTCGGGAACGCGGGGCAGACGAACTACGACGCGGCCAAGGCCGGGATCGCGTCGCTGACCCTCGCGCTCGCACGCGAGCTGCACCGTTACGGCGTCACGGTGAACGCGATCGCGCCGCGGGCGCGCACGCGCATGACCGATAACATCTTCCAGTGGGGCTCGTCGACAGAGAAGTTCGACTACTACGACCCCGAGAACGTCGCGCCGACCGTGGCCTGGCTCGCGTCCGACGACGCGGCCGACGTGACCGGTCGCATCTTCATCGTCGGCGGCGGCGACGTGTTCCTCGTCCAGAACTTCACGCCGACCAACCACCTGCAAAAGGACGGCCGCTGGTCGGTCGCGGAGATCTCGGCGAACAAGGCGAAGCTGTTCGCGGGGGAGTCGATGGGTCTCCCGGCTCAGCCCACGATGCCCGAGACCTGACCCCCCACGGCGAACGCGCTTCCCGGCGGGATCGGCGGTGGCGTCGGCGGCTGCGGCTGCGGGGCGGGTTCGGGGTCGGGCGGCGTCGGCGGCCCGGGCGGAGCGGGAGGGTCCGGCGGGACGGGCGCCGGATCGGGGAACGGGTCGGGCGGCCGCTCGGCCCGCCGGCGGGCGGCGGCGCTCACCGGCACCGGGTCACGTCCCGGAGACGGCTTCTTCGTCGGCGTCGCTCGGCCTTTCGTCACGCTGTTCGGCGCGCACGGCCTCGTCGTAGTCGCCCTTCTCGCGGACGAGCCCCTCGAAGTCGGCCTGTTCCTCGACCGCGTCGGCGTACGTCTTCGGTTTGCCGTCGCTCACGGTTCACCTCCCGGCGGTCGCCCGCTCGTTGTCGTCGTCGGTGCTACCCGGAACCGCGTCGCGCCAACCCGGCTCGCGGTGACCGTCATCCCGTGGCTCGCGGTGATGGTGGACCAGCCTGGGAACGGCGGCCCAGAACGTGAGCATCGCGACGACCGTCACCGCCACCAGGACGTCGGCGACCGGGGGATCGAACAGGAAGCGCACCACGACCGCGAACGAGCACACCATCGAGAGCCCGAACAGCACGAGACCGAGGCGCGTGACGCTGATGCTGAGCGCCAGCCGCGCCGAGCGCGCGGTCCGGTCGCCGAAACGGTGCAGCACAGTGGGCGTCACGAACGCGACGACCGCCAGCACGCCGACGGTCAGCGCCGCGCCGTAGAGCGCCCGGCCGGCCGTGTCCACATCGGCGAAGCGCTGACCGAATGGCGCCGTCAACAGGAACGCCACCAGCACCTGCACGCCCGGGAGCACGACCCGCAGCTCCTGGAGCAGGCCGTAGTACCGGTCGCGCAGCTCGGCTCGGTCCCGTTCGCTGTCGAGCAGCGCGGGCTCGAGGTCGCGCCCGGTCACGCCGCGGTCCTCGCCACGCCGTGTCCATACCCGGACCCGGGCCGCGATCACCATCCCGTCCGGTGCCCCTGCCAGTTTCCCGGAACGCCGGGACGGGAACCCGGAAGAGGTGAGCGAGCGTCCCGGAGCTGGTCCCGCGCAGCCCGACGTTCCGAGCGGGGGGTCGGCCGGCGCCAAGCTCGCGGCGCTCCGCGAGCAGGCGGCGGGCTGCCATGCGTGCCCTCTGTACGCGCACGCGTCGCAGACCGTCTTCGGCGAGGGACCACCGTCGGCGTCGGTGGTGATGCTCGGGGAGCAGCCGGGTGACATGGAGGATCGGCAGGGGCATCCGTTCGTGGGTCCGGCCGGTCGCGTGCTCGACCGCGCGCTGGAGGCGGCCGGGATCGAACGCGACGACGTCTACGTCTCGAACGTCGTGAAGCACTTCAAGTGGGAGCGCGCCGGGAAGGTGCGACTGCACAAGAAGCCGAATGCCGGCGAGATCCGCGCCTGCCGGCCCTGGTGGGAGGCCGAGCTCGCAGTCGTGCGTCCCCGCGTCGTGTGCTGCCTCGGCGCGACCGCCGCGCAGGCGGTGTTCGGCCCCAAGTTCCGGGTGACACGCGACCGCGGCGTCTTCTTCGACCTCCCCGGGCCCGACCTCTTCGGATCGGCGCGGCCGCCCGCGGGCACGGAGGCGATCGCGACGATCCATCCGTCCGCCGTGCTGCGCGCGCCGTCGGAGACGCGCGACGAGGTGTTCGACGGCCTCGTCGCGGACCTCGAGACCGTGGCCGAGCGCCTCAGGCGCGGCTGACCGCCTCGGAACGACGGCGTTCGCCGGCGGCATCGACTGCGGCCGCGGCGTCGGGATCGTCGTCGCGGGGCCGCAAACCCTTCGGGAGCGAGCGGAAGACCGTGACGGCGGCGATCGCGGCGAGCACCCCGCCGGCGACGAACGCCCGGAGCATGCCCGACGCGAACGCGTGACGGGCCGAGTCGGCCAGGGCCGGTCCGGCCCGTCCCGGCACGGAGCGGGCCACGTCGAGCGCGGTGCCGATCCCGTGGCCCGCGGCCGCCCGGGCCGCGGCGGGCAGGCGCGCCGTGCTCGACGCGATGCCGCTCCGGAAGTGCGAGGTGAGCAGGCTGCCGAGCAGCGCGATGCCGACCGCCCCGCCCAGCTCGCGGGTGGTGTCGTTGACCGCGGACCCGACGCCCGCCTTGCGCGAGGGGAGCGAGGACACGATCGCGCCGGTCGCGGGCGGGGTCGCGGCCCCGAGCCCGGCGCCGAGCACGGAGAGGCCGACGAAGAGGATCCACAGCGGACTGGTCGTCGACAGGAGGGCGAGGATCCACGCGCCGATCGCGACCATGACCAGCCCGCTGCCCATCACCGCCCGGTACCCGAGCCGTTCGACGGCACGCGCGCTCAACGGCGCGACGACGAGCTGCGTGACACCCGCGGGCAGCGCGTAGAGCCCGGCTTCGAGCGGCGCGTAGCCGCGGACCTCCTGCAGGTACTGGGTCAGCAGGAAGTACACGCCGAAGAGGCACAGGAACGCGCCCGCGATCGAGATGCAACCGACCGAGAACCGCCGATCGCGGAAGAACGCGAGGTCGAGCATCGGGTCCCGGACCCGGCTCTCCCAGCGGACGAACAACACGAGGAGCACGGCCGAGGCCGCGAAGCCGCCGAGGATCGACCACGACGTCCAGCTCGTGACGGGACCCTGGATGAGTGCGTACAGCAGCGAGGCCAGCGCGGCGACCGAGAGCAGCGCGCCGATGCGGTCGATCCGCGTCTGCGTCGGGTCGCTCGAGCCGGGCAGGACGAACACGCCCAGCCCGAGCGCGACGGCGGTGATCGGCACGTTCGTGAGGAACACCGAGCCCCACCAGAAGTGCTCGAGCAGCACGCCCGACCAGACGAGGCCGATGGCGACGCTCGCGCCGGCGACCCCCGCCCAGATCGCGATCGCGCGCGGCCGTTCACGGGGTGGGAAGACGACGGCCAGGATCGACAGCGTCCCCGGCATCACGAACGCGGCCGCGATCCCCATGACCGCGCGCGCGGCGATGACCTCCCATGCCTGGGAGGCGAAGCTCGCGCCGAGCGAAGCGAGCCCGAAGACCAGCATCCCGCCCTGCAGGGCACCCTTGCGGCCGAGGCGGTCGCCGACCGCTCCCGCGAACAAGAGCAGACCGGCGAACAGCAGCGAGTACGCGTCGACCATCCACTGGAGCGACGTGAAGCTCGCGTGCAGGTCCGTGCTGATGCGGGGGAGCGCGATGTTGAGCGAGACGTTCCCGACCACGACGACCACGAGGCTGATGCAGAGCACGGCGAGCACGCTCCACCGGTGGGCGCGGGCGTCCTCCAGAGACGGGGCTCGGGGCATATGCGGTGGGCGGCGGCTCAGCCCGCGTCGTCGAGCGCGGCGCGCAACTCCGACTGCCAGTAGCGGAAGAAGCCGTCCTGGTCGGGACCGATCTGGTGGAAGTAGAGGTGGTCGTATCCCGCCTTGCGGTACTCGCGGACGGTTTCCACGACCGGGCCCGCGATGTCGGGCCCGCACGGCACCGACTTCGTGGCCCGGTCCTCGTCGACGAGCTGGGCGGCCTGCTCGAAGTGGGTCCACGTCGGGAGGTCCTGCGCCAGCTGGCCGGGGATGGCGCCGTTCGGCCAGATCTCGAGGACGGTACGCCGCGCCGATTCGACGTCGGGTGCCCAGCAGACGTTGAGCTGCGCGAACAGCGGCGGGGAGCCTCCGGCCCGCTGGTACGCGTCGATGACCTCGCGGTCGGGTGCGTGGCCCCAGTAGCCGTCGCCGACCCGGGCCGCGAGCTCGGCCGCCGTCTGCCCGAAGCCGGAGATCACGATCGGGGGGTCCGTGTCGGGCAGG
>DASRHL010000304.1:0-26042 GCA_035650535.1 Acidimicrobiia bacterium
ACCGGTCCACGTGCGGTCGTAGTCGTCACCCTCGAGGATCTCCGGACGCGACCAGAATGCGCCGCCCTGCACGCGACACAGCACCTCGGGGTTCGCGTCGCGGTCGCGCAGGTTGAGGAACCACGACGGATCCTGCGGCGCGCCGGCGTACGACGCGACCACGATGCGGTTGCCGTGGGGATCGCGCCACGTGGGCAGCGCGACCTTGTGCTCCTTGCCCGACTTGCGGCCGATCGTGCGCAGGACGACGTGGTGCATGCCCGCGATCACCCAGATTGCGTCGTCGTCGGAGGACTCCATCGCCGCCACGTGCTGCCGGCTGATGCCCGGGATCTCGTCGCGGGACGGTTCGACGAAGGGCTCGTTCTGCTGTCCGTCGGTCATGGGGCCGTACGGTACCCGGCTGAGGGTGGGCTGAGGGTGGGCTGAGGGTGGGCCGAGAAATTTCCCGGGCCGATACCTTCCTTTCATCTTCGACGGGCCACACTGGGGGGCAATGGATGGGGCTCCCTTTCAACTCCCGCGCCTCGGCGCGCTCCTTCGATACGCCGCACCGCGCGTGATCGAAGGGGCGATCGCCCCGGTCGCGGTCTTCGTCGTCGCGCTGCACTTCCTCGGCGTGACCGGTGCCGTCGTGGCCGGGCTGGGGTTCGCGTACTCGCTCGTCGCGTGGCGTGTCTTCACCCGCCGGAAAGTGCCCGCGCTCCTCATCATCGGGACGGTGCTGCTCACCGCCCGATCCGCGCTCGCGCTCTCCACGGGGAGCGTGTTCGTGTACTTCCTGCAGCCGACGTTGGGCCTGACCCTCGTGGCGGTCGCGTTCCTCCTCTCCGCCGGCACCGCGGAGCCGCTCGCGGGGCGGATCGCCTGCGACTTCTGCCCGATCCCCGACCACGTCGCGACGACCGTGCCCATGCGTCGGTTCTTCCGCCAGATCACGCTGCTCTGGGCGGCAGCCGAGCTCGCCAATGCCGGGATCACGCTCTGGCTGCTCCTGAGCCAGTCGGTCGGCGTCTACGTCGTGACGCGCGCGATCGCTTCGCTCACGTTGACCGCATTCGCCATCATGTTGTCGGTGCTCTGGTTCCGCCGTTCGATGAGCCGGCACATCGTGTTCGCGCCGCGCACCGTTCGAGCCGACCGCCGTCAGACGGCGATCAGGTCTGCGTAACCCGAGGTTCATCGGCGGGCAACGCCGGGAGCGCGGCGAGGCCGAGAGACTGCCTCCGTGGGGTCACCCGTCCTCGAGTTCCTCGCCTCCCTCCACGAGGAGTACCGAACCCTCGACGACGGCGAGGTCGCGACCTACATCCCCGAGCTCGGCCGGGCCGATCCGTCGTGGTTCGGGATCTGCCTGGCGACGGTCGACGGCGAGGTCTTCGCGGTCGGCGACTCGCAGCAGGCCTTCACGATCCAGTCGATCTCGAAGCCGTTCGTGTTCGGCATGGCCCTCGAGGACCACGGCGGCGAGCACGTGCTGTCGAGAGTCGGCGTCGAGCCGTCCGGAAACGCGTTCAACGCCATCGTCGTCGAACCGCACACGAACCGACCGTTCAATCCGATGGTGAACGCCGGCGCGATCGTCACCACCGGGCTGCTCCGCGGCGGGGATCCGGATGCCCGGCTCGAACGGCTGGTCCGCCGGTTCAGCCGCTACGCGGGACGGACGCTCGAGATCGACGAGGCCGTCTACAAGTCGGAGCGGGCGACCGGCGACCGCAACCGCGCCATCGGCTACCTGATGGCGAGCTTCGGCATGCTGGACGGCGACGTCGAAGCGTCGCTCGATCTCTACTTCCGGCAGTGCGCGCTGACGGTCACGTGCCGCGACCTCGCGGTGATGGCGGCGACGCTCGCGAACCGGGGTACGAACCCCGTGACCGGCGAGCGCGCCTTGGGCGAGCCGTACGTGCAGAACGTGCTCAGCGTCATGGAGACGTGTGGCCTCTACGACTACGCGGGTGAGTGGGCGTTCACCGTCGGGCTGCCGGCGAAGAGCGGGGTGGCCGGCGGCCTCGTCGCCGTCCTGCCCGGGCAGTTCGGGATCGGCGTGTTCTCACCGCGCCTCGACGCGCGTGGCAACAGCGTGCGCGCGATCAAGGTCTGCCAGCGGCTCGCCGCCGAGTACTCGCTGCACCCGCTCCACTTCCAACCCGTGGTCCGATCCGTCGTGCGCCGGTCGTACCGGGCCGACCGCGTCCGCTCCAACCGCCACCGTCCCGCGTCGGAGGACGACGCGCTCACGCGGCTCGGTTCCGCGGTCGAGGTCTTCGAGTTGCAGGGTGACCTCTTCTTCGGCTCGACCGAGCTGCTCTACCGGCGCGTCATGGATGACGTCGACGGCGTCGACTACGTCGTCCTCGACTTCCGGCGCGTCACCGGCGTCGACCACGCGGCGCGCACGTTCTTCGACCGGCTGGAGCGGCAGCTCCACGACGCGGGCAAGGTGCTGCTCGTCGCGCACGGCGACGGCGACCCGTCCGAGGGTGCGAAGCCGTACCTCCCGCACTCGACGCGCCGCTTCGCCGACGTCGACAGCGCGCTCGAGTGGTGCGAGACCGAGCTGCTGGCCGCCTCGGGCGCGCTCGCACCCGAGCCGCCACCAGACCTCGCGGCCCAGGAGCTGCTCCGGGGCCTCTCGGCCGACGAGATCGCCGCGGTCGCCGCGGTCTCGACGCGCCGCGCCGTACCCGCGGGCGAGACGGTCTTCCGCGAGGGCGACGTCGCCGAGTCGCTCTACTTCCTGCTCGCGGGGTCCGTGTCGGTGCTCCTGCCGATCCCCGGCACCGGCCGCGCCCGCCGGCTGGCAACCCTCGGGCCCGGGGTCGCGTTCGGCGAGATGGCCCTGCTCGACGAGGGGCGGCGGTCCGCCGACGTGGTGGCCGAGCGCGACGCCGTCCTCCTCGAGCTCCCGACCGGCGCGCTCGCGGAGCTCGGTGGGCGGCTCCCGAACCTCGCCCGCACGCTGTTCGCCAACCTCGCCCGCAACCTCTCGCACCGCCTCCGCACCGCCAACGGCCAGCTCCGCGCCCTCGAGCAGTAGGCCCCGGCACGCTTCCCGTCGCGCCGGTACGGTGGGCGACGAACAGGGGGGAGGCCAATGCTGCACGATCCGGCCTTGGACGCGTTCGTCGAGGAGCAGCGCGCGCACACCGCGTCGTTGATGGAGCTCACCGCGGCGATGGCCGATGTCGACACGACGTCGCCCGCGGGCCTCCAGTGGCTGCGCGACGCGATGGAGCCGGGCGGGCTCTTCGGCATGCAGTGTCTCGACTTCCCCGAGACCCGCACGATCGCGGGCCCCGACGGCCCGATCCCGATCCGGGTCCTCACACCGGAACGCGTCGACGGCGTGTACCTGCACTTCCACGGCGGCGGCATGACGATCGGGTCGGCGCGCGGGATGGACACTCGCAACTGGGCGCTCGCGCAGGCCTGCAACGTCGCGGTCATGAGCGTCGACTACCGGCTCGCACCCGAGCACCCGTTCCCCGCCGGGCCCGACGACTGCGAGGCCGCCGCCCTCTGGCTCGTGGAGCACGCGGCCGAGGAGTTCGGCACGTCGAAGCTGCTCGTCGGCGGCGAGTCGGCGGGCGCGTACTTCTCGGCGCTCACGATGATCCGCCTCCGCGACCGGCTCGGCGGTGTGCCGCCGTACCTGGGCGTCGACCTGTGCTACGGCATCTACGACCTGTCGGGCACGCCCAGCACGATCCTCCTGCGCGGCAAGGTCCCGTACGCGCGTGGTGACGAGACGAACGTGCGGTACTACGCCGGCGACCGGCCGGCGCGCGAGCTGCGCGACCCGGCGCTCTCGCCGCTCTACGCCGACCTGCGCGACCTCCCGCCGACGTTGGTCACCGTCGGGACGGCCGACTGGTTGCTCGACGACTCGCTGTTCCTCGCCGCCCGCCTCGAGGCCGCCGGCAACCGGGTCGAGCTCGCCGTGTACCCCGAGGCGCCGCACGGGATCGACGGCGCGCCGACGAAGATGGGCGACATCTGCCGCGACCGGATCTACGACTTCCTCCGCGGCTGCCTGGCCACATGAGTCGCGCGATCGGCATCGTGGGCGTCGGCCGGATGGGCCGCGCCATGTCGGGACGGCTCGCCGAGCGCGGCTTCGACCCGGTCGTCTACGACGTGTCGCCGCTCGCGCGCGAAGCGGCCGCCGCCGGCGGCGCCAAGGTCGTCGGCTCGGCCGCCGAGGTCGCCGCGAACGCGCGGACCGTCGTCCTGTCGCTGCCGCGCTCCGACGACGTGGAGGTGGCGGTGCTCGGCGACGGCGGCGTCGCGGCCGGGTTCGCGCCGGGTGCCGGCCCGGCGACGGTCGTCGACACGACGAGCGGCCGCCCGGCGATCAGTCGCCGGGTCGCCGACGCGCTCGCCGACCGCGGGATCGACTACCTCGACGTCGGCGTCAGTGGCGGCGTGGGCGGCGCGGCCGGGGGAACCCTGAAGCTCATGGTCGGCGGCGACGCGTCGGTCGTCGCCCGCTGCGACGACCTGCTCGCCGCGCTCGGCCCGAACCGCTGGCACTGCGGCACGGTCGGCAGCGGCCACGCCATGAAGACCGTGCTGAACCTCACGAACCAGACCAAGCTCGCGGCGGAGCTCGAAGCGCTGCTCCTCGCGACCGCCGGTGGGCTCGACCCGCACCAGGTCGCCGAGGTGCTCGGCCTGACGGTGTGGCAGACCTACCTCCTCGGCGCGGGCGGGCGGCGGCCGTTCGGGTTCACTCTCGAGCTGGTCGGCAAGGACTTCGACGTCGCCGCCGAGCTCGCCGCCGAGCACGGCGTCGCCATCCCGGTGAGCTCGACGGCGCTGCAGCACATGCGGGCCGCCCGGCGCGAGCTCGGCGGGGACGCGGACCTGATCGAGAGCGTCCGCATCGCCGAACGCAACGCCGGCGTCACGATCGACGAACCCGGCGACCCCGGGAGCGCGTGAATGGCGTTGCCCGACGAGTTCCACGAGCTGGCGCGCAGGGTCCGCAACTGGGGCCGCTGGGGCGCCGACGACGAGATCGGCACCATGAACCTGGTCACCGACGACGTCGTGCGGCGCGCGGTCGCGTGCGTACGCACGGGCAAGCGGTTCTCGCTCGCGCTGCCGCTGTCGGGTGACGGCCCGCAGATCGGGACGGTGCCCGGCCGCATCAACCCGCTGCACACGATGATCGCCATCAACGCGCCCTACCTCGACCCCGACGGGTTCCGAACCTCCGACGACGTGATCGTGATGGCCACGCAGGCTGCGACCCATTGGGACGCGCTGGCCCACGCGAGCTACGGCGGCCGGATCTACAACGGGTTCCCGGCGGAGTCGGTGACGGCCGAGCAGGGCGCAACCCGTTGCGGGGTCGACAAGATCCCGCACGTCGTGACGCGCGGCGTGCTCCTCGACGTCGCCCGCGCCAAAGGGGTCGACCGCCTCGAGGGCGGCTACGCGCTCACCGCCGACGACCTCGACGCGGCTGCCGAGCTCGCCCGCGTCGACGTGCTGCCGGGCGACGTCGTCCTGTTGCGCACGGGCCAGATGCAGCTGCTCTTCGCCGGCGACAAGCTCGGTTACTGCGTCCCGAACCCCGGGCCCTCCATGCAGACGGTCCAGTGGTTCCGCGACCACGACGTCGCGGCGGTCGCGACCGACTCGTTCACCTACGAGGTCTTCCCGCCCGAGCGCGAGGACTGCGCGCTCCCGGTGCACCTGCTGCACCTCGTCGACACGGGGATGACCCAGGGCCAGCACTTCGTGCTCGAGCCGCTCGCGGCCGACTGCGCCGACGACGGCGTCTACGAGTTCCTCCTGGAGGCGTCGCCGCAGCCCATCGTCGGCGGCACCGGGACACCCGTGAACCCGGTCGTGGTCAAGTAGCCGGTCGTGGTCGAGGCGCAGGTGGTGACGTGATGGGGGTCGTGCAGGGCAACAAGGTCAAGGTCGGGTTCTTCTCGTTCACCGAGATCACCGATCCGGCCGAGCACCACTCCTACAACGAGTGGCACCAGCTCGACCACATGCCCGAGCAGTTCCCGCTCCCGGGCATCGCGTTCGGGCAGCGGTGGGTGTCGACGCCCGCGTGCCGTGCCGCCCGGGCCGCCGACGGCGAACTGCTCGCACCGATCCACTACGTCACCCTCTACCTGATGCTCGACCCGGTCGACGAGACGCTGCGCGACTTCATGGCGCTCGGACGCGAGCTCCACGAGGTCGACCGGTTCCACCAGCACCGGCGGGCCCTGCTCTCGGGGCCCTTCGCCGTGGACGCGACGCTCGCCACGCCGCGCGTGCTCATCTCGGCCGAGGCCGTCCCGTACCGGCCGAACCGCGGGGTGTACGTCGTCGTCGCGGACGGCGACGAGGCCGGTCTCGACGCCGAGGCCACGCTCGACGTGCCCGGCGTCGCGGGCGTGTGGACGTTCCGGTCCCGCGCGGAGCTCTCGGAGAGGTACGGCACGGGCCGGCGGACCATCGCCGTCTGCTGGCTCGACGCGCCGCCGCTCGACGTTGCGCCCGGCCTGGACGCGCTGCTCGACCCGGGCTCGCCCGACCTCGTCTTCGCGGGGCCGTTCGAGACCGTCGTGCCCTGGCAGTGGGACTGGTTCGACCAGAGCCGACCGGGATGAGCTGGGCGGTCGCCGGATCGGCCACAATGGCGGGCGTGATCGACTACCCCGTCTTCGACGCCGACAACCACTACTACGAGGCGCTCGACGCCTTCACCCGCCACCTCGACCCCCGCATGGGGCCGCGCACGGTGCAGTGGGCCGAGATCAATGGCCGGAGGTACCACGTCGTCGGCGGCGTCGTCAGCCACGCCGTCGTGAACCCGACCTTCGACCCGATCGCGAAGGCCGGCGCGATGCACGACTACTTCCGGGGCAACCCGGAGGGGAAGAGCCCGGTCGAGTTCCTGCGGGAGCGCGAACCCATCCGTCCGGAGTACCGCGACCGCGACGCCCGGCTCGCGACGATGGACGAGTTCGGGCTCGAGTGGATCTGGATGTTCCCGACGCTCGGCATCCTCTACGAGGAGCTCCTCAAGCACGACATCGAGGCCGTCACGACGACGTTCACCGCGTTCAACCGGTGGCTCGACGAGGACTGGGGCTGCAACTACCGCGACCGCATCTTCTCCGCGCCCTACATCTCGCTGTGCGACGTCGACTGGGCGATCAGCGAGCTCGAATGGGCGCTGTCGCGCGACGCGCGCGTCCTGGTCGTGCGTCCGGCGGCGCCGACGACGATCTTCGGTCAGCGCTCACCCGGCGACCCGATGTTCGACCCGTTCTGGGCGCGGGTGAACGAGGCCGGCATCACGGTGGTCGTCCACGCCGGCGACAGCGGCTACTCCTCGCAGGGCTACGCCAAGGACGGGTTCGGCGCCAGCTTCGACCCGACGTCCGCGGCGAAGCCGTCGATCCGTATGTTCGCGATCGAGCGTGCCGCCTACGACTTCCTCATCCAGCTCATGTTCGACGACCTCTACACGCGCTTCCCGAACCTGCGGATCGCGTCGGTCGAGAACGGCTCCGAGTTCCTGCGCGACCTCTTCAAGCGGCTCGCGTCGACCGCCCGCAAGATGCCGCGCTACTGGAAGGACGACCCGGCCGACATCTTCCGCGAGCACGTATGGATCAACCCGTTCTGGGAGGACGATCCCTACGAGGTCACCGAGCTCATGGGTGCGGACCGCGTGATCTTCGGCTCCGACTGGCCCCACATCGAGGGCATGCCGAAGCCGCTCGACTACGTGACCGAGATCAAGGAGCTCGACGACGCGTCGCAGCGGCGCATCCTGCGCGACAACGCGCTCGAGCTCAACGAGCGGCGCCCGGCGTAGCGTCGAGCTCGGCGCGCTCGCCGGCGAGCCGGCGGGCGGCGTCCATCCCGAGCACGGCCGAGCCGGCGGCGACGACGCCCATCAGGCGTGCCCGCGCCGTCGCGCCGGGGGTGAACAGGCCGGTCAGCGCGTCGACGCCGTCGGCGACCGCGCCCATGCTCACCCACTCGGCGTCCTGGGTGCGTTCCTTCAGCGTCGTGATCGCGCCGACGCCGAGCACGAGGTCGCGGGCGCCGAGCATGCGGGTGAGCGTGCGCGTCGTCGGCGTACTCTCGCCCATCAGCGCCCGGACCGCGAGCCCGGGCGCGACGAGCGCGCTCAGGCCGATGATCACGCGCCCCCGGGCGACGAGGACGGCGAGGCGCCGGCGGTCGAGGTCCACAGTGTCACTCCGCGTCTCCGGGAATCGGACCCGTAGTCTCGCGTGGCGACCACGAGGGGGAGGCACTGTGATGACGGAGGCTCGACGCCCACTGGCCGGGATGACGGCGGTCGTGACCGGGGGAGGGGGCGGGATCGGTCGGGCGACGGCTCGCTGGCTCGTGCGTGACGGCGCCGCGGTCACCGTCGCGGGCCGGACGCCGTCGAAGCTCGACGCCGTCGTCGACGCGCTCGGCGATCTCGCCGCCGAGTCGGGCGGCGCGATCCGCGCCCACGTGTGCGACGCCAACGAGGCGGAGCAGGTGCGTGACCTCGTCGAGGCCGCTGCCGCGCCCGACGGTCGTCTCGACATCGCGGTCGCCGTCCCGGGTGGCGGCACCATGGGCCCGATCCTGCGGATGGAGCCGTCCGACCTGGAGCGCGTCCTGCGCAACAACATCGTGGCGACGTTCATCCTGCTCAAGTACGCGGGCGCGGGCATGGTGCAGCACGGCGGCGGCTCGTTCGTCGGCGTGTCGTCGGCATCCGGTGTGCAGTCGACGCCGATGCTCGCGTCCTACTGCGCCGCGAAGGGCGGCCTCGAGATGTTCCTGCGCACCGCGGCCGACGAGCTCGGCCGGTACGGGGTGCGCGTCAACGCCGTCGGCCCGGGCCTCACCGAGACGGACGCGACGCCGGGCCTCGTCAACGACCCCGAGGTCGTGCGCCGCTACATGGAGCAGCAGGCCATCCAGCGCGTCGGGCGCCCCGACGACATCGCCGCCGCGATCCGCTACTTCGCCGGCCCCGAGTCGTCGTGGACGACCGGTCAGATCCTCACGGTCGACGGCGGCATGGTGCTCCGCCGCTTCCCCGACCTCTCGCCCGTCTACGAGGCGCGCTTCGCGGACGACCTCGTCAAGCAGTCGCAGGGGATCGTCGACTGAACGATCTCGGAGCAGGAGGCCTCAGGTGAGGTTCGGGAGGACCTCGCGTTCGAAGCAGCGGAGCATCTCCCACGACCACGCCGGGTCGATGCCGGCGAGGAGGGGGCTGAGGTTGAAGCGACCGTCGGGCCCGAGGCCGCGGGCGAGCTCCACCGCCTCCTCCGGGGTCAGGACGCGGTAGGCGCCGCCCTGGCGGACGTCGTCGAGCACCTTGGTCGGCACGAACGGGCCCATGGGCTCGCCGTACGCGGCGGCGGTCCACTCGGCGTAGCTGCGGATCTGGTGGAGGATGTGCGGCGTCAGCCGTTCCCACACCGTGTCGGGATCCTCACGGGTGACCCACGTGAAGATCGGGCCGTTGGGCGGCAACGGCCCGGGATCCGCCCGACCGAGATCGGTGCAGGCGCGGCGGTAGCGGCTCCACAGCGCCGGCATGGGCGGGAAGTAGCCGTCGCCGATGCGCGCCGCGCGCTCGATCGCGCGGGGGACCGAACCGCCGAGGTTGATCGGCATCGGGTCCTGGGCCGGGCGCGGCGTGACGCGCACCCGACGGCCGTGGTGGTCGAACGGCTCTCCCGTCCACGCCTGGCGCAGGAGCGCGACGAGCTCCTCGAGCGCCGGACCGCGGCGGTCGTAGTCGGCGCCGAACATCTCGAAGTCGTCGCGCACGTACCCGACGCCGATGCCGACGTCCAGCCGGCCCCCGAGGCAGAGGTCGGCCACCGCGATCTCCTCGGCGAGGCGGATCGGGTTGTAGAGCAGGCCGAGCAGCACCGAGACCCGCACCCGGATGCGTCGTGTGCGCCCGCCGACTGCCGCCGCGAACACGAGCGGGCTCGGGATGTAGCCGTCGGGCGACTGGTGGTGCTCGCCGAAGGCGACCATCGAGAAGCCGAGCCCGTCGGCCCAGGCGATCTGGTCGAGCGCGGCCGCGTAGAGGTCGCGACCCGAGACGCCGAACTCGGCAGGATGGCGCAGGTCGTAGTTGAGGACGAAGCGCGGCACGGCGCGCCCGGTCAGTGCGTGATCGAGCCGCCGTCCAGGCAGATCGTCTGGCCGGTGATCCAGCTCGCTTCGGGCGACGCGAGGTACACGGCCGCGGCGCCCGCGTCCTCCGGTGTGCCGAGCCGCCCGACGGGGATCGCACGCGCCAGGTGCGCGGTCGCGTCGGTCGACGACTGCTGCTGCAGCCCCATGGCGAGCGTGTTGGCGGTGACGCCGTCGCGCGCGACCTCCATCGCCAGGTGGCGCATGAACGAGATGCCGCCGCCCTTGCCCGCCGCGTAGGGCGACACGCCGATGTTCAGACCGACGACGCCCGCGCCGGACGAGATGGTGATCACGCGGCCCCACTTGCGTTCGCACATGCCGTCGATGACCGCCTGCGTGCAGTGCATCACCCCGTAGAGGTTGACGGCGAGGATGCGGTCCCAGTCGGCGGGGTCGGTGTCGCGGAACTGGACGAGCCCCATCCCGCCGACCCCACCGTTGCCGGCGTTGTTGACGAGGATGTCGACCGGGCCGAGTCGCTCCGCGATCGAGGCGACGGCGGCGTCGATGGCCGGACGGTCGGTCACGTCGAACGGGACGGCCAGCGCGGTACCACCCGACTCGGCGATCTCCGCCGCGACCTTCTCGGCGCGATCCTCGAAGAAGTCGTTCACGGCGACGGCGGCTCCCTGCGTGCCGAACGCCCGGGCGATACCCGCGCCGTATCCCTGACCCGCGCCCGTGACGAGCGCCACCTTGCCGCTGAGATCGAACATGACGCGCAGACTACCGGCGTGCCGCTACGCCCGCCTCGTGAGGACGACGGTGAGGGTCCAGTCCTCGAAGCGGTCGCGTTCGGGGTCGTCGGCGAAGCGTCGTTGCAGGCGGGCGAAGAACTCGTCGGCCAGCGCTTCGGGGGTCTCGCCTCGCGATCCCGGGGCGAAGAGGTGGTCGTGGAGACTCGATTCCGTGAAACCCCGCACGAACGCGGTCGCCGAGCGCGCGTACCGCTGCGCGTCACCGTCGCTCTGCCACTGGGTGAGATACGGGTTCGCGACCGGGTCGGTCCGGCACACCTCGACGTCGAACGCGCCCTCGACGGGCGAGCCCGGCCGTTCGAGCGGAGCACGGGCTTCGGCGGGTGTGCGGGCGTACACGCCGAGGAGGTAGCGGTCGACGGCCGGGGGGTCGAGGAGCCCGTCGCGCGCCATCCCGGCCGCGACCTCGGCCATCGCGCGCAGGACCCGCCGTGCCGTCACGTGCGGTTCGCCGCCGTCCGTGCCGGGATCGGTCCCGACCATCTGGACGAGCAGCCGCCCGCCCGGTGCGAGGTCGCTCGCCCGGGCGGCGAGGAAGCTCGTCCAGTCCGCGTCGGCCTGCTGCGCGAGCGCGGTACGCGCGTCGCCCGTCGCCTCGCAGAAGTAGAAGCCCTCGGGAACGACGACCGCCGGTTGCTCGCGCAGCCAGTGCGCGGCCGAGAACGACAGTCCGACGTGCACCGATCCGGTGGGCGCGGCGGGCTCGAAGAACGAGACGGCCGACGCCAGCGGGAGCACGGGCGGGTCGGGGAGGCGCAGGTAGCTGCCGGGGTCCGTCGTGAGGTTGTGGAACAGCTCGTTCCAGTCGTTGGTCGTGAGGTCGTTGTGCAGCACCGCGACCGGCTGCGTCGCACGCCGCTGCCGGACCGCGCCGACCGCGTGGGCCGTCGAACCGATCGAGTTGCGCCCGGTCGAGGCGCCGTAGTCGGCGACGACGAACGTCGACTCGGGCCCGGGCAGCGGCACCGCGGCGACGCAGTCGGCGACGAGCTGCGCGCCGCTCTGGGCGACGTCGCGCTGGTACTCGGAGTGGTCGTCGTAGAACCCGCCGCTCTTGCCGCGCTTCATGCCCTCGGTCGCCGTCATCGGATCGGAGGATACGGGCCGTGCCGGCGCGCGTGCGTCGCCGTCGTGCCGAACGGGTACACGGCGGTGATGGACCCGTACCTCCTCCCGGAGAGCCCCGTGCGCTCCCTCGACGAGTACCTGGCCGGCGAGACGGGCGGGCTCGGGCTCGCCCGGGCCCGCGAGCTCGGTCCGGCGGCGACGGTCGACGAGATCGCCCGCTCGGGGCTGCGGGGCCGCGGCGGCGCCGGGTTCCCGACGGGGAGGAAGTGGCGGAGCATCGTCGGCGCCGGTGCGGGACGCCGGTACGTCGTCTGCAACGCGGCCGAGGGTGAGCCCGCGACCTTCAAGGACCGGGCCCTGATCCGCGCGAACCCCTACCAGCTCCTCGAAGGCGTGCTGATCGCCGCGGGCGCGGTCGAGGCCGAAGCCGTCTACCTCGCGCTCAAGGCGAGCTTCGAACCCGAGCTGGCACGCGTCACCGAGGCCGCGCAGGAGATGCAGGTGGCGGGGTTGGCGCGCGAATGCGAGATCAACATCGTCGCCGGCCCCGAGGACTACCTCTACGGCGAGGAGAAGGCGCTGCTCGAGGTGATCGAGGGTCGTGACGCCCTACCCCGGCTGTTCCCGCCGTACGAGCACGGGTTGTTCGCGCGCGACATCGTCACCGGTTGGGAGGGCTCCGACGGCGGACGGGCCGCGAATCCCCAGGCCGCGAATCCGACGCTCGTCAACAACGTCGAGACGTTGTGCAACGTCCCGCACGTGCTCGCGCGCGGCGCCGACTGGTTCCGTGGCCGTGGGACCGCGGCGTCGCCGGGCCACCTCGTGTGCACGGTCGTCGGCGATGTCGTCGCGCCCGACGTCGGAGAGGTGGAGCTCGGGACGCCCCTCGGAGCCGTCGTCGACGCGGTCGGGTCGGGCCTCCCGCCCGGGCGAACGGTCAAGGCCGTCCTGCCCGGGGTCGCGGCACCGGTCGTGACCGACCTGTCGACGCCGCTTTCGTACGAGGGGTTCGAGCGGTCGGGCTCGGCGATGGGCGCCGGCGGGTACTTCGTGCTCGACGACACGGCCTGCGCGATCGGGGCCGCGCTCGTGGTGTCCCGGTTCCTTGCCGAGGAGTCGTGCGGCCAGTGCCCGCCGTGCAAGCTCGGCAGCACCGAGATCACCGAGCGGCTCGCACGCATCGAGGCCGGCGACGGGGCCACCGGCGACCTCGACGCCATCGAGCACTGGCTCGGCCACGTGACCGACGGCAACCGTTGCTACCTCGCGGTGCAGGAGCGCCTGGTCGTCGCGTCGCTGCTGCGCACCTTCCCCGACGAGTTGGAGCAGCACCTCACGCGGCGGTCGTGCCCGCGCCCGCGCCCGATCGTGCTGCCGAAGCTCGTCGATCTCACGGGCGGCGTCGCCACCTACGCCGCACCCGGCCGGGAAGGCCGCTCCGACGGCCTGCGGTAGCGTCCCGACGACGGGGAGCGCCGGTCGCGGGGTCGGGAGGTCTGTGTGGCGGGTCGCCGGAAACCGACCTCGACGTCGAACTTCGGGGTCTCGCGGCGCGAGAGCCACGACGCGAGCGACTTCTACGCGCGCTTCACGCCCCCGGAGCTGGCCGACCCCGACGACGTCGAGATCGAGGCCGACAAGGCGATCGACGACGTGTTCGTCGGCGACGCGCGCGACATGGCGAAGGTGCCCGACCGTTCGGTCGCGCTGGTCGTCACGTCACCGCCGTACTTCGCGGGCAAGGAGTACGAGCAGGCGTTGGGGGAGGGCCACGTCCCGGCCACGTACCTCGACTACCTCCAGATGCTCACCGACGTGTTCGCCGAATGCGTCCGCACGCTCGAGCCCGGCGGCCGCCTCGCGGTCAACGTCGCCAACCTCGGCCGCAAGCCCTACCGGTCGCTGTCGGCCGACGTCATCGACATCCTGCAGAACCGGCTCCGCCTCCTGCTGCGCGGCGAGATCCTGTGGCAGAAGGCACGCGGGTCGGCCGGCAACTGCGCGTGGGGATCGTTCCAGCGGCCCGCGAACCCGGTGGTGCGTGACCTGACCGAGCGGGTCGTCGTCGCCTGCAAGGGACGGTTCGACCGTGTGCTCGAGCCGTCGAAGCGGGCGCAGCGCGGGTTGCCGTCGGTCGCCTCGATGTCGCGCGACGAGTTCATGGAGGCCACCACCGACGTCTGGGAGTTCCTCCCGGAGCGGGCGACGCGCGTCGGTCACCCGGCACCGTTCCCGATCGAGCTGCCGGTCCGGCTGATTCATCTCTACACGTACTACGGCGACCTGGTGCTCGACCCGTTCATGGGATCGGGGACGACGGCGGTTGCGGCCGTTCGCACCGGCCGCCACTTCGTCGGGTACGACACCGATCCGTCGTACGTGAAGCGGGCGCTCGAACGGGTTGCGGACGATCGGGAGCGGGGCCGTGTCGAGGGTCCGACGTTCGCCGTCCCCGCGGCGCGCCCGGCCGGCGGCGTGCCCGCGGGCGAGGACCGCGCGACGCGGGCGCTGCGCGAGGGCCTCGCGGCGAAGGAGGTCGCGTACTCGCTCCTGGAGGACCTCGGGTTCACCGCGATCGAGTCGCCGGGCAAGGTACGACCGGGGCTCGAGGTCACGTTCCGGGCCCGGGACGCGCGCGACCGTCCGTGGCTGTTCGAGGTGTGGGGCGGCTTCACGACGAGCCGCCCGGGCCTGTCGCGCACGGAGGTGTTGTGGCGGGCGCTCGGGCGGGCCGCGGTCGTCCACGAGGTCGAGGCGGCCGTGCCGCTCGTCCTGCTCACGACCGACCTCCCGGCCCGCGCCAGCGCGAACGCCCGGGCCCTGCGGACGATGACGGGCCCCGGCAAGCCGATCGCCGGTGTCTTCGACCTCGCGTCGGCGGCCGCCCGCGCCGAGTTGCGGTCGCTCGTCGACACGTGAGGGGCGCCCCGTCGGTGCCGTCGGGTGATCCGCCCGCCGGGCGCGCGGCGAACCGATGGTGACAGACGACCGATGGTCGGATTCGACGGAGAGGTGACACATGGCCGCGGGGCTGATCCTGGAGTTCGAGGGCGTGACCGTAGACCACTACAACGCGGTCAACGCCGAGCTCGGCATCGACATGGCGTCCGGTAAGGGCGCATGGCCCGAGGGACTGTTGTCGCACTCGGCGGGGCTGAGTGCGAGCGGCAACTTCGTCGTGATGGAGGTCTGGGACACCCCGGAGCACCAGGCCCGGTTCATGGAGGACCGGCTCGGCGAGGCGCTGGCGAAGGGTGGCGTGACCGATCCCCCGTCGAACATGACGTGGATCGAGCTGGAGGCGCACCACAACCCGGGAGCGTGACCTCCTGCTCGAGTGTCTGCTCGAGTGTCTGCTCGAGTGTCCATTGGGAGAAGACATTCGCTCCGCGAACGTCTTCTCCCGATGAAGAACGCCTGGCGAAGACGTGATGAAATCTCCGCTTGACCCCACTTGAATCCGCGGGATTTGTTGTTATCATGCGCCCTCGCATGCAGCCGCGTGCCGGGCAGGGTTGGGGAGAGGGCGGATCGAATGGGTGGGGCGTTGCGGCGTTCGATCGGTGCATCGCGGCGCGGCCGGCGGTTGGGTTTCGGGGCTCTCGCGGTCCTGACGGCCACGGTTCTGGCCGGGTGCCTGCCCCCTACGCCGCCGCCGCCTCCCGCACCGAAGCTGGCGGTCACGCCGGGGAGCGCGGATCTCTACTCCGACTTCACGCAGAACGACGACGACCTCCAGGTCGTGACCGTCACGAACCAGGGTGGCTCGACGACTGGTCCACTCTCCGTTGAACCGTCGCCCGGTAAGACGTACGGCACATGGGACGTGACCCATGACGGTTGCACCAACGTACGGCTCGACCCGGGCACGAGTTGCACGTTCGAGGTCGACTTCTCGGCCGACGTGTGGTTCGGGTTCGACGACTCGCGCTTCTACACAATCGGGGATCACGGTACGTCTCTCAACCAGCAGGTCACCTTCAGCGGCCACGGTCACCCGAGTGTCCTCTGGTTCTACGGGGCCGGCGGGGCAGTGCAGGATGTGCCCGTCATCGAGCGGTCAGCCGCCGCCGGGGGACCAACGTCGCTGTACTTGACCCTGTACAACCCGGCGCCGCTTGGCGCGAATCCGATCACACCGACGAACGTCTCGATCGATCCGTTGCCGGGCAACGTCGGGACGTTCTCGCTCGGAACCGAACATTGCTCGAACGTCGTCGTGACGGGCGGCAACCAGTGCACGATCGAGGTCCGGTACGACAACGCGACCGGCGCCGGGGAGGCCGGTGTGATCTTGTCCGTCGACTGGGCCGACGGTGCGACGGCGCTCCCGGTGATCGGGGAAGGAACGCCCTGATCGAGAGGGCTACCGGGGCGGGAGCACGGCCTGGGTCTGGGTGACGCGGGCCGCGAGGCGGCCCTCCGCGTCACGCAGCTCCGTGTCGACGACGATCACGGTCCGGCCGACGTGGAGGGGCCGCGAGACGGCCTCCACGTGGCCGCCCCGTACGGCGCGCAGGAAGTTCGTCTTCGACTCGATCGTCGTCGTGCCGGAGCCGTCGGACGGCAGGTTCAGGAACGCGCACCACGCACCGGACGTGTCCGCGAGCGTCATCAGCAGACCGCCGTGGAGGATGCCGCCCGAGGTGCACAGCTTCTCGTCGAACGTGACCCGGACGCGCACCTCGTCCGGCGACGCGGCCACCCCCTCGGCGCCGATCAGCGCCGAGAACGGCATCGTGTCGTGCAGGAACCTCGTGAGCTCGGCGTCCACGGCGTCCGACCGTACCGCCCGCCGGACGAGGGGCGGTGGTCACCGCAGGGCGGGCCCCGGTCACTCGCGGACGCCCGCTCGACCCGTCGTCGTGGCGCGACCATCTGCTCATCGATCAGGCTGTGGGAATGGACGACCTGACCTTCTCGGATTCGGTGGTCATCGACCGCTCGCCGGAAGACCTCTACGACATGGTCTCCGACGTCACGCGCATGGGCGAATGGAGCCCGGTGTGCAAGGCGTGCTGGTGGGAGGAGGGCGACGGGCCTCGAGTCGGCGCGTGGTTCGGCGGCCGCAACGAGCTCCCCGAACGGACGTGGAAGACGCGCTCCGAGGTCGTCGCCGCCGATCGCGGCCGCGAGTTCGCGTTCGTCGTCAACGGCACGATCGCCCGCTGGGGCTACACGTTCACGCCGGTCGACGGCGGGACGGAGGTCACCGAGTCCTGGCAGTTCCTGCCCGGCGGCATCTCGATGTTCCACGAGCGCTTCGGCGAGGATGCGGAAGCCCAGATCGAGAACCGGCTCGAAGCGGCGCGCACCGGCATCCCGGCCACGCTCGCGGCGATCAAGCGGGCGGCCGAGAGCCGCTGACGATCACCGCCCGTCGCGTCGCCTCACTCCGGCCGGAGCAGGACCTGCGGAACCTTGCCGTTGACGTCCGTGAAGCCGTAGTCGCGGGCGAGGTCCGCGACCCTGAACGCGCGACCCGTGCGCGCCATCACCTCGGGATCGGACGCGAGCGCCACGACGCCGCGGCCGGTGAAGCGCGGCGACTCGGCGTCGTCGAGGTCGAAGGTGCCCTCCCCGGGCAGGTCGAGGACGGACCGGCCGTCGTCGGTCGTGCGCGCGCCGAACAGCACGAGCTCCGTGCGCACGAGGCCGGGCCAGATCGAGACGACCGCGACGCCGTGCGGCGCGAGCTCATGGGCCATGTCGGCCGTCATCTTGTCGAGCGCGGCCTTGCCGACGCCGTAGCCGACCGTGTGCGCGTACTGGATCGCGCCCGACGACGACACGTTCACGATCAGCCCCGACCCCTGCTCCAGCATCATCGGCACCCCGAAGCGCGCCGCGACGTAGTGCGACCGGACGCCGATGTCGATCACCTGGTCCCACGCGTCGATCGGCAGCTCCCAGAACGGCTTGCCGAGCCACGGCGCCAGGTCGGGCGACGAGTACACGTTGTTGACGAGCACGTCGAGGCGGCCCCGCTCGGCGCGCACCCGCTCGAAGAGGGCCTCGACCTCGGCGTCGACGTGGTGGTCGCAGCGCACGCCGATGGCCGTGCCCCCCAGCTCCCCGACCTCGACGACCGTCGCTCCGACCGTCCCCGGGATCGGCCCCTCGTCGACGCTCCGCCCCGTCAGGTACACGACGGCTCCCGCCGCGCCGAGCTCGAGGGCGATGCCCTTGCCGATGCCGCGGCTCGCGCCGGTGACGACGGCGACCGTCCCCTCGAGTGCCCGTTCCTGCGTCATGGGATGCAGGGTACGCGTCACCAGCTGCCGCCGCCGCCCCCGCCGAAGCCGCCGCCGCTGAAGCCGCCGCCGCTGAAGCCGCTCGATCCCGACGTCGACGCGGGCACCGACGTGAGCGTGCCCGCGGTCGAGACCGTGAAGCTGTCGAGCGTGCTCACGAACAGCAGCGTGTCGAACGGAGCGGTCGAGCGGTACCAGTACATGTCGGGGGGCTCCTGGTCGAGGTCTGCGAACGCGCGTGCCCACTTCTTCGTCGCGCCGAAGACGATCGCGTAGGGCAGGTACTCGGAGAACAGGTTCTTGCGCTCGGCGAAGCGGGCCCGCTCCTTCTCCGACTCCTCGATGAAGCGGCGGAAGCCCGCGACGTGGCGCATCACAGCGGAGCCCTTCGCCGTGCGCGCGGGCGCGAGCCGGGCCGTCGCCAGCACGATGACGCCGAGCAGGATCAGTGGGATGCCGACCAGTGCCGCGTGCGTCGTCGCCGCGAGCGCGATCGTCGCGCCCACGCCGGCCGCGAGCACGACCGCGCCGAGGCATCCCGTCGCCGCGCGCGTGTGCTCGGGGCGGTGCGTGAACCAGCCCTGACGCATCGCGTCGTCCATCAGGTCCTTGCGAATGGTCGACATGCGGGCTGCGAACTTGTTGCGCAGCTCCGACAGCTCGACCTCGTCGCCGTCGCGGAACAGGCTGTCGAGGGTGACCCGCTCGTACTCCTTGAGCTCGGCGTCGGCGTCCTTCAGCTTGGTGAGCTTCCAGTCGGCCCGCGTGAAGTGGCCCTCGTGCGGCAGCTCCTCGATCACGAGGTACTTGCGGACGGCGAGGTCGACGATGGTCGCGGTCACGTCGAGCGGGTTCGCGGCGAAGTCGGCCAGGGTCCCGACCTGCCCCGGGCGGAGCCCGTCGGGCGGGACGAACTCGACGGGCGTCTCCGTGTGCTCGAACATCGGCGCGATCTCGGCGGGGCCCGCCTCGGCGCCCGCGCCACCCGGGCCGAAGGCCTGGTCGACCGCGGAGCCGCGGTACCGGCGGTCGCGTCCGAACCGGCGGAATGCGAGCAGATAGCCGCCGACGAGCCCGACGAGCAGCGCCGCCGCGCCGCCGACCGTCCACGGGTCGACCGTGAACGCCTGGCCCAGGCTGAAGCGCTCCTCGAGGATCGGCTTCGGGCTCGCGACCGCGCCCTTCGGGATCGCGATCGTGAACGTGAGGCCCTCCCCGGGGGACAGGTCGTCCTGCGCGAAGCGGGCCGTCGTGCCGGTCGCGCTCGACGCCTGGCACGGCAGGTTCGAGGTGTAGGGCCCCTCGGAGCAGGCGACGCGCGGGATCTCCGCCGGCGCCGTGACCTGAGCCGTGGCCCGGGCGATCGGCACCGTCCATCCGGTGCCGACGGCGTTCCACACGAGCTCGTCGTGGTCACGGAAGCCGTTCAGCGCTCCCTGCACGCGGTAGGTGATCTCGTAGGTGTGCTCGCCCGTGATCGTCCGGTCGGGATCGCCGATCTTCACCCGGAGGAAGCCCCGGGAGCCGGTGCTCTCGTTGCTCGACTCCTCGCTCGTCTCGTACTGCGCAGGGGTCCCGGCGGACGCGCGGACCGAGAGGACCGAGATCGGCGTGACCCGGTCGGTGTTGTCCTTCTTCGGGTAGTCGAACCGGTCGGGGATGTCGCGGAAGATCCCGTGATGGGGAACGACGCCGAAGTCGTAGTGGATGGTCTCGCGCACGAGGAGCGAGCCGTCGTGGCGGATCCGGACGTTGCTGTCGTACGCGGTGATCTGTTCGATGCCGAGCGACTGCGGACGCCCGCCCGCCTGCGCTCCCGACGCCGCCACCAGCAGGACGACGGCACCGACGGCGAGCACCACCGCCGCCCGGGCCGGCACCCTCCGGGGGATCAGGCGCCGCAGCACGCGCGCAGGCTACAAGCCGCTCGCGCAGAGCCGGTCTCGCCGGGCGCGGCACATAGGCTGCACCACCGACGCTCCGGGCGACGACGACAGGAGAGTGCAGCGCATGACCGACGAGTGGCGGGTCCTGCCGCCGAGCCCGTTCGCCACGCTGACGGCGGCGGTGGAGGCGGGCGGCGAGCGCGGGTTGCTGGAGGCCGCCCGCATCGGACCGGCCGCGGTGGTCGATCTGGTCGCCGCGTCCGGGCTGCGCGGCCGCGGTGGTGCGGGCTTCCCGACCGGTCGCAAGTGGCGGACGGTCGCCGCCAACGCGTCCGAGGACCTGCCGACCACGGTCGTCGTGAACGCGGCCGAAGGGGAGCCGGGCTCCTTCAAGGATCGCATGATCCTGCGCCACGACCCGTACCGCGTGCTCGAAGGCGCGCTGATCGCCGCCTTCGCGGTCGGCGCGCCCCGCGTGATCGTCGCGTTGAAGGGCACGTTCCGCACCGAGATCGCCCGCGTGCGCGCCGCGGTCCAGGAGGTCGGCCGCTACGGATGGACCGACGACGTCGAGATCGACGTCTTCGAGGGCCCGACCGAGTACCTCTACGGCGAGGAGACCGGCCTCCTCGAGGCGATCGACGGGCGCGCCCCCTTCCCGCGCATCGCGCCGCCGTACCGCCAGGGCGTCGACGAGGTCGTCGAGACGGCCTCCGACGTGGACACGGAGTCGAAGTCGCCCGCGCACGTCGAGATGGCCACA
This sequence comes from Acidimicrobiia bacterium, assembly GCA_035650535.1. Lineage (GTDB taxonomy): Bacteria > Actinomycetota > Acidimicrobiia > IMCC26256 > PALSA-555 > DASRHL01. The sequence continues at coordinate 20,933 of DASRHL010000304.1, forward strand.
CCCACTCACGAGACGCCCGCCCCGCCGACGCTCGTCGACAACGTGGAGACGCTGGCGAACGTCCCGCGCATCGTCGCCGACGGCGCCGACTGGTTCCGCTCGGTCGGCACCGAGCAGTCGCCGGGCACGCTCGTGTGCACGGTCACCGGGCGCACGCGGCGCCACGGCGTCGCCGAGCTCCCGATGGGAACGCCGCTGCGGGACGTGCTCGAGACGATCGGTGGCGGCCCGCTCGACGGTCACGAGATCGTCGCCGTGATGTCAGGCGTCGCGAACGCGCTCGTGCCCGCGGCCCGCCTCGACACGCCGATCAGCTACGAGGCGATGGCCGCGATCGGGAGTGGGCTGGGGACCGGCGGCTACATCGTGTTCGACGACACCACCGACCTCGTCGCGGTCGCGCACGGCGTCGCCCGCTTCCTGGCCGTCGAGTCGTGCGGCCAGTGCACGCCCTGCAAGCAGGACGGCCTCGCCATCGCGGCCATCCTCGACAAGCTCCGGACCTCGTCCGCGCATCCCGACGAGCGGCGCGACCTCGACGCCCGACTCGCCAACGTCGCCTTCGGCGCGAGGTGCAACCTCGCGTCCCAGCAGCAGGCCGTCGTCGGCAGCGTGCTCGCGCTGTTCCCGGACGCCGTCGCCGGCCATCTCGACGGGTCGATCACCGCGACCGGCCCCGAGCTGATCGCGCCGATCGTCGACATCGTCGACGGCGTCGCGCGCCTCGACGAGCACCACCAGCGCAAGCAGCCGGACTGGACGTTCCACGAGCACGACTCCGGGCAGTCGCCGGCCGACCGCCTCGACGAACACCGGTCACCGGAGTCGGAGGACTACTGACCAACGCCGGCACACCGGCTGCGTCCGGCGGACCGAAGGGGGGAGCGCGGCGCGATGCTGCTCGAAGGGAAGATCGCGATCGTCTCGGGTATCGGCCCCGGGATGGGGCGTGACATCAGCCTTGCGCTCGCGACCGAGGGTGCCGACCTGGTGCTCGCGGCGCGCACCAAGGAACGCCTCGACGAGGTCGCCGAGGAGGTCCGGGCGCTCGACCGGCGGGTCCTGTGCGTCCCGACCGACATCACCGACGACGCCCAGTGCACGGCGCTGGTCGAAGCCGCCGTCGCCGAGTACGGGCGCCTCGACACCCTCGTCAACAACGCGTTCGCGCAGCCGCCGTTCGAGACCGTCGAGGCGACGTCCATGGAGACGTTCCGCGACTACTTCGATGTCAACTTCTTCGGTCACGTCGCGCTCACGAAGGCCGCGATCCCGTACCTGAAGGAAGCGGGCACCGCGTCGATCGTGTTCATCAACTCGATGTCGGCCTGGCGGATGCGGCCGTTCTTCGGTATCTACACGTCCGCCAAGCTGGCGCTCCACGGGCTCGCGAAGATCCTCGCGGTCGAGCTGGGTGAGCACGGGATCCGTGTCAACTCCGTGCACCCCGGCTACATCTGGGGTGAGTCGGTGAAGTGGTTCTTCGAGAACCAGGCCGAGGAGCGTGGTCTCTCCTTCGACGAGGTCTACGAGGAGACCGCCTCGCAGACGCCGCTCCACCACCTGCCGGGGTCCGACGAGATCGCGCAGTCGGTCGTGTTCCTGGCGTCAGACAAGATGTCGAGCTCGATCACCGGCGTGTCGATCGACGTCAACGCGGGGCAGTACATGCGGTGAACGGCGCACTCTCGCACATCAGGATCTGCGACTTCACCGGGCAGCTGGCCGGTGCCGGCGCGACCCGGGTGTTCGCGGCGTTCGGCGCGCAGGTGATCAAGATCGAGGACCCGGTGACGCGTGGCCTCTGGGACATCCTGCGCGGGATGGAGCCCTACGTCGACGATCGGCGCGGTATCGAGTTCGGCGGTGGGTTCAACAACCACAACATCGAGAAGCTGGGGATCACGCTCAACCTGCGGACGGCCCGTGGCAAGGAGCTCCTGGCCGAGATCGTACGGGTCTCCGACGCCGTCACCGAGAACTTCGCGGCAGGCGTCCTCGAGAGGTGGGGCTTCGGGTACGAGCGGCTGCGGGAGCTGCGGCCCGACGTCGTGTACGTGTCGAACTGCGGGTTCGGTCACGTCGGCCCGTACTCGGCGTTCAAGACGTGGGGCCCGATCGTGCAGGCGTGCTGCGGCCTGACGTTCGAGTCGGGGCTGCCCGGGATGCCTCCCGCCGGGTGGGGCTTCTCGTACATGGACCACCACGGCGGCAACTTCATGGCGATCGCTCTGCTCGCCGCGCTCCACCATCGCAACCGGACCGGTGAGGGTCAGTGGGTCGACATGAGCTGCACCGACGCCGGGGCGACCCTGCTCGGCCCGGCCGTCCTCGACTACACGGTCAACGGGCGCGGCCTGCGCCGGGAGGGGATGCCGCACAGCAACCACAACCAGTCGCCGGCGATGGCGCCCCACGACATCTACCCGGCGCAGGGGTACGACTGCTGGGTCGCGATCGCCTGTCGCGACGACCGCGACTGGTCGGCGCTGCGGGGCGTGATCGGAACGGAGTGGGCGGCCGATCCCCGCTTCGACACCCGCGCGGGCCGGCTCGAACACGAACCCGAGCTCGACGAGCGCATGGCCGCCTGGACGGGACCGCAGGACAAGTTCGTGGTGCAGGAACGTGTTCTCGCGGCCGGCGTGCCGTGCGCGGCGGTGCAGACACCCGAGGAACGCATCGACCACGACCCGGGTACGTCCGGGTTCGGGCTGTGGCCGACCGTCGAGCACACCGAGATGGGGCGAGTGCGCGTCGACGGGCTGCCGTACCACCTGTCCGCGACCGACTGGCGCATGGAGCGGGGTGCGCCCTGCCTCGGCGAGCACAACGACTTCGTCTACGGCGAGATCCTCGGGCTGAGCGAGGGGGAGATCGCCGGGTTGCGTGACGAGGGGGTCATCTGATGACCGGGCAACCGGCTCCCGATCCGATCGAGCCGCCGGGCGCGCTCGACGGCCTGAAGGTCGTCGAGCTCGCGAGCGAGCACGCCGCGTTCGCGGGGAAGCTCCTCGCCGGGCTCGGCGCCGAGGTCACGCTCGTCGAGCCGCCGGGCGGCGCGCCCATGCGGTGGTACGAACCGTTCGTCGACGACGTGCCCGACCCGACGCGCAGCCTCTGGTGGTGGCACTACGAGCAGGGCAAGCACGGCGTGACCGTCGACCTCGACGACGCCTCGGGCGCGGCCGAGTTCCGGCGGCTCTGTGCCGACGCCGACGTCGTCGTCGAGGGTGAGCCGCCGGGTCGGCTGGCCGCGCTCGGTCTCGACCACGCGCAACTGCGCGCCGGTCACGAGGAGCTGATCTGGGTGTCGGTCACCCCCTTCGGGCGCGACAACCCGCGCGCGCACGAGCCGGTCGTCGACCTGACCGTGCTCGCCGGCGGCGGCCCGGTCTGGAACTGCGGCTACGACGACCACGCGATCCCGCCGGTGCGGGGCGGCGGCAACCAGGGCTACCAGACCGCGAGCCTGCACGCCGTCGTCGCGACCCTCGTCGCCCTGCTCGTGCGCGACGAGACCGGCACCGGCCAGCACGTCGACGTCAGCATGCACGCCGCCGCGAACGTGACGACCGAGGCGGGCTCGTACTCGTGGCTCGTCGCCCGCCAGACCGTCCAGCGCCAGACCTGCCGGCACGCGGCGGTACGGCCGACGCAGGGCACGATCACCCTCGACCGCGAGGGGCGGTTCGTGCCGACCGGGATCCCACCCCGCAGCGGCAAGGAGTTCCACGTCCTGCTCGAGTGGCTCGCCTCCCACGGCTGGCGCGACGAGTTCCCCGAGGCGTTCTTCCTGCAGATGGGCGCCGACCGGGGCGGGGTCAACTTCGCCGACATCGCGACCGATCCCGAGGTCGCCGCGATCTTCGGCGCCGCGCGCGACGCGCTCATCTTCATTGCCGAGCGCCTGACCGCGTACGAGTTCTTCGTCGAAGGGCAGCAGCGCGGGCTCCCGCTCCCGGTGGTCTACGCGCCCGAAGAGGTGATGCACGACCCGCACTACCGGGCGCGCGGCTTCCCGGTCCCGGTGTGGCACGAGGAGCTGGGCCGCGCAGTGGAGTACACGGGCGCGCCCTTCCACATGCACGGGTCGCCGTGGCGTCTGGACACCCCAGCCCCCTGACGCGTGGGGGGCGTCGTCAGGTCGCGTCGCCGGTGCGAGGCCGGCGCGCCGCGACTCGACCACCCGCGCGATCTTGGCGGCCACGTCGGGCGCGTCGGCGAGCAGCGAGCTGAACTCGCCCTGGCTCAGGACGTAGGCCGTCATCGGCGTCGCCGCGGTCACGGTCGCGGTGCGCGGGCCGTGGTCGACGAGCGCCATCTCGCCCAGGATCGTCCCGGGTCCCCGCCGGCCGAGCTCGGTGCCGTTGCGCGTGATGATCGCCTCGCCCGACTCCACGACGAAGCACTCGAGCCCGAGCTCGCCCTCGCGCATCAACACGCGCCCGGCGGGGATGTCGATCGCGGTCATGAGGGCGTCGATCTGCTCGAGCTCCTTCTCCGTGCAGTCCGAGAACAGCTCGACCTCGCGCAACCGCTCGATCCACGGCTTGGCCATGACACCCCCCGAGGCGGCCGGCCGCCCGGGCGGGGCCGGCGTCCGCCGGGCGTCAGGTTAGGTCCGCGCCCCGGCCGGCGCGCGAGGGCCGGGGTCGGCGAACTCCTGCGTGGTGTAGCGGAGCATGCGCAGGCCGTCCGGCCAGACTCCCGGTCGCAGGCCCGCCTTCTGCCAGAGCGCGTCGACGAACGCGTCGGCGTCGGGTAGCTGGCGCCACACCGACGGCAGGAGCGTCGCCTGGCGCAGCGGCGCGACGACGACGAGACCGTCGACGCCGGGGCGCACCGTGCCGAGCAGGTCGTCGAACCCGTCGACGGCGAACGGCTCGAGCGCGGACAGCACCGACACCTTCACCGACATCGCGCAGAAGTCGTCCTCGTCGACCGGCGGAAGGCGCGGGTCCTCGAACGCGGCGGCGTAGGCGCCGCGCGCGACCGCGGAGACGAGCGGGAGCACGGGCTGCAGCCCGCCGACGCAGCCGAGGAGCCGCCCGGCGCGTTCCAGCGTCACGAACGCGGCGCCGGCGGCGCCGAGCTCGGGGTGGTGGAA
>DASRHL010000305.1:0-3092 GCA_035650535.1 Acidimicrobiia bacterium
TGGGCGATGACGACGCACGAGCACGTCCTCACCCGCTCGGTCCGCGACACCGCCGCCGTGCTCGACGCGACCGCCGGGCCGGGCGTGGGCGATCCGTACGTCGCGCCGCCGCCCCGGCGCCCCTTCGCCGACGAGGTGGGCGCGGACCCTGGCCGACTCCGGGTCGGCTTCCGCACGCGCCGCCGCGACGGCACCGAGTCACATCCCGAATGCGTCGCCGCGGTGCGCGAGACGGCGGCGCTGCTCGAGTCGCTCGGCCACGACGTCGAGGCCGTCGACCTCCCGGCACTCGACGACTCGCGCTTCGAGGAGTCGATTAGCGCCGTCTTCGGTGTGTTCATCCTCGGTGACCTCGAACGATGGAGCCGCAAGCTCGGACGCACGCTCGCGCCGTCCGACCTCGACCCGTGGAACCAGGCGATGTGCGAGCGAGCGGCGGCCGTGACCGGCGTGCAGTACGCGGCCGCCGTCGAACGCGCGCAGGCGTACGCGCGCGATCTCGCCCAGTGGTGGGCGGACGGCTGGGACGTCCTCGTGACGCCCCAGCTCACCACGTTGCCGCCGCGCATCGGCGAGCTCGCACCCGACAACGACCCGCTCGAGAACTTCGCCCGCATCGGCGGGATGACGGACTTCACGATGCCGTTCAACGTGACCGGCCAACCGGCGGTGTCGCTGCCGTTGCACTGGAGCGCGGACGGCCTGCCGGTCGGCGTGCAGTTCGTCGCCGCCTACGGCCGCGAGGACGTGCTGATCCGCCTGGCCAGCCAGGTCGAGCAGGCGCGCCCATGGCTCGACCGCCGCCCACCGGTCAGCGCGTAGTCACCCCCGCCCGTTCGACTCTTCGCGTGTCCTCAGCTCGCGGAGCTCGCGGACGGCGACGGAGAGCGTCGTGAGATCGAACTCGGCCGCGGCCTCGATCTCGCCGTTCACCTCCTTGTAGCGGGCGAGCGCGGCCGGGTTCTGCCCGAACCAGGCGTCGAGCCGCAGCACCGGATCGGCGCCCGCCGCCGTCGCGAGGATGTCGGCGGTGAGCTCCCGGCGCTCGTCGGCGAGCTCGTCGCGCAGCGCCGACCGGGCGCCCGTCTGCCAGCGGTCGTCGCGCGGCAACGCTGCGATGCGGTCACGGAGGCGGTCGAGCTGCAGCCGCTCGCCGAGCGCGAGGTAGACGGCGGCGGCATCCGGGATCGAACGCCCCGACGTCCGGGCGACCTCGACGATGTCGAGGGCCGCGCCCATCGGCGGGAACGACGCGGCCGCGACGGCGACCCGGCGTTCGACTCCGGCGCTGCCGAGATCATGGATCGTGCGCTCGTAGTGATCCCGGTCGTCACCGACGAGCAGGTCCGGCAGCAGCTCGGCGACCGTCCCGACGCCTTCGCGCAACTCCTCGGCGGTCGCCACGGGATCGAGTGGGAGGTCGCGGTGCCGCAGCAGCCAGCGTGCGCCGCGCTCGACGAGGAGCCGCGCCGTCAGCAGCAGGTCGGTCTGCAACCCGACGTCGACGACGCCGTCGAGTGCCTCGACGCCCGCCCAGAATCCGGGGACGTCGAACACGTCGCGCGCGACGAGATGCGCCGCGACGACGTCGGCCGTCGACGCGCCGGTCTCCTCGGTCATCCGGAAGACGAAGGAGATGCCACCGCGGTTCACGGTCGTGTTCGCGAGGACGGTCGCGAGGATCTCGCGGCGCAACGAGTGACGTTCGATCGCGTCCGCGAAACGCTCCCGGACGGGCGCGGGGAAGTACGCGTGCAGGAACGGCGCGACGTAGGGCGAGTCGACGAGGTGTGAGTCGCGGATCTCGTGACCGACGGTGATCTTGGCGTACGCGAGCAGTACGCAGAGCTCCGGTGACGTCAGCCCGAGGCCGCGGGCTGTCCGCTCCGCGATCACCGCGTCGTCGGGCAGGAACTCGACGGCACGGTCGATCCGTCCCGCGCGTTCGAGGGCGTGGAGGAAGCGCGCGTGCACGTCGGCGAGGTCGGCGGCGAGATGGCGGGCGTTGCCGAGCGTCTGGTTCTGCTCGTAGTTGTGACGCAGGACGTGGGCGGCGACCTCCTCGGTCATCGCCGCGAGCAGGTCGTTGCGATCTCCGACGGTCAAGGCGCCGGACGCCACTGGGCCGCCGAGGAGGATCTTCAGGTTCACCTCGTGGTCGGAGCAGTCGACGCCGGCCGAGTTGTCGATCGCGTCGGTGTTGCATCGCCCACCGGCGAGTGCGTACTCGACCCGGCCCCGCTCCGTGAAGCCCAGGTTGCCGCCCTCCGCGACCACCTTGCACCTCAGGTCACGCCCGTCGACGCGCACCGCGTCGTTCGACTTGTCGCCTACCTCGAGGTTCGACTCGTCGTGTGCCTTGACGTAGGTCCCGATCCCACCGTTCCACAGCAGGTCGACCGGCGCGAGGAGGATCGCCCGGACCAGCTCGGGCGGGGTGAGCATCGCCGTCGAGATGCCGAGCGCGCGCCGCGCCTCGTCGGACAGGGTGATCGACTTGGCCGTACGGGGCCACACGCCGCCGCCCGCGGAGAGGACGGACGGGTCGTAGTCGGCCCACGACGACCGCGGCAGCGAGAACAAGCGTCGCCGTTCCTCGAACGCCGCCTGCGGGTCGGGATCCGGGTCGACGAAGACGTGGCGGTGGTCGAACGCGGCGACCAGCTTCAGGTGCGGCGACCGCAGGAGGCCGTTGCCGAAGACGTCGCCCGACATGTCGCCGATACCGGCGACCGTGATCGCCGCGGTGTCGGCATCCACCCCCAGCTCGCGGAAGTGCCGTCGAACCGACTCCCACGCGCCGCGGGCCGTGATCCCCATCGCCTTGTGGTCGTACCCCGTCGACCCGCCGGATGCGAACGCGTCTCCCAGCCAGAAGCCGCGTCCGACCGCGATCTCGTTCGCGATGTCCGAGAACGTCGCCGTTCCCTTGTCCGCGGCGACGACGAGGTATGCGTCGGGTTCCTCGTCGTAGACGACCAGCTCTGCGGGCCGGACGACCGCACCGCCCACGAGGTTGTCGGTGACGTCGAGGAGCGCGGAGACGAACGCGCGGTAGCACCGCTCGACCTCGGCGGCGAGGCTGTCCCGAT
>DASRHL010000306.1:0-3349 GCA_035650535.1 Acidimicrobiia bacterium
CCGAGGCCGATGCCGGCCTCGGTGCACGAGTAGCGCGTCGTCACCTTCGCGTGCAGGCGCGCCCGCGCCTCCTCGACGAGCCCGGGCGTCACCGGTCCGCCACCGAGGACGATGGAGCGCACGCACGAGAGGTCGAAGCGGTCGAACTCGGGATCGCGCAGGACGAGCGCGAGCTGCGTCGGGACGCCGCCCATCGTCGACATGCGGTAGCGCTCGGTGAGCTCGAGCGCACCGCGCGCCGACCATCGCTTCATGAACACGGTCGTGCCGCCCCGCCGCAGGTTGCCGGGCAACTTCGTCATGAAGCCGAGGTGCGCGAGGGACGTGCCGCTGAGACCGCATCCGCCCCCGCCCCAGGTGTCGCCGACGTCGGTCTGCGTGATGAACGACAGTTGGCGGTTGCAGTAGAGCGCGCCTTTGGGGAGCCCCGTGGTGCCCGAGGTGAAGAGGATGGCGACGGGGCGGGCGGGGTCGTCGGGCAACTCCGGCGGCGACTCGCCGTCGGCCCGCAGCGCCGGGAGGACGTCGTCGACCGACTCGGCCTCCCGGACAGCCTCGACGTCGAAGCCGGCCGGCGTGAACCCCGGCGCGGCGAGCACGAGCTTCGGCTCGGCGAGCCCGAGGACGGCCTCGCGCTCCCCGGCGGTGAGCCGGTCGTTGACCCCCGAGGTGATCGCGCCGAGCTTGGCGGCGGCGAGGTACGCGACGACGTACTCGGCGCCCGGCGGCAGGACGAGCGCGACGACGTCGCCGGTGCCGATGCCGCGCCGGGCGAGCCCGACGGCGACCGCATCCGACAGACGGTCGAGGTCCGCGTACGTCAAGGACCATCCGAGTGGGGTCACGTACGCGGTCGCATCGGCGTGACGGCGGGCGGCTTCGCGTAGGGTGGCGGGGAGCATCTTCCGGGTCCGGGCGAGCCGATCGTTCGGCTGACGGGATCCCCACGAGGGGGGTGGGTGGCCGAATCGTACAAGTCCCGCGCCGGCGCGCCGGCCGGCGCGGTCTCCGGCATCCCCGCGCAGCAGCGGGAGCTGCGCGCCCAGGGCCGGCGAACCATGCGCCGCCTGCTCGACGCTGCGCTCAAGGTCTTCGCCCAGCGCGGGTTCCACGCGGCGCGTGTCGACGACATCGTGCGCGTCGCCCGCACGTCGCACGGCACCTTCTACCTCTACTTCTCCAACAAGGAGGACCTGCTCCGCGCGCTCGCCGTCGACTGCGCCCACGAGATCACCGACCTCGCCGCCGGGATCGGGCCCGTCGGCCCCGACGAGGCCGGCCGGGAGGAGCTGCGGCGGTTCCTCGGCGAGTTCCTGGCCACCTACCGCCGCTACGGGCCCGTCATCCGGGCCTGGATGGAGGACCAGGTCGGCGACCGCGACGTCGACCGGCTCGGCGTCCGCGCGTTCACGGCGATCGGCGAGCGTCTCGGGATGCGCATGCGGGAATCGGGCGTCGAGATCGCCGAGAACGAGCAGGCCGCGGTGGGCGCGCTCATGGCGATGCTCGAACGGTTCAGCTACGGCGTGGCGTCACGCCGTTCGACCGCGAACGACGCCGCCGTCCTCGACACGCTCACCACGATCGTGCACCGCGGCTTCTTCGGCGCCCCCACCTCCCCCACCTCCCCCACCTCCTCCACCTCCCGCGTCTGTTGACGTTTCCGCCTCTACGGCGGATTTCGGAACAGACGCGGGTGGGTGTGGGTGTGGGTGTGGGCTCAGTCGACGCCGAGGATGGTCGTGCTCGCGGAGCTGAACCAGCCGCCGGTGCCGTTCACGCACGCGAGCCGCGCGCCGTCGACCTGGCGGGCACCCGCCTCACCTCGCAACTGCCGGACGGCCTCGACGAGCAGGAACATGCCGCGCATCCCGGGGTGGCAGGCTGAGAGACCGCCGCCGTCGGTGTTCGTCGGCAGCGCGCCGCCGATCCGCATCTTGCCGTCCTCCACGAACGCGCCGCCCTCGCCCTTCTTGCAGAAACCGAGGCCCTCGAAGGAGAGCAGCACCATCGGCGTGAACGCGTCGTAGATCTCGCAGATGTCGATGTCGTCGGGAGTGATGCCGGCGCGCCCGAAGGCGAGCTTGCCCGCACGTGCGGCGGGTGACTCCGTGAAGTCGTCCCACTCGCTCATCGTCGTGTGCGATGTCGCCTCGCCCGTGCCGAGCACCCAGACCGGCTGCTTGGGCAGGTCGCGCGCCCGCTCCTCGGTCGTGAGGACGACCGCGCCGCCGCCGTCGCTGCGGATGCAACAGTGCAGCTTGGTCAGCGGGTCGGCCATCATGCGGCTGTTCTGCACGTCGTCGATCGTGATCGGATCGCGGTAATAGGCCTCGGGGTTGAACGACGCGTTGTAGCGGCTCGACACGGCGATCTCGGCGAGCTGCTCGATCTTGGTGCCGAACTCGATCATGTGGCGCCGGGCGGCCATCGCGTACTTCGCGATCAGGCTGTGCCCGAACGGCGCGTCGAACTGCACCGGCCCGCGGCCGCCGAAGCCGAGGTTCGCGGTCCGCCGGCGGGCCTTGAGGTCGGCGCGGGTCGTCGAGCCGTAGACGAGCACGACGACCTCGGCGTGACCGGCCTGGATGGCGGCGGTCGCGTGCTCGACCATGAACTCCCACGTGCTCCCGCCGACCTGCGTGCCGTCGGCCCAGGTCGGGCGCAGGCCGAGGTACTCGCCCATCTCGACCGGCGCGAGCAGACCCATGCCGGCCGAGCCGAGGCCGTCGACGTCGGCCTTGGTGAGCCCGGCGTCCGCGATGGCGCGGCTCGTGGCCTGGTAGTGGAGCTCGAAAGGGGTCTTGGTGTCGACGCGCCCGCAGTCGGAGAGCGCGGCGCCGACGATCGCGACGCGTCGGGTGCTCACCGCTGGATGCGCGCGATGCCGGGGTTGACGGTGCCGAAGACGTACTTGTTCAGCGTCGGCCCGATCTCGGCGGGATCCCACTGCGTGGGGTTCCCGTCCTTGTCCGTGGAGAGGAACTGCTCGCCGAGCTCCCAGGGCTTGTAGAGCGCGAGGCTGTTGCCGACGACCCGGAGCACCTGGCCGGTGACCGGGATCGACTCGTCGGAGGCGAGCCACACGACGCCGGGCGCGGAGTTGCCCGGGTTCATCCCGTTGAACTCGGTGTACTCCTCCGGGTTCTTCACCTCGATGTCGGCCATCGCCTGGCCGACCATGCGGGTGAACCCGCCGGGGCCGATGCAGTTGGCGCGCACGCCGTAGCGCGCGAGCTCGAGGCTGGCGATGATCGTCATCGCCGCGATGCCCGCCTTCGCGGCGCCGTAGTTCGACTGGCTGGCCTGCCCCTGGAGCCCGGCGCTCGAGACGGTGTTGACGATCGCG
>DASRHL010000307.1:0-7225 GCA_035650535.1 Acidimicrobiia bacterium
CCGTCTCGCCGCCGTCCTGGCTGTCGGCGGGATGGCCGCGGTGTCCCACCGGGCTGCGGCCGACCTCCACGGCCTGTGGACCTCACAGCCGCCGGCCATCGAGATCACGACGACCGAGAAGCTCTCGCCCGACCTCGAAGGCGTGACCGTCCACCGGATCGCCGACCTCCACGAGCGGTGGATCACCGAAGTCGACGGCATCCCGTGCACCACCGCGGCCCGGACGCTCGTCGACCTCGGTGCGGTGATGCCCGACGAGGTCGTCGCCAAGTGTCTCGACCGTGCCCTCGGCCGCGGCCTCGTCGGCGTCGACTCGGTCAAGGCAGCGCTCGACGCGGTCGCGCGCCGCGGCCGCAGCGGCGTCGGTGTTGCACGGCGCGTCCTGGAACCGCACCTCGCGAGCGAGCCGGTCGCCGGCGTCTTCGAGGCACGGATGGCTCGCCTGCTCGCGGCCGAGGGTCTCCCGCCGGCCGTCCCGGAGTACGAGGTGTGGACCGACGCGGGCGCGTTCGTCGCCCGGGTCGACTTCGCCTACCGCGAGCTACGCCTCGCCATCGAGGTGGACGGCTTCGCCGCGCACTCCTCGGTCGACGCCTTCCGGCGTGACCGGGCCCGCCAGAACGGGCTCGTCGCCGCCGGCTGGACCGTCCTGCGGTTCACCTGGCCCGAGGTCGACGAGGGCTCGCCGCACGTCGGGCGCACGATCCGGGACGCCCGCCGCCGCCTCGGAGCCTGACCCAACTCGTCCTCGGTGGGCGGGGACGGGCGTCGTCTACGGCGCGAGGTCGCCGTCGAGGACGCGTTGGGCGATGACCTGGACCTTGACCCGGTTGTTCATCGCCTGGGTCTGGATGAAGCGCCACGACGCGTGCTCGTCCATCCCGTGCTGGTCCATCAGCTTGCCCTTGGCCCGGTCGATCAGCTTGCGGGCCTCGAGGCGCTCCTCGAGGTCGCCGACGTGGCGTTCGAGCGAGGTGAGCTCGACGTGCCGGGCCAGCGCGACCTCGATCGCGGGGATGAGGTCGGACTTCTGGAACGGCTTGACCAGGTACGCGAGCGCACCCGCGTCGCGGGCCTGCTCGACCAGGTCGCGCTGCGAGAACGCGGTGAGGATGAGGACGGCCGCGAGCCGCTCGGCCGCGATCTGGCGGGCCGCCGACAACCCGTCGAGCCCGGGCATCTTGACGTCGAGGATCACGAGATCGGGCACGAGGTCGCGCACCAGGTCGACGGCCTCGTCGCCGCGCCCGGTCTCCCCCACGACCTCGTATCCCTCCTCCTCGAGCAGCTCCTTCAGGTCGAGACGGATGATCGCCTCGTCTTCCGCGATGACGACCCGGGGTCGGGCGCCGGACGGACGGGTCGTGGTCACCGGGTTGGGCTCCGAGAGGGACGTGGTCGAGGGTCGAGTTCGGTCAGTGAGAGTTCGGTCAGTGAGCGGACAGCTCGGCCGACATGCGGTCGAGCAGGGCGTCCTGCTCTCGTTCCAGCTGGGCGATCTGCGTCACCAGCGTGTCACGGTGACGGCTCAGCGCGTCCGCGTGGCGGCGGGCGTCGCGGGCTTCGACGTCGCCCAGCGGGGTCTCGGCCACGAGCGCGCGCAGCCGGGCATCCTCGGCTTCGCTCTCGAGGAACACGAGCTGCTCGTTGGTGACCCCGAGCTCGGCCCGGAGCCGCTTGAGACGGTCGCTCACGTCCACGAGGCGCCGCTGCAACATCGACCGCGCCATGGGCCGACCATTGTAGGGTCCGGGTAGGGTCTCCGAAGGCCCGGATGGCGGAATCGGCATACGCGACCGGCTCAAAACCGGTTGCCCGCAAGGGCGTGTGGGTTCGAGTCCCACTCCGGGCACCGCGTCGGTTCCGCGGGACGGCCCCGGCCGGGCGCCGGTCACGCCGAGCGGCCCCACAGGTGCTCGCTCGCGATCCGCGCGCCTTCGGCCATCGCCGCGAGCTTCGCCCACGTGACCGCGGGGTCGACGGGCATCACCTGGGCGAACGTCGCGAAGCCGCAGTCGCTCCCCGCCATCACGTTCTCGCGCCCGACCAGTCGGGCGAGCCGCTCGATGCGCTGGGCCACGAGCTCGGGGTGCTCGATGTAGTTGGTGGTCGAGTCGAGTACGCCGGGCACGAGCACCTTTCCCTCGGGTACCTCGACCTCCTCGAACAGCGCCCACTCGTGTTCGTGGCGGGGGTTGGCGCCCTCGAACAGGAATCCCTGCGGTCGGGCCTGCAGTACCAGGTCGACGACGTCGCGCAGGGGGAGATCACGGTGGTGCGGACCCTCGTAGTTCCCCCAGCACATGTGCAGGCGCATCGCCTCCGGCGGGATGTCGCGTGTCGCGTGGTTGATCGCCTCGACGTGCTGCGCGACGGTGCGCCGGAACGCCGCGACGTCCTGTCCCTGCGCCTGCGCGATCGGCCATCCCGCGGCGAGATCGGGGCAGTCGATCTGGAGCACGAATCCGCTCGCGTGGATCGCGTCGTACTCCTCCTTCATCGCGTCCGCGAGCGCGGCGATGTAGTCCTCCTCGCTCCGGTAGTGCTCGTTCGGCATGAAGAGCGCGATGACCCCGGGCGACGCGGCGGTCATGAACACGTCGGTCGGTTGCTCCCTTTCGGCGGCGGCGCGCAGGTTCGCGAGGTCGCGCTCGACGTCCGCCTGGTCGCGGTACCGGACGGGCCCGGTGCACGTCGGGTTCTCGACCGCGGACGAGATCTCGGGGAAGAGACGCGCGTAGTAGTCGGGGAAGTCGTCGGCCTCGACCATACGTACGGTCGGCGACGGCCGGCTCTCGAAGCCCGTCAGCCGGCTCGTCACGTAGGTCGCGTAGCTCGGCTTGCTCACCTCGCCGTCGTTCACGACGTCGACACCGGCCTCGACCTGCCGGCGCACGGTCTCGGCGACCGCGTCGCGGATCTGCTCGTCCGACGCCCGTTCCCCGCCGGCCGCCGCCGCGGTTCCCGGCAGCGGCACACCCGGCGGCCGGGGCAGGCTGCCCGTGTGGGTCGTGAGGATGCGCTCGGTGCTTCGTCTCACGTCACTCCCCTCACGTCAGTCGCCTTGGCGGATGGCAGCATCGCGCGGTGACCGACCGCCCGCGCGAGGTCTCCATCCGGGCCTTTCCCTCGAACCGCCGCCTCGTGACCGCCGCGATGCGGGCCGGGCGTCGGATGACGCCGATGCACGGGCTGGTCGACGTCGACGTCACCGAGGCGGTGCGTCTCCTCGGGCACCACGACCCGCCTCTCTCGTTCAGCGCCTTCGTCGTCGCGTCGGTCGCCCGTGCCGCTGCCGCCGACCCTGCAGTCCACGCGTACCGCGACTGGCGCGGGCGGCTCGTCACCCACCGACACGTCGACGTCACGACGATCGTCGAGATCGAGACACCCGACGGCCCCTTCCCGCTCGCGCACGTCGTGCGCGACGCCGACGTGCGCACCGTCGCCGATCTCTCGGACGAGCTGCGACACGTCAAGTCGGACCCGCGTACGAGCGGGAGCGGGCGCCTCGTCGCGAAGGGCGCACCCATCGCCGCCCGCATCCCGGGCGCGATCCCGACGATGTACCGGCTGATGGCGCGGTCGGTCCGGCTCCGCCGGCAGATCGGGACGGTCGCCGTCACCGCCGTCGGCATGTTCGGCGGCGGAGGCGGATTCGGCATCTCGGCGCCGTCGCTCATGTCCTTGCAGGTGCTCGTCGGCGGCATCTCCCCTCGACCGCGCGCCGTCGACGCCCGCGTCGAGATCCGCGACGTCCTCGACCTGACCATCACGATCGACCACGACGTGATCGACGGCGCCCCCGCCGCCCGCTTCGGCGCCGACCTGCGCCGGCGCCTCGAGACGGCCGAGGTATTGCTCGATCGGTGACGCGCGACTCGTGCAGCTCGATCTTCGGGTGACGGGGGACGGAATGTCCGCTCCTGACGCGTCGAGACGTGGAGCTCGTCCCGATCGGCGCCCGCAGGCTCACGCGTCGGGTCGGTGCGCGACGTCCGCCGCGTACGCTGCGCCGGTCGCGGGCGACACGGGAGGTCGGGATGGCGGTCGACGGCATGGTGCTGGTGCACGGCGGGATGCACGGCGGCTGGTGCTGGGAGGACGTGATTCCGCTGCTCGACACCCCCGGCGTCGCCGTCGACCTGCCCGGACGCGGCACGCGCCCGCTCGACGGCCGGCCGGTCACGCTCGCCCGATGCGTCGACGCCGTCATCGAGGACGCCGACGCCGCCGGCTTCGGCCGGTTCGTCCTCGTGGGCCACTCGATGGGCGGTCTCACGATCACGGAGACGGCCAACCGCTTCCCCGAGCGTGTCGCCGCGCTGGTCTACGTCGCCGCGCTTGCACCCCCGCCCGGCTGCACCGTCTTCCAGCTCTACTTCCAGGACGACGCGCCGCCGATCGACGACCTCACGGCGGTCCAGCCCGTCATGGCGCGCGAGCAGGCATGGTTGCAGTTCGCGGCCGACCTCGACGAGGTGGCGTTCGACCGCATGTACGCGCGGTGCGTTCCCGAGCCGATCGGACTGTTCGCCGAAGGCGTGACCGGCTACGGCTCGGGCGTCCCCGCGACGTACATCCGCTGCACGCGCGACGGCGCCGTCCCGGCCGAGCTCACCGACATGATGCTCACCCACCTCGCGCCGGGTCGCGTGATCGAGCTCGACGCCGACCACGACGTGATGCTCTCGAACCCGAGCGGCCTCGCCGCCATCCTCGATCAGATCGCGCGTGACGCCTGAGCAGCCTCGCCCGCCACGTCGGCGTCCGCGAGCGACTGGCGCAGCGAGCGGTAGACGGCCTCGGGTGTGAGCACGCCGAGGAACCGGTCGCCGTCGATCACCGCGATCCAACCGCTCCGGGTCAGGAGCATCGCCGCGAGCGCGTCCTGCAGGCTGCCGTCCGACGGGACCCACGCCTCGATGCGTTCGACGTGGCCGGCGACGAGACCGTCCTCGGCGGCGGCCGCGCGCGCGACCGAGCCGTGCAGGCGGCCGGCCTCGTCGACGACCGCGACCCACTCCATCCCCCCGCCGTCGAGATCCGCGCGTGCCATCGCCGCGCGCGCCTCGTCGAGCCTCGCGTCGGGGCGCACGGTCGGCGGGTGCTCCAGGAAGTCGAGGTCGATGGCAGTCACGCGCAGGCGCTTCAGCCCGCGGTCGGGGCCGACGAAGTCGGCGACCATCTTCGACGCGGGTTTGCCGAGGATCTCGGCCGGGGTGTCGTACTGCTTCAGGACGCCGCCGACGTCGAGGATGGCGATGCGGTCGCCCATCTTCACGGCTTCCTCGATGTCGTGCGTCACGAAGACGACGGTCTTCTCGACCTCGGCCTGGAGGCGCAGGAACTCGTCCTGCAACCGCGCGCGCGTCACCGGGTCGATCGCGCCGAACGGCTCGTCCATCAGCAGGACGGGCGGGTCGGCGGCGAGCGCACGGGCCACGCCGATGCGCTGGCGCTGCCCGCCCGAGAGCTGCGCGGGGTACCGGTCGCGGAAGTCCGCCGGGTCGAGGCCGACGAGATGGAGCAGCTCGTCGACGCGGGCCGCGACGCGGTCACGCTTCCAGCCGAGCAGGCGCGGGACGGTCCCGATGTTGGCACCGATGGTGAGGTGCGGGAACAGACCGACCTGCTGGATCACGTAGCCGATGCGGCGCCGCAGATGGACGGGATCCGCGTCGGTGACGTCCTCGCCGTCGAGGTAGATGCGCCCGCTCGTCGGCTCGATGAGGCGGTTGATCATCTTGAGCGTCGTCGTCTTGCCGCAGCCGGACGGGCCGACGAGCACGCACACCTCGCCCGCGGCCACGTCGAGCGAGAGCTCGCTGACGGCGGGCCGGCCCTTGCCGTACTGCTTGCTGACCGCGTCGAGCCGGATCATCGGGTGCCGGGCACCGGAGGCGAACGGCGGCATCTCGTCGGGGTGCGCGATGCGCTCACGGTAATCCCTCGCGGCGAGTCCTACGATCTCCGGCGTGGTCTGGGCCACGCTCCTCGGGGAGGACATCGGACCCAAGTGGCTGTACTGGCCGTGGGTCAGCGACCACGTCGACGAGATCCGCTCACGCCTCGGAGAGCACGTCGAGCTGACGTTGCTCGCGGTGGGGTTCGGGCTGCTGATCGCGCTCCCCCTCGCCCTGCTGAGTGCCCGCTACCGCCGTCTCTACGGCCCGACGATCGCCGTGACGGGCGTCCTCTACACGATCCCGTCGCTCGCGCTCTTCGCGCTCCTCCTGCCCGTGACGGGCCTGTCGCGCGCGACGGCCGTCATCCCGCTCACCGGGTACACGCTGCTGATCCTGGTGCGCAACATCGTCACGGGGCTCGACGCGGTCCCACCCGAGGTGAAGGAGGCGGCCGACGGCATGGGCTACTCGCCGGCGCGGCGCCTGCTCCGCGTCGAGCTCCCACTCGCGCTGCCCGCCATCGTCACCGGTATCCGGATCGCGATGGTCACGACGATCGGGCTCGTCACCGTGACGGCGCTCATCGGTCAGGGTGGGCTCGGCGCGCTGCTGCTCGACGGCCTGAACCGCGACTTCCGGACGCCCCTGACCGTGGGGGTCGTGCTGTCGCTCGCGCTCGCGGTCGTCGCCGACCTGCTGCTCGTGCTCCTGCTCCGCGTCGCGACGCCGTGGCGACGGGGCGCACGCCG
Organism: Acidimicrobiia bacterium; assembly: GCA_035650535.1. Taxonomy (GTDB): domain Bacteria; phylum Actinomycetota; class Acidimicrobiia; order IMCC26256; family PALSA-555; genus DASRHL01. The sequence continues at coordinate 6,659 of DASRHL010000307.1, forward strand.
ACGCCGAGCCGAGCCGTCGATCGAAGCCGTCGCCGCCGCGACCGCGCCCATCGCACCGAAGGCGCGCTAGCAGGATGTTCTCGTTCCTGTCCGACGTGTGGTCGTTCCTGACCGATGGGTCGCACTGGAGTGGCGCGGAGGGCATCCCGACGCTGGTACTGCAGCACCTCCAGCTCACGGCCGTTTCCGTGTTGCTCGCGGCGGCGTTCGCGCTCCCGATCGGTGTGAGCCTCGGCCATCTCCGCCGGGGCGGCGCGCTCGCCATCAACATCGCGAACGTCGGCCGTGCGCTGCCCGCGCTCGCGCTGCTGATCCACGGCGTCGAGTGGTTCGGGATCGCGGAGCCGGGCAGCATCCTCAGCCCGCTGCGGTCGGTGCCCGCGTTCATCGCGATGTTCGCGCTCGCGGTTCCGCCCATGCTCGCGAACGCGTACGTCGCGGTCGCGCAGGTCGACGACGAGGTGCGAGAGGCGGCGCGCGGCATGGGGATGAACGCGCACCAGGTGTTGTGGCGGGTCGAGCTGCCGATGGCGCTGCCGCTCCTCATGGCGGGAGTCCGCACCGCGG
>DASRHL010000308.1:0-2181 GCA_035650535.1 Acidimicrobiia bacterium
CGAGCGAGTCGTGGGCATGCAGCACCACGCCGTCCGACCACGTGCAGCCGCCGTCGAGCACGACGACCAGCTCGTCGTAGTCGTGCCGGTGCGCGGGCATCGTGTAGCCGGGTGGCATCTCCGAGTAGCTGGAGTGGAACCCGCCCTCGCCGCTCGCGAGCAGCTTGCGGCCGCCGCCACCCCGCCGGACGGCCTCGTCGAGCATCTCGGCCGGGATGGCGCGCGCCCCGTCACCGTCACCGTCACCGTCACCGACCCGGTCGTCGGCCCATGCCCGCTCGGCGATCCGGAAGTACGCCGGGCCGGACCCGGGCCCGGGCTTGCCCCCACTCACGCTCACGCGGGCTACCACCGCCAGGCGTAGTGCTCGTCGGGCCACGACACGACACCCGCCGCCCTCAGCGACTCCATCTGCGCGCCGGTGTAGCCGAGCTCTTCGAGGATCTCGCGGGTGTGCTGCCCGACGAGCGGCGGCGGCCCGAAGATGCGGCCCGGCGTCTCGGAGAAGTTGATCAGGTGCCCGAACTGCCGGATCGTCCCGAGCATCGGGTGCTCGTAGTCGACGACCATCCCGAGCCGCTCGACGTCCGCGTCGTACAGCGCGAGCTTGCCGCCCATCACGTCGACCGGGATCTCGTTGGGGACGCCCGCGTCGTCGAGCAGGTACGACCACGACACCGACGTCTTCGTGCGCATCGCGTCCTCGAGCTGCGCGACGACCGCGTCGCGGTCGGGCGCGTGCTCGTGCGCCTCGACCACGCCCGCGCACCGGCAGAACGCGTCCCACTCCTGGTCGCGCACCGCCGCGATCTGGATCCACCCGTCCTGCGTCTCGTAGAGGCGGTAGCCGGGTGCGAACCCGCGCTGCTCGGCGTCGAGCTTGGGCCGGAACTCGGGCGTGCCGTCGGCGCGCAGCAGCGTGTCGGACGAGAACACGGCGCCGCCGTCCATCAGGCTCGTCCACAGCTCCTGGCCCTCGCCGGTGCGGCGGTGGTGGAACACCGCGAGCAGCACGCCGACGACCGACAGCAGCGCGTTCGCGGCGTCGCACATGCCGTAGCGGTAGTAGATCGGGTCGTGCCCGTGCGGCACCGCGCCCGCCTCGTGCTCGAGCCCGGCCGACGCCTGGTACAGCGGGTCGAGCCCGCCGAAGTGCCCGAGCGGACCCTCGAGCCCGTACGCGTACGTGTTGCAGTAGATGACGTCGGGCTTGACGGCCTTGCACGCGTCGTAGTCGAGGCCGAGGCGGCCGGCCGTCCCCTTCGTCATGTTGTGATGCACGACGTCGGCCGTCGCCACGAGCTGCAACGCGATCTCGTGCCCCTCGGGCGACTTCAGGTTGAGCGCGAGGTCGCGCTTGCCCCGCTGGCAGCCGAAGAACGGCGTCGCCACGTTGCGCATCCCGTCGCCGGTCACGGGCTCGACCTTGATGACGTCCGCGCCGAGGTCGCCGATGATCATCGGCCCGAACGGCCCCGCCAGGTACTGGCCGAAGTCGAGCAGCCGGACGCCCTCGAGCGCGTTCATGCAGCACCTCCGGCGACGGCCCCGCTCGTGTACCCCAGCGCGCCCCAGATCTCGTCGTTGTGCTCGCCGACGCGGGGCTGCGGGCCGGCGATCGCGCCCGGAGTCCCGAACAGGTGGACGGGGACGCCGATCTGGGTCGTCGGCCCGAGGTCGGGGTCGTCGACCGTCGCCACCATCTGGTTCGCGACGAGCTGCGGGTGCGCGAACTGCTCCTCCGGCTCGACGACGGCTTCCGCCGCGATGTTGTTGGCGATCATCTCGGCGATCAGCTCGTCACGCTTGCGGCGCTTGAACGCCTCACGCAGCCGCGCGTTGCGGCGCGCCGCCGCGTCCATGACGATCACGCCCTCGAGCTCCGGGTCGGGGACGGGTGTGACGCCGACGATCTCGTCGAGCGTCTTCGTCGGCTGCAGCCCGCTCATCACCGACACGTGCACGAACTCGCGGTCCGCGCACTCGAAGATCATCGTCTGGTGCACACCCGGCGGGTAGGTCTTCGCCATGACCGCGTGCACGGACGCGTCGGCCTTCTCGATGTCCTGCCACAGCTGCGTCGTGTAGAGCCACGCGCCCTGCAGCAGCGACGTGCTCACGTGCTGCCCGCGCCCGGTCGTCTCGCGCGCGATCAACGCGCTCAGCACACCGCTGGCGACG
>DASRHL010000309.1:0-7258 GCA_035650535.1 Acidimicrobiia bacterium
GTCCGGGACGTAGACGAGCTCGTATCCCGCGAGCTGGAGCTTCCAGCAGATCTCGACGTCCTCGGCCTGGTCGTATTCCTCGTTGAACCCGCCGACGAGCCGGAAGACGTCGGCGCGCACGCCGAAGTTGCACGACCGTGAGAACGGCAGGAACCGGAAGACCGGACCGGGCGGCGTCCGGCTCGGGTTCTCGTCCTCGTAGGTCTCGCCGTCGCCGTCCGGATAGAACTTGACCACGGCGCCGCCCAGCACGTCGGCGTCGTGTGCCGCCTCGGCCATCGCCGAGAGCCAGCCCGGCGTCGCGCGGTCGTCGGCGTCGAGGAAGAGGAGGAAGTCGCCGCGCGCCTCGGCCGCGCCGATGTTCCGCGCCGGGCTGCGACCACGGCGTTGCGACGCGTCGACCAGTCGCAGGCCGGGGAGGCGGCCGCACCACTCGAGCACGCGGGCGACGGTCGCGTCGGTCGACCCGTTGTCGGAGACCAGCACCTCCCATTCACCGCGGAAGTCCTGGGCCGCGAGCGAGGCGAGCTGCTCGCCGATGACGGTCTCGACGTTGTACGCCGGGATCACGACGGAGAACACGGAGACGGGACGACCGGTCACGACGGCTCCGGATCGGCGTCGTTCGTCCACTGGAACCGGTCGCGCCGGCGGACCGCGGTGCCCGGCGCGATCGCCATGAGCCAGGTGGCCGGATCGTCCCGACCGCCGTGCCGCAGCGCGTCCCACGCGGCGCGGCGCGCCGAAGCGTGGCGCCCGTTGCGCGCATGCTCGACCGCGAGCGCGAGGTCGTCACGGGCCACGACGCGGCGGAGTCCCGCTTCGGCGAGCGCGCGTTGCTTCGAGTCCCCTGCCTCTGCGATCGCCCGGCGCATGACCTCGACATCACAGCCGCGCCGCCCGGTGTCATGCGAATCAGCACGGCAAACGGAGCGGCGGAGGACGGTCGCGTGGTCGGTCGACACGACGTGCGCGCCTGCTCGCAGCATCCGGATCCAGAGGTCCCAGTCGCGGCATTCCCGAAGCTCGTGCCGCATTCCGCCGACGCGGTCGTGGAGCGCGCGCGGGAACAGCGCGTGGCGGGAGACGTAGTCCGCGCACAGGATCGCGGCGAACTGCTCCTCGCGCGGCGGCACTGGGCGGGGTCGGGGCCCATCGAGCGCGATGCCGCGCGACGGCGCCCAGGCGAGCTCCTGCGGCGTCACGATCGCGTCAGGGCCGTCGATCGTCCGTGCGAGCGTCGCGAGGTGGTCGGGCAACCAGCTGTCCGCGGCGTGCAGCTGCGCGACCCATGGCGACGACGTGACCGCGCTCGCCTCCCGTGTTCCGTCGCCGGCGATGCGGATCGGCAGCCGTCCCGACCACCGCTCGACGCTCGCGACCGCGTCGTCCGACGCGTCGCGGGTCGCGACCACGACGATCTCCGACGGTGGGAGCGTCTGGGCGGCGACGGCTCCGAGCGCCGTGTCGAGCGTTCCGCCGCCTTCGCCCAGCACGAGCCACAGCGCGACGGCCGCCGGCTCGCGGGCGCGGTCGGGCTCGCCGTTCACAGGGGAGGACCCGTCGGTCATCGTGTGACCCGCCGCGAGAGATCGTGGAGCAGCCGTTCGTGGAGGCGCTCACCCAATCCCGGGAACATCACCATGAACGCGGCGCGCTGCGCCGTGTGCGCGTTGCCGTGGAGCGCCTTCAGCGCCGCCCCGCGCGCCGCCATGGCGCGGCCCGCACGTGCGAGCTCGTAGGACGCGGCGAGCGAACGCTGGGCCTGCTTGCGGCGCATGCTCTCCTCCGCCCAGCGTCGCTCGGCCGGCGATTCGGCCTCCTCGATCGCCCTCTCGAGCACGTCCATGTTCCAGTCGAAGGCCTTCGTGCCGAACGAGACGCTCGACGCCCGAATCTGGTACAGGAACGTCGGATGCGGCCCGCGGGTTACACGCGCGCCTCGGCGAATCATCCGGATCCAGAGGTCCCAGTCTTCGTTGCCGATCGCGCGGAAGTTCCCGGCCCGCATGCAGTCGTCGCGCGAGAAGAGCGTTCCGATGCTCACGAAGCAATGGTCGATGATCCCGCGGAGCTGGTCGCGTTCGGGGGGGACCGTGCGCCATCGCTCGTCGGTCGGGCCGATCCCGAGCCCGTCCACCCACCACAGCTCCTGCGCGGTCACGAGTCCGCCGGCACGCGCATAGGTATCGAGCATGGTGTCGAGGTGGTCGGGGAGCCAGTAGTCGTCCGAGTCGAGGATCGCGATCAGAGCCGTCCGCGCCCGCTCGACGCCGACCGCCCGGGCGTGCCCGGCGCCGCGGTTCTCGCCCAGCGCGACGACCTCGACCGGCAGCACGTCCGCCCACGCCGAGGCGACCGCGACCGTGTCGTCGGCCGACCCGTCGTCGACGACGACAACCGCACCGGGCGGGACGCGCTGCGCGGCGACGGAGCCGAGGGCGGTTCCGATGTAGGCGGCGGCGTTGTACGCGCTGATCACGACGGTGACGTCGGCGGGGGCGAAGCTCATCGCGCGCGGCCCAGAACGTCGTCGTACACGGCCTCGAGCTGCTCGGCCACGGCGGCCGGCGAGTAGTGCCGCAGCGTGCGGTCCCGCAGTGCCGCGCCCTCGCGGGTCGCGGCGGCCGGGTCGGCCAGCAGGTCCGTGATCTGCTCGGCCAGCGCGGTGGCGTCCCCGACCGGGACGAGGCGCCCCGAGCCGTCGAGCAGCGCGGGGATGTCGGCGACCGGTGTGCTGACGACCGGCCGGGCGCGCGCCATGGCCTCGAGGAGGAACATCGGCATCACCTCGGCGCGCGAGGGGAGGACCGCCACCCGGCTCGATTCGATCGTGGCGAGCAGCTCCGGGCGCGGAAGCGGCCCGGCCCAGGTGACCCCGGCCCGGGTCACCGGGTCGAGGTCGCCGCGCGGACCGGCGATGACGAGACCCGCGGCGGGGCGCTGCTGCCTGACGAGCTCCCACGCGTCGAGCAGGACGTCGACGCCCTTCACGCGCCCGACCTCCCCGCCGAAGAGGACGACCTCGGGCCGGTCGCCCGCGGGCGCGACCGTCTCGGGCACCTCGATCGGGTTGGGCACGACCGCGAGCACCGTCCCGGGGCGGAGATAGCCGGCCGCCACCCCGGCGGTCGTCGGGCCCAGTGCCACGACCGCGTCGGCCAGTGCGAACACACGGCGCACGAGCCGGGGCCGGGCCGTCGCGAAGGCGGCGAGGTCGCGGCCGTGCAGCGACATCACGACGCGCGCACCGAGCGCTCGCGCGGCCGCGGCCACCAAGCCCTCGCGGACGAACGATCCTCGCTCGGACAGGTGGACCTGCACGACCGAACCGCGGTTGCCTCTGCGGCCGCGTCCGACGACGCCCGCCAGCGCCCGTACGAACGGCCCGAGCCCCCAGAGCGCGGCGCCCGGGCTCCAGGTCGGGACGATCTCGAAGCGGTATCTGCGCAGAGGCATGCGCGAGTAGACGTCGAGCACGGTCGCCATCCCGCCGTCCGTCCCGATCGCGGGACCGTATTGCCAGACCAGTGGTCGTCCACCTGCCGTTGGGATCCTGGTCATCGCTTCGTACCCGCCTGGTGCCGGCCTCCGGTGGATTCCTTCGGTCGACCCGCAGCCCCGCTGTAGCGGTCGGCACCTTCAGGAGCGGCCGGGACGCGCCGACCATGACCGAAGTGGGGAACGATCATACGTGCCGGTGGGCGGATCCAGGCCGGGGAGATCGGGGCGCTGCGCCGGGCCGTCGCGGCGTCGCGGGCGCGCGAGCGCGGGAAGAGGCTCGATCGCGTGCTGCTATCGTCGAGAGCGGCAATTCAGCGGGGGAAGCGCCGCCGTTCCTGCCCACGGCGTCACCTCACCGGCTGGTGCTCGCAGTTCGCGCGCACCGGTGCGGTTGGCCGGGCGAAAGGAACAGGTCGTGTCGTCGAACGGTGAGCACAGAGGCGGGCAGCCTCGAGTGACGGTCGGTCTGCCGACGTACAACCGGGCCGAGTACCTCCGGGAGGCGATCGACAGCGTGCTGGCGCAGACGTTCCGCGACTTCACGCTCGTCATCTCCGACAACGCGTCGACCGACGACACGCCCGAGCTTGTCGCGTCCTACGACGACCCGCGCATCGTGTACCGGCGGCACGACGTGAACCGCGGATGGATCCCGAACTTCAACGCGTCGCTCGAGGGTGCCAGCACCGACTACGCGATGTTCCTCTGCGACGACGACCTCCTCCGGCCGGGCGCGCTCGCCCGCGCCGTCGAGGTGCTCGACGGTCACCCGGACGTCGTGCTGTACCACAGCGCGTTCGACTACATCGACGGCTCCGGCGCCGTACGGATCGCACGGATGGACTACGCCGGGCGGATCCCCGTCGACACGATCGAGACCGGCGGGGAGTTCATCAAGAAGAGCATCACCGCGGGATGTCGCGTGTGCTCGTCGACCGCCGTCTTCCGCGTCGCGGCGCTCCCGTCGCCGCCGTACGACATCCGCGCCGGGTTCGCGGCCGACTACCTGCTGTGGCTCCGGCTCGCCCTCGACTCCAACGTCTACTTCTCGGCCGAGCCCGAGGCCGCCTACCGCCTGCACGACGGGACGATCTCCGCCGGCTGGTCGGACGTGATCCAGGGCATGTACCGGCCGCGGCCGGGAGCGATCATGCACCTCCGCCGCGTGAAGCTCGACTTCCTGCGCGAGAGCGCGGACCGCCTTCCCGACTACGGCGAGCTCCGGCGCGACGCCGAGCGGTCGGCCGTCCGCTCCTTCATGGACGAGGTCGTCCGGACCCGGATCCCGAAGCCGGTGAAGCGGGCCGTCAAGGCCCTCGTCCCTGGTCGCACGCGCGCGGCCCAGGTACCTTGATCGGGTGAGGATCTCGATCGGATCGGACCACGCCGGCTACCGCCTGAAGGAGCACCTGAAGGACGTGCTCCGCGCCGACGGCCACGAGGTCATCGACGTCGGAACCGACTCGGAGCAACCGGTCGACTACCCGATCTACTGCGCCGCGGCGGCCCGTGAGGTGGCCAACGGACGGGCCGAGCGCGGGATCGTGCTCGGTGGCAGCGGCCAGGGCGAGCAGATCTCGGCCAACAAGGTGCGGGGGATCCGCGCCGCGCTGTGCAACGATCTGTACACGGCCCGCTACTCGCGACTCCACAACGACTGCAACGTGCTGTCGATCGGTGCCCGGGTGGTGGGCGAAGGTCTCGCCGACGAGATCCTGCGCACCTGGCTGACCACCGAGTTCGAGGGCGGGCGGCACGTGCCCCGACTCGAGGAGATCGCCGCCATCGAGCGAGAGGAGGCGGCCCGATGACCGAGCCGACGGACGCCCTTGTGGCGGCCGACCCCGAGATCGCGGGCGTCGTCCGCCGGGAGCTCGAGCGCCAGAACACGACGCTCCAGCTCATCGCGTCGGAGAACTTCACCTCGCGGGCCGTCCTCGCGGCCCAGGGGTCGGTCCTCACCAACAAGTACTCGGAGGGCTACCCGGCGAAGCGGTACTACGGAGGGAACTTCGTCGTCGACGAGGCCGAGGAGCTGGCCCGAACCCGGGCCCGCTCGCTGTTCGGCGCCGACCACGCGAACGTCCAACCGCACTCCGGCGCGAACGCGAACATGGCCGCCTACCTGGCCCTGCTCGAGCCCGGCGACACCGTCCTGGGCATGCGCCTCGACCAGGGTGGGCACCTGACACACGGCTCACCCGTCAACTTCAGCGGTCGGCTGTACCGCTTCGTCGCCTACGGCGTCGACGACGACTCCGAGATCCTCGACTACGACGCCGTGCGGGAGCTGGCGCGCACCGAGCGCCCGAGGCTGATCGTCGCCGGCGCCACCGCGTACCCGCGCGTCATCGACTTCGCCGCGTTCCGCTCGATCGCCGACGAGGTGGGCGCGCTCCTCATGGTCGACGCCGCGCACATCGCCGGGCTCGTCGCCGGCGGTGCCCATCCCTCCCCGGTGCCGTTCGCCGACGTCGTGACGTTCACGACCCACAAGACGCTGCGCGGGCCCCGCGCCGGCGCGATCCTGTGCCGCGAGGAGCTCGCGGCGGCGATCGACAAGGCGGTGTTCCCGGGCCTGCAGGGCGGTCCGCTGATGCACGTGATCGCGGCCAAAGCCGTCGCGTTCCGGGAGGCGGCGCAGCCCGCGTTCCGCGACTACGCCGCCCAGATCGTCGCGAACGCGCGGGCACTCGCCGCGGCGCTCGCCGACGAGGGCTTCCGCATCGTGTCGGGCGGCACCGACAACCACCTCATGCTCGTCGACCTCCGGCCCTTCGGCGTGACCGGGAAGCTCGCGCAGGAAGCGCTCGACCGCGCCGGCATCACCACCAACAAGAACGCGATCCCGAACGACCCGGAGAAGCCGTTCGTCACGAGCGGTCTGCGGCTCGGCACGGCTGCGGTCACGACGACGGGCATGGCGGAGCCGGAGATGGCCCAGATCGCGGAGCTCATCGCCGCCGTGCTGCGGGCGCCCGACGACGACCAGGTCGCGGCGGAGGTCCGGGACGCGACGGCCCGCCTCTGCTCCAAGTTCACGCCCTATCCCGACCCTGCCGCGGGCTGAGCGCCGAGAGCGAAGATTGGCCGGCTACGCGGTCGTCGGGGGGACGGCAGCGGTCGTCACCTTCCTGGTGACGTTCGTGATGCGTTGGCTCGCGCCGCGCGTCGGCGCGATGGCGATGCCCGGCGCTCGCAGCGTCCATCTCTACCCGACACCCGTGCTGGGCGGGGCGGCCATGTTCGCCGGGCTGCTCGCCGCGATGGGAGTCGCGTCACAGCTCGACCAGTTCCACGAGATGTTCGACGGGTCCTCGGAGCCGATCGGCATCCTCGTCGCAGCCGGCGTGATGTTCGTCGTCGGCGTGATCGACGACCTGCGCGAGGTATCGCCGCCGGCGAAGGTCGCCGGTCAGGTGCTGAGCGGTGGGGCCCTGTCACTCTTCGGCGTGACGATGCTCTACTTCCGGGTCCCGTTCGCGAGTTACGACTACATCGTGCTCTCGCCCGACCTGGCCGCCCTGGTGACGATCCTCGCGGTGGTCGCGCTCGCGAACGCCATGAATCTCATCGACGGCCTCGACGGGCTGGCGACGGGAATCGCCCTCATCGCCGGTCTCGCGTTGTTCCTCTACGCCGATCGGCTGTTCAAGGCCGGACTGATCGAGGGCTCCAACATCGGCTCGCTCGTGGCGATCATCATCGCGGGCGTCTGTGCCGGGTTCCTGCCCCACAACTTCAACCCGGCCCG
>DASRHL010000310.1:0-7225 GCA_035650535.1 Acidimicrobiia bacterium
GCGGCGCGGCTGCCCGCACCGAGCCCGGCGTCCCCGGTGTCGCTTTCGTCAGGCGCGTCGAGCGTGAACGCGCCGTAGCCGACGACGCGGTCGCCGGGCCCGGCCGTGTCGCCCGAGTTGCACAGCGAGACCAGCCGCGTACGCAGGCCCTTGCGGCCGGCCGCGAGCAGCAGCCCGCGCACGGGGTACGCGCCGCACGCGTCGTAGGGGTCGAGCGCGTCGATGCGGCCGGAGAGGATCGCGTCGGCCGTACGGCGGTCCCGCGCGGCGGCGGTGTCGTGGTCGAGGTAGTGGCTGAGGTCGCTGCTGACGACGATCAGCGTCTCGGGGCCGCCCCAGACGGCGTCGAGGAGGGCGGCGACCGTCGCGGGGTCGGCCTGCCCGACGACGCACGGCAGCAGGGTGAAGTCGCCGAGCGTGCGCTGGAGGAACGGGACGTGGACCTCGAGGCTGTGCTCGGGCGCATGCGGTTCGTCGTCGACCTCGACGCCGGGCACCGCGAGCGCGGCTTGCCGCAGCTCGTCGTCGACGGGAACCTCGCCGAGCGGGGTGCGCCACCTGTCGGCTCCGGACACCGCGACCGAGGCGACGGGTACGTAGTGCGCGGGCCCGAGGAGCACGACGCGGCGGACCGCGCCCCGCAGCCCGCGGAGCCGCGCGTAGCCGGCGCCTGCGACCGGTCCCGAGAACACGTACCCGGCGTGCGGCACGATCAACGCCTTGGGTCGAGCGACGGAGACGTTGCCGGGCGCGACACCGCGGAAGTCGGCGCGGACGTAGTCGTCGACGTCGTGGGCGAGCGTCGCCGGATCGCCGGGGTAGAACCGCCCCGCGTGGGCGGGCAGGCGGACGCTCATCGCGAAGTTCCGGCAGCGAAGTCGGCGAGGCGGACCGGCACGCGGCGCGCGCCCCACGTCCCGGGCCGACCGTCGAAGCGACCGGGGAGCGGCGTGCCGCACTCGCCGCAGCGGCCGTCGTCGGTGACGCGGTACTCGCCGAGCACGTACCAGTCGCGCTCGACGACGCGTGTGCCGCAGGCGGAGCAGTACGTGCTGCCGCCGTCGGCGTCGTGCGTGTTGCCCGTGTAGGCGTGACGGACGCCGTTGGCCCGGGCGATCGTGCGCGCGCGGGTCAAGGTGGCGGCCGGCGTCGGGTCGATGTCGGTCATCTTGAAGTCGGGGTGGAAGGCCGTGAAATGCATCGGCACGTCCGGTCCGAGGTGCCCGACGACCCACCTGGTCATCGCGTCGAGCTCCTCGTCGGAGTCGTTGCGGCCGGGGATGAGCAGGTTCGTGATCTCGACCCACACGTCGGTCTCGTGGACCAGGTACTCGAGCGTGTCGAGCACCTCGTGGAGGTGGCCGCCGCAGGTGTGGACGTAGAAGTCCTCCGTGAACGCCTTGAGGTCGACGTTGGCGGCGTCCATGTGCGCGTAGAACTCGCGGCGCGGCTCGGGGCAGATGTAGCCGGCGGTCACGGCCACGGCGTTGATCCCGCGGTCGTGGCACGCGTCCGCGACGTCCATCGCGTACTCCATGAAGATGACCGGGTCGTTGTAGGTGAACGCGACGCTCCGGGTGCCGAGTGCTTCGGCCGCGGTCGCGATCGCCTCGGGCGACGCGGCGTCGGCGAGGGTGTCCATCTCCTTGGACTTCGAGATGTCCCAGTTCTGGCAGAACCGGCAGGCCAGGTTGCAGCCGGCCGTCCCGAAGGACAGGACCGACGTGCCCGGGTAGAAGTGGTTGAGCGGCTTCTTCTCGATCGGGTCGATGCAGTACCCGCTCGACCGCCCGTACGTCGTGAGGACGACGCCGTCTCCCTCGCGCATGCGCACGAAGCAGAGACCGCGCTGGCCGTCGCGCAGCTTGCAGGCCCGGGGGCAGACGTCGCACTGGACGCGACCGTCCGCCAGCGCGTGCCAGTACTTCGTGGGGACCGTCGTCGTGCTCATCTCACGCCCGCCTCGACAAGACTCGCGAAAGATGACACTTCCGTCGCCTCCAGTATTCCCGGCCCGAGCGGTCCCGGGGAGGGAGTCAGGGGCGCAGCCAGGCCACGCCGACGACGCCGGGCCCCGTGTACATCGCGATGGCGGGGGAGAACACGACGATCTCCTCCGAGCCGGTGAGCATCGAGCGGAGCCGGTGGGCGCGTTCCTCGGCGGCGGCGTGGAACACGAGGCCGCCGCCCGCCTCGACGCCGCCGTCGGCCCGCCACGCCCGGACCAGATCCTCGAGCGGATCCGCGGTCGTGCTCGGGACGGGCGCGACCGCGCCGTCGCGGAACCGGAACACCGGGTGCTCGGCGCTCTGCTGGACGGTCTCGATCAGGCCCGACGGGAGCCGGCCGCTGTGCTCGATGGTCGCGACCCGCTCGAGCGCGGCGACCAGCTCGGCGCGGGCGATCGCGTCGCGCGCGACCGCTTCGACCTCGTCGAGCGACGCGCCACTGCGCGCGGCGCGGGCCGTCTCGAGCACGATCAGCGTCTGGGCGGCGGCGGCGGTGCGGGTGTCGAGCACCCGGACAGGCTTGACCGCGAGCTCGGCGGCGCGGCTCGCGTGCGTGAACATCGACGTGAACTCGGCGGCCGGGGTGAGCACCACGACGCCGTCGTGGTCGCCCTCGTCGACGGCGTTGACGTAGTCGAGGACCGAGGGCGGGCTCGACTTCACCTCCTCGTCGCGGCCGAGCGCGTCGAAGACGAGCCGGCCGTCGATGCCCTCGTCGGTCAGCTCGCGATCGGTGAGGAGGATCGAGATCGGGACGATCCGGACGCCCAGGTCGGCGCGTACGGCACCGGGGAGGCCGACGTTGGAATCGGTCACGACGAGCGTGCGAGCCATGTCACCTCCGCACCGGACCAGGCCGGGTCGAACACGCCAGGTCTACTGTGTCCGGAAGGTCCCCCGTCCGAATCGCACAAGCCTATGGTCAGCCGGCCGCAGTACTCGATCGGTGAGCTCGTGGCGCGCACCGGGGTTCCGGCGACCACGATCCACCACTACCGCAGCCTCGGGCTGCTGCCCGCTCCCGACGCGATCTGCGCCAACCGGTTCGTCTACGACGAGCGCCACGTGCAGGCGCTCCGCCTCGTGCGACTGCTCCGGGAGCGGCGCCGCCTCTCGCTCGAGACGATCCGCGAGGTCCTTCCGGAGCTGCTCGCCGTCGACGAGGAGGCGTTCCGCCCCGAGATGTGGGACCAGGTCGTCGCCTCGCACGACGCCACGGGGACCCGCGCCGCCATCGTCGCCGCGGCCCGCCACGCGTTCGCCGAGCGCGGCTACGCGGACGTCAACGTGGGCGACGTGGCCGAGGCGGTCGGGGTCGGCAAGGGGACCGTCTACCGGCACTTCGCGTCCAAGGAGGAGCTGTTCAACGCGGCCGCGGCCGCCGCCGTCGCGTGCGTCGCCGACCGCTTCGACGACGACCTCGACCGCGCCGGCGGCCCACGGGGCGACGCCGAGGTCGAGGCGGTCCTCGTGACCGCGCTCGGACCGGAGCTCCCCCTGCTCCTCGAGCTCGTCAACCGCGGCCTGCGCCAGAAGCTCCACGCCCGGGAGGCGCGCACCCGCTTCGGCGACCTCGCGGCGCGCGTCCGGCGGCGGCTCGGCCCGGGCGCGACGCCCGAGCGGGCCGAGGCCGTCCTCGAGCGGGCGCTCGCCCGCGCCCTCCGCGACGCCATGGGCGCGTCTCGGGTCTGAAGGAGCGCGGCGTCGGGGAAGGGGTTTGACCGCAGGCGCGCGGATCGCGTACAACAGAGCTGACTGGCTGGTCCGAAGAGTTGTACGCGAGTCGCAGGAGAGCGGGTGCCCGAGCCTCAGGCCCAGCTTGCCCGGCCCGACACCTTCGAGCGTCGGGCGGCCCAGGAGAACTTCCCCGTGGCCCTGCGGGTGCTCCCGCGCCGTGTGCGTACCCATCTCTCCGCCGTCTACGCCTTCGCCCGCCTGACCGACGACCTCGGCGACGAGGGCGACGCGAGCCCCGCCGAGCGCCTGGCCGCGCTCGACCGCCTCGACGCCGGGCTCGACGCCGTGTTCGCGGGCGAGCCCGCGGACCCACCCGCCGACCCGGTCCTCGCGCGGCTGGTGCCCACGGTGCGGGCGTGCGCGCTGCCGGAGGAACCGTTCCGGCGGCTCGTCGAGGCGAACCGCATCGACCAGCGGGTGCACCGGTACGCGACGTGGGCCGAGCTCCGCGAGTACTGCGCGTACTCCGCCGACCCGGTCGGGCGGCTCGTGCTCGCCGTGTTCGGCGCGTCGACGCCCGGCCGCGAGGCTCTGTCCGACGACGTCTGTACCGCCCTGCAGCTCGTCGAGCACGTGCAGGACATCGGCGAGGACTTCGCCCGCGGGCGCGTGTACGTCCCCGCCGAGGACCTCGATCGCTTCGGTTGCACCGACGCCGACCTCGCCGGCGCGCCGGCGTCGCCCGCGCTGCGCCGTGTCGCCGTCTTCGAGAGCGACCGGGCGCGCGTGCTGCTGCGTTCCGGCGCCGAGCTCGTCGCCGAGCTGTCGGGCAACGCCCGGCTCGCGGTCGCCGGGTTCGTCGCGGGCGGTCTGGCGACGCTCGACGCCTTCGCCGCGGCCGACCACGACGTGCTGAGCGAACCCCGCCGCCCGGCGCGCACGCGCGTCGCCCGCCATGTCGCCGCCCTGCTGACGCGGGCCCGGGTGCAGAGCCGGAGTGCCGCGGCATGAGTGCCGTCGACGTGGCGTACACGCGCTGCGAGGAGATCACGCGCCGCGAGGCCAAGAACTTCGCCTACGGGATCCGGTTGCTCCCCCCCGACAAGCGCCGCGCGATGTCGGCCGTCTACGCGCTGGCGCGGCGGATCGACGACATCGGCGACGGCGACGCACCGGCGGACGTGAAGCGGGCCGAGCTCGAGCGGGTCCGCGGGCAGGTCGACGAGATCCGCCGGGCGCGGGGCGGTCTCACGGCCGCGGTCGCCGGCGCGGATCCCGTCTACGTCGCGCTGGCCGACGCGGCGGCGCGTTTCGCGATCCCCCTCGACGCGTTCGACGACCTGGTCGACGGCTGCGCGCTCGACGCGTCCGGCGCGACGTACGAGACCTACGAGCAGCTCGTCGCCTACTGCCGGAAGGTCGCGGGTTCGGTCGGGCGGCTCTCGCTCGGCGTCTTCGGCCTCGGCGCCGGGTTCGACGGCGCCGAGGCGGTCGCCCTGGCCGACGACCTGGGCGTCGCCCTCCAGCTCACGAACATCCTGCGCGACGTGGTCGAGGACCGCGGGATGGGCCGCGTGTACCTGCCGGCCGAGGACCTCGCCCGGTTCGGTTGCGCACCCGACGTGAGTGGGCCGCGCGACGCGGTCGCGCGGCTGGTGCGCTTCGAGGCCGGGCGCGCCCGCGGATGGTTCGACCGCGGCCTGCAGCTGCTGCCGATGCTCGACCGGCGCAGCCGTGCCTGCGTCGGCGCGATGGCGGGCATCTACCGGCGCCTGCTCGCGCGTATCGAGGCCGAGCCGGCGGGCGTGCTCGACCGGCGGATGTCGCTGCCGACGTGGGAGAAGGCGCTCGTGGCGGCGCGCAGCCTCGCCGGAGCCCGCCCGTGAGCCGGGCACGGGCCGCGCGCGGTCACGTCGTCGTCGTGGGCGGCGGGCTCGCCGGGCTCGCGGCGGCGCTCACCTGTGCCGAGGGCGGTGCCCGGGTCACGCTGCTCGAGCGCCGCCCGCGCCTCGGCGGCGCGACCTGGTCGTTCGAGCACCACGGGCTCCACTTCGACAACGGCCAGCACGTGTTCCTGCGCTGCTGCACCGCCTACCGCCGGTTCCTCGACCGCATCGGCGCGAGCGACCGCGTCGTCCTCCAGCCCCGGCTCGACGTGCCCGTCGTCGCGCCCGGCGGCCGGGTCGCGCACCTCCGCCGCGATCCGCTGCCGGCGCCGCTCCACCTGGCCCGGGCGCTCGGCCGCTACACCCATCTCCCGCTCCGCGAGCGTGTCGCGCTCGGGCGGGCCGCGCTCGCGCTGCAACGCCTCGATCCGGCCGACCCGCAGCTCGACGCCACGACGTTCGGGGCGTGGTTGCGCGCGGCCGGGCAGTCGCCCGCTGCGATCGAGCGGGTCTGGAACCTGATCGCGCTGCCGACGCTGAACGTCGACGCGAACGAGGCGTCGCTCGCGCTCGCGGCGATGGTGTTCCGGACCGGCCTCCTGTCCGACGCGCCCGCGGCCGACATCGGCTGGTCGCGCGTGCCGCTCTCGGATCTGCACGCCGCGCCGGCGGCGCGGGCACTCGCGGTGCGGGGCGCGCAGGTGCAAACGGCCGCGCGCGTGGGCCGGATCGAGACACGTGACTCGGCCGTCGCCGCGGTCGCGGTCGACGGCGAGCGGATCGAGGCCGACGCGGTCGTGCTCGCCGTCCCGCACGACGCCGCGGCGTCGCTCGTACCGGCCGGCGCGCTGGCGGGTCTCGAACCCGGCGACCTGTCCCGGCTCGGGACGTCCCCGATCGTCAACGTGCACCTCGTGTACGACCGCCCCGTCCTCGAGTACCCGTTCGCCGCCGCGGTCGGGTCGCCGGTCCAGTACGTCTTCGACCGGACCGCGTCGTCGGGGATGGACGCGTCGGAGGGCCAGTGCGTCGCGGTCTCGCTGTCGGGTGCGGACGCCTACGTCGGACGGCCGGCCCGCGCGCTCGCCGACGAGCTCACGCGTGCGATGGTCGCCCTGTTCCCCCTGGCGGCCGACGCGCGGGTCGTCGACTCGCTCGTGACGCGCGAGCAGGCGGCGACGTTCCGGGCCGGGCCCGGCACGGCGGCGCTGCGGCCCGGCACGCGTACCCGCGTCGACGGTCTGTTCCTCGCCGGCGCGTGGACCGCCACGGGGTGGCCGGCCACGATGGAGGGTGCGGTGCGCAGCGGTGAGGACGCCGCGCGCGCGGCGCTCTCGACGCTCGCGAGCCGTGACCGCGCGCGCGAGCCGTACCCGTTCGATGCCGTGAAGGAGGTCGTGGCGTGATCCGTACCGTGCCGGCCGTGCTGGACCGGGCGCGCGAGTACACCGAACCGGCGTTGCGCGACGCGGTGCGGCGCCTCCAGCCCCAGCTGCAGGCCCCCGTGCGTTACCACCTCGGCTGGGCCGACGAGGAAGGCAACCCGACGTCCGGTGGGGGAGGCAAGGGCATCCGCCCGGCGCTCGCCATCCTCTCGGCGGAGGCGACCGGAGCCCTCGCGTCGGTCGGTGTTCCGGGTGCGGTCGCGGTCGA
>DASRHL010000311.1:0-7434 GCA_035650535.1 Acidimicrobiia bacterium
ATCCCGCTGACCTCGCTGCTCGCGGCGGGGTCGCGCGCGACTGCTTGACTGTCGGAATGGCAGTCACGATCTACGGCGTCTGCGCGGTGACGTTCATGATGGTCATGTACGCGCTCGAACGTCGCGGACCGTCATTCGTCCTCGCCTTCGCGACCGGATGCGTCGCATCGAGCGTGTACGGCTTCCTGGCCGGCGCCTGGCCGTTCGGGGTGGTCGAAGTGATCTGGGCCGGTGTCGCCGTACGCCGATACCGGGAAGCCGCCACCACCTGACCCGCGCACGATGAGTTCCGGGTCGCCGGCGGGTCTACCTCGTCGAACCGGTACGGCAATCACACCGAGGAGCGGACGTGGGACGCGTGATCGCACAGATGTCGATGTCGTTGGACGGGTTCATCGCCGACGAGCGCGATGGGTGCGACGAGCTGTTCGGGCACTACGAGAGTGGGGACGTCCCCGTCGAGAACCCGTCGGCGGGCATGACGATGCACATGAGCGAGACGGACGCCCGGCTGTACCAGGACGCGCTGGCCACGACGGGTGCCTACCTGATGGGCCGTCGTCTCTACGACCTCGTCAACGGGTGAACGGCCATCCCCCGTCCGACGCCCCGGTGGTCGTGCTCACCCACGAGCCGCCACCCGACCCGCCGACCGGCGGTGTCGAGTACGCGTTCGCCGACACCATCGAGGAGGCGGTGGCGACGGCCCGGCGCCTCGCCGGCGACCGGAACGTCAGCGTCGCGGGCGGCCACGTGGCCCGGGCGGCGCTCGATGCCGGGCTGCTCGACGAGATCGTCGTCGACCTAATCCCCGTCATCCTCGGAGCGGGCAAGCCGTGGTTCGCGGGCGCCGACGGGCCCGTCCGGCTGGAGGATCCGGAGATCACCGCCGACGCCGGCGTCACCCACCTGCGTTACGTCGTCCGCCGCTGACCGGCGTTCCCGGCTGGCTCTCGACGACCCCCGTGCCCTCGGTGACGCGCACGGCGTCGTCTCCTCGGGTCATCGCCCAGTTCCGCCGCCCGGGGGTGTCTGTACGCCCGGGCCGCAGAGGGCGGGCCCGGAAGGAGCAGACCCATGCCGTCGATGCTGCAGGACAAGTACGCCGTCGTCTTCGGTGCCGCCGGGTCCATCGGCGCCGCGGTCGCGAGGGAGTTCGCGGCCGAAGGCGCCGAGGTGTTCCTCGCCGGCCGCAAGGGGGATGCCGTGGAGCTCGTCGCGAAGGAGATCAGGGCCGACGGCGGCAGGGCGCACGGTGCCGAGCTCGATGCCCTCGACCAAACCGCCGTGGAGGAGTTCGTCGCATCGGTCGTGAGCCGGACGGGACGCCTCGACATCCAGTTCAACGCGGTCGGCCCCCGCATCCACGAGTACGGCAACGGCAAGCCGGCGACGGAGCTGTCCATCGAGGAGTTCACGACGGCGGTGAACACGGTCGCGGGATCGCAGTTCCTCACGGCGCGCGCCGCAGCCCGCCGGATGGTCACGCAGGGGTCGGGTGTCGTCATCTTCCTCACCGGCAGCCCGGCTCGCCCCCACACGCCGGGCGCGACCGCGATCGGAGCCGCCTTCGCCGCCGTGGAGAACGTCATGCGGACCATGGCGCTCGAGCTGGGTCCGGCCGGAGTCCGCGCCGTGTGTGTCCGCACGGCGGCCAACCCCGACACCAGGACGATCCGGGAGACCGCGGACGTGCTCGCCGCCATGGCCGGCACCACCGGTGACCAGCAGATGGAACGCCTTGCTCGGAGCACGATGCTCGGGACGTCCCCGACGACGCGCGACACCGCGCGAGCCGCTGCGTTCCTCGCCTCCGACGGCGCACGGATGATGACCGGCACGGTGCTCAACTCGTCCGCCGGCGCCGTCGCCGACTGACGAGGCCGCCCGGCGAGCGGCTTACCGATTGACATCGAATCCTTCGATATCTAAGATTCGGGAGGCCGGCTGGCGGCTGGAGACCGGAGTCTGCAGAAGGGAGCGGAGATGACGACGGCGATCGACGAGCTGCTCGCCGAGTGGATCGAGTCGGAACGCAACCTCGACGCGCTGGGCCTGGGGACCCTGCTGACCGACGACTTCGTCGGCGTCGGGCCCGTCGGGTTCGTCCTCGACCGCGACGGCTGGCTCGGGCGGTTCGAGTACGGGCTCCGCTACGACGACCTGCATCTCGACGAGGTGACGATCCACGAGCACGGTGACACCGCCGTCGTCGTCGCGCACCAGCACGCGGTCGGTCGGGCGGGGGACACGCCCACGCCCCCCGACACCCGCGTGTCGTTCACGCTCGTGACCGACGAGAACGACGAGCGCAAGATCGCGGCGATGCAGTACAGCTTCATCGGGCCCCCACTAGGCACGAAGGTCGACTGACGAGCCTCGAACGAGCGGCGGCCCCGGCCGTCAGTGGACGGTGAGCGTCGCGTGCATGCCGTTGGCGAAATGGCTGACGGTCGTCCCGCCGCTCTTGTCGACGACGTTGCAGAACAGCACATAGGTACCGGGCGTCAGGTTGCGGGCCGTCAACGTCGCGGTGTCGCCGTGACCGAGCTCCTCGAGCTCGCCGAGCTGGTCCGCCTTCGCGATCTGGTCCTCGGCGACCGATCCGTCCGGCGCCGTCGTCAGCGTCGCCGAGGAGCCGCGCGCGACGACGAACTCGTGAACGAGACCCCCGGTATTCCGCACCGCGAACCTCACGGTGCCGGCGGGCACGGACAGCGGGCGCGCCCTGATCGTGTACTCGCCGAGCGTCACGGCGACCCTCGTCGTCGTGCCGGCGCCCGCCGCCTGACCGCTTCGCGTCGCGCCGGTGACGACGAGCTTGCCCCGCTCCCGAGCGCCGCCCGGGCAGTACGTCGTGTAGGCACCCGCCTTCAGCGTCACGTCGAACGACCCCGAGAGGCCGGGTGCGAGGTTCTCCTTCTCTCCGACGACGGTGTGGCCCTCGAGGATCTCGAACTCGGACACGTCGTCGGCGCCGTCGTTGGTGACCTCGAACGTGGTCGTTCCGGCCCGCAGGGTCAGCCGGGCGGGGCAGCCGGCGTCGGTCAGCGTGACCCTGACCGTCCTGGCGGACTGCGCGGCCGCGGCGCTCGGCATGGAGGCGAGGACGGTGGCGGCGAAGGTGACGAGGGCGAGGGTGCTGGTCAATTGCCGTCGGGGAGCCATCGTACGAAGGTATGGCTTCCCTTAGTACTCACGCAAGTCACCCTGAGAAGCTCGACGCCGGCTGCGAGCAGCGGGGCGGAGGCCCGGTGACGTCGGTCACGGCGGGTCGGGCGCCGGGACGAGTGGCCGATCGGGGACGGGATGAGGGTCCGTCACGCCCCGTCGCGGCCTCGCTGGCAGGTCGTGCGCGAAGTGTGGCTGGTCCCGTTCCTGATCCTGCTCGTCGGCTTCTCGGCGACCGCCGTCGGCTGGGGCGTCGCCCGTCGGAGCGCGGCTGCCGCCGAGAAGGAACGGGTGCAGAGCTCGGCCCGGACGGCCGAGACCACGGTCCGGCAGGGCGTGCGGGCCAACGTGGATGCCGTGTCGTCGATCGCCAACTTCGTGACGGCGACGTTCCCGCCGAGCACCCGCGCGTTCCGGTACTTCGTCGACAGTGTCGACTTCCCCCACCGCGCTCCCGCGGTCAAGACGGTGGTCCTGGTCGAGAACGTCGACCGGGCCGGCACGCCCGCACTCGAGGCGAGGATGCGGGCGGAGGGAGACGCGGGGTTCCAGGTGCTGGCCGACCCGGACGTCGACCTGCGCTACGTGGCGACGCAGTTCGTCGACGTCGGCCACACCGGCTACCAGGTGCCGCTCGGCATCGAGATGGTGACGCTCAGCAAGCACAGCGGTGTCGACCTGATGGCCGCCGGCGTGGCGGCCCAGAGCAGGCAGGACATGTGGTCGGGACCGATGTTCCTCAGCGTCCGCTCGGCCGAGAAGCTCGGCGTCCCGGCCGCCTACTACCCGAAGGGCATCGACTTCCAGGTCGAGGCTCCGGTCACCGACCGCACCGGGCACGCACCGCAGGCCGGCCCGCACGGGCAGATCGCGCTGATCTCGGCGTTCGTCGAGGGCGGCCGCTTCCTGAACCGGGCCGACGTCGCCACCCGGTCGTTGGACCTGACCTTGAGCGTCACGGGTCTCGACGGCAGGTCCGACACCCTCGTGCACGTCTCGCCGAAGTCGAGGCGTCCGCTCGATCCGCTCGTCGTCCGGCACTCGACCTTCGACCTGGGGAGCACCACGTGGGTGCTCGACATTCGGACCACGCAGTTGACGGGTGGCGACCAGACGGTCGCGACGATGATCCTCGGCTTCGGTCTGCTGCTCGCGGTCACGTTGTTCGGCGCCGTGCTCGCTCGACAGATCACGAGACGGCGAGCCCGCCGCGCCGCCGCCGAGGCACGCAAGCGTGAGCAGGCCCTCGAGGTCGAGTTGCGCCACGCGCAGAAGCTCGAGGCGGTCGGGCGTCTCGCCGGCGGCATCGCACACGAGATCAACACCCCGATCCAGTTCATCGGCGACAACGTGATGTTCCTTCGGGGCGCGTTCGAGGATCTCATGGCGCTCGTCGACGCGCCGGGACGAGGCGATGCCGCGGGCGGCGAAGGGCGTCCCGCGGTCGAGGACGCCGAGTACCTCGCCGAAGAGGTCCCCGAGGCGATCGCCCAGACGATGGAAGGCGTCGAGCGGGTCGCGACCATCGTGCGGGCGATGAAAGCCTTCGGCCACCCCGGCGGGAGGGACCGGGTCCTCGCCGACGTCGACGAGATGCTGTCCGACACGCTCGTCGTCGCGCGGAACGAGATCAAGTACGTCGCCGACGTCGAGACCGACCTCGGCGCGGTCGGCCCGATCATGTGCTTCCCGGGCGACCTCAACCAGGTGTGGCTCAACCTGCTCGTCAACGCGGCCCATGCGATCGGAGACCGCGTCGCGGACGCGGGCGGCAGAGGACGGATCACCGTGCGCACCCGGACGGACGGCGATGTCGTCGTGGTCGAGATCGGCGACACCGGCACCGGGATTCCCGACGAGATCCGCGACCACGTCTTCGAACCGTTCTTCACCACGAAGGACGTGGGCGAGGGCACCGGGCAGGGCCTGGCTCTCGCCCGCTCGATCGTCGTCGAACGCCACCACGGGACGATCGCCTTCACCTCACGCGCCGGCGAGGGCACGACGTTCACGGTCCGCCTCCCGATCGCCGACGGAGCCGCCACACGGGGGGAGCCGGCCGGGGCCGTTACCGGGCGCGGCAGGGGTTGACCCGTCCTTCGCGTAACCGTACGCTTACGCGTTAGTGGAGACTGACGCGACCAGCGGATGGACGGCGCTCGGCGACCCGACGCGCCGGGCCATCTTCGAGTGGCTCGTCGACCGCCCGCGGGCTGTCGGGGAGCTCGCGGCGCTGGTCCCCGTGAGCCGGCCCGCCGTCTCCCAACACCTCAAGGTGCTGAAGCGGGCCGGTCTCGTCGCCGACCGCCAGCGCGGCCGGCAACGCATCTACCACGCCGATCAGGAGGGGTTGGCCGCGCTGCGCGCCGACCTCGACCGGTTCTGGAACCGGACCCTGGCGGCCTACAAGACCGTCGTCGAGCAACCACCCGAGGAGCGCTGACCCGACATGAACACTCGATCCGCCGACACGACCGTGCACGCGTCGATCGTCGTCGACGCCCCGCTCGCGCGGGCGTTCGAGGTCTTCACGGAGGAGTTCGGGAGGTTCAAGCCGCCCGAGCACAACCTGCTCGGCGTCGAGATCGCCGAGACGGTGTTCGAGCCGCGCGTCGGTGGGCACCTCTACGACCGCGGCGTCGACGGCAGCACGTGCCACTGGGCGCGCGTCCTCGTGTACGAGCCGCCGACCCGGGTGGTGCTGAGTTGGGACATCAGCCCGACCTGGCAGATCGAGACCGATCCGGCGAAGACGAGTGAGTGGGAGGTGCGCTTCACGGCGGAGACCGACGACCGCACCCGGGTCGAGATCGAGCACCGCCACCTCGACCGCCACGGGGACGGCTGGGAAGGCGTCCGCGAGGGTGTCGCCGGTGGCGAGGGTTGGCCGCTCTATCTGGAGCGCTACGCGGGCGTCCTCGCCGGCCGCTGACGGCGAGGCGGCCCGACGCCACGCCGGCGCCGGCGCCGGTCGGTCACCGGAGCCAGGGTTGGACGAGCTGCGAGACCGACGCGACCGCGAACACGCCGTCGGGGTCGCTGAGGACGGCGTCGGACACGCCACGGGCGGTCCCGTAGTGGAAGCGCGTGTCGCCCGTGATCGCGACCCACTCGCCGACGGGCTGCCGGATGACGTGCGCGTTCACGTCGGGATTGATCAGGCTCACCGTCGTCGCGTCGAGGTCGACACCGACCTGGTTCGCGAAGTCGAAGCCGACGGTCAGCCGGCTCGTCGCGCGGATCGGCTCGCCGGCGACGACCGGCGCGTCCAGCCGGACCCAGAAGCCCGAGCCGGAACCGTCGCGACTCGGCGCCAGCCGGAGGTCGATGGCGCGCAGGAACCCCGCGCGCGTCGGGCTGTGCTCGCGGAGGCTCCGCGCGTCCTCCGGGCCCACGAGCGCGTCCGCGGGCCGCTCGGACGTCGTGGTCGCGGGCAGGCCGTCGCGAGCGGCGACCGCCGCCTCGCGCAGTCGCAGCACCGTGGCGCGGACGTGCTCGACCTCTCCCGCCAGCAGCCGGAGCTCGACGACCTGGATCTTCTTGCCCTCTCGCAGCACCGTCGGGACGACGTGGAGCCGGCGGCCGAGCGGCACCGGTCGCACGAGGTCGGCGGTGAAGCGGCTGACGGACATCGGCACGAGCGTCGGTACGTCCTCGAGGCAGTGCCCGAGCAGGGCGAGCACGGCCGCGCCGTTGGCCGCGTCCGGATCCCAGGCGCCCTGCGTGCAGATCGTGCCGACGTACGCGTCCCCGTCGCGGACGAACAGGGCAGCTTCCTCCATCCCGCCACCATGCCACGCGTCTGCACGCCGGCTCCGGTTAGCCGGTGCCCTCGGGCAGGATGACGCTACCGTCGCCCGAGAGGCCGAACCCGGGGTTGCAGGCGATCTCCCAGACGTGCCCGTCGAGGTCACGGAACGCGGCGGCATACCCGCCGTAGAACGTCTCCGACGGCTCCCTCGTGACCTCGGCGCCGAGCACCTGTGCCTGCACGACGATCTGGTCGACCTCCTCACGCGATGCGACGTTGTGTGCGAGCGCAGCGCCGCTCCAGCTTGCGCCGCTGTCGGCAATGCCGAGGTCCGCCGCGAGCTTCTCGCGCGACCACAACGTCACGACGACACCGTTGGCAGGGAAGAACGCCGTCTCCTCGAGGTCCATCGCGACGGTCCAGCCGAGGCCTTCGTAGAACGCCTTCGCCCGGGCGTAGTCGCCGACACCCAGGGTGATGAGGGAAAGGCTCTGTCGCACCGATGACCTCCT
>DASRHL010000312.1:0-9333 GCA_035650535.1 Acidimicrobiia bacterium
TGTCTCCTGGTCGGCCCGGCCGGCGCAACGACCCGGGCGTTCGGCCCGGCCGGTCCCCCGACCGGTCGGGCGGGTGCCACCCTCTTCCCACATTGTTCCCGCCGCCGGGCGGGCTCGGGGGGATGGTTGCGCACGCTCGCCTCCGTGTCGAACGAGCGTTCCCCGCTCCAGCACCGGATTCTCGGCAGGTCCGGCCCCCATGTTGACCGGTTCCGCCCGCCGACCCCGGGCGCGGCCGCTCATCCGGTCACCGGTGCCGACGGGACACCGACGTCGATGTAGTGCACGGTGGTCCGGAGCGAGGCCAGGATCGCCAGCGCGGTGCGGCCCTTGAGGGCCAGCGCGTGGGGCGTCCCGAAGCGGATCTGGGGCCCGTGGTCGAGCCCCATCGTGACCATCCCGTGCTTCACCTCGAGCGAGCCGGCCCGGGCCCGGAGGTCGGCGGGGAGGATCCGGGCGACCCGGGCGACGGCCGGATGGCCGATCCGGCTGCCGATCCGGCCCCGCGACGGCGTGCCCAGGAGCTGCGGGAGCCCGGCCGGGGGGAGGAGCGCGCCCTGCATCACCCGGCCCGAGCCGTCGACGACGGCGACGGTGGGAGCGGCCTTGCTGCCCCTGGGCGCGGGGACCGCGACCCAGCCCACCGCGACCCGGGGCGTGACCGCGATGTGGAGTGTGCCGGGCAGGTCGCGCGAGACGCCGGCGTGCGCGATCCACGGCAGCCGTTCGAGGCGGGCCTCGACCCGGCCGGTGTCGACCCGGAGGAGCGCGTCGCCGCGCGAGACGCCGGCGGCGGTGCGGACCGCGGCCGCGGTGGCCGGGTCGACGCCGCTCACCTCGACGTGCTCCACGTCGAGCATGGGCGAGTAGACGGCGGCCACGGCCAGGGTGACCAGGGTGAGCAGCCCGACGAGGACGACGAGGACCCGGAGCCGCCGGCGGCCCTCGGCGCGCCGGACGGCCACCCACCGCGCCCGCAGCCGGGGGTCGACGGCGACGGCCGGTGCGGGGGGCGACCCGTCGTCGGACTCGGACGGCGCCTCGGCCGCCGCCGGGGCACCCTGCGTGCCCCCTTCGGGGCGGACCGGAGGCTCCGTGGGCGGGCCGGCCGGGCGACCCGCGTGGGCGGTGACGGGGCGCGGGCGGTGGTCGCCGTCGGGCCGGTGCGGGCGGGGGCCGGTGGGTCGGGCCGGGGCCCGGCCGGAACCGTCGTCGCGGGAGCGCGGACCACCGGGGCCGGCCGGGCGGGCCGGGCCCGGCGGGCGCGCGGGCGGGCGGGCGCCGGGGCGGGCGATCGTGCGGTCGGGCGGGGCGAAGGGCACGACCGTGGCCCCGGCCCCCGCGGCGTGGTCACCAGCCGCGGGCGCGGGCGGGGCGACCGGCTCGGCGTCGGGCACCTCGACGACCAGCGCGTAGCAGGCGTCGCCGCCGGGCGACCCGGGAACCGCCGAGGTGTGCTCGTCGGGGCCCGGAACGTCGACGACGAGCGCGTAGCACGCGTCGTCGTCCGCGGCCTCGACGGCGGGGCTCGGCGGGCGAACGGCCAGCACGTCGGCAGCGCGGGCGACGGGCTCGAGCCACCGCAACCGCCGCCGGGTGGCGCGCGGCATCGGACGCTCGATCCGGTCGTGCCCGCGGGCACGGGTCGGCGGCGCGGATCCCATCCGCATCACTCCCCTCCTCCGGACCGGACGGCGCCGGTCGCGTCGTCGTCGAAGCCGACCATCTGCAGCTCGGGTGTGAGCAGCACGCCGGTCTCGGCCGCGACCCGGGCGCGCACGTCGAACACGAGACGGCGGACGTCGGCGGCGGTGGCGCCGGCGTCGGCTTGGAAGAAGTTGGCGTGCTTCTCGGAGACGTGGGCGCCGCCGACTCGGTAGCCCTTCAACCCGCACGCGTCGATGAGCCGGCCCGCCGCGTCACCCGGCGGGTTCCGGAAGACGGAGCCGGCGTTGGCGCCGCCCGGCTGGTGCTCGCGGCGCCACCGCACGATCTCGGCGACGCGTTCCTCGCATTCGGCGGGAGCATCCGGGGCGACGCGGAAGGTCGCGCCGGTCACCACCTCCGTGGGCGTGAGCGCGGAATGCCGGTAGTCGAGCGCGAGGTCCTCGGCGCGCCGCTCGCCGACGGTGCCGCCCGCGGTGAGGTCGCACGTCCGGGCGGCGACGAGCACGTCGCGGGTCTCACGGCCGTGCCCGCCGGCGTTCATGCGCACGGCGCCCCCGACCGACCCGGGGATCCCGACGAAGAACTCGAGCCCGGTGAGCCCGGCGGCGGCGACCCGGCGTGCCAGCACGGGGAGCGCCAGCCCGGCGCCGGCCCGGACGACGGCGTCGGTGGCCCCGGCGGCGCCCCCGGGCAGCGCCAGCGCCTCGAGCTCGCGGTCGAGCACGAGGCCGAGCCCCGCGAACCCCGTGTCGGCGACCAGGAGGTTCGAGCCCCGACCGATCACGAGGAGGGGCGGCGCGTGGCGGGCGACGGCGGCGGCGACCGGTTCGAGATCCGCTTCGCACCCGACGCGGACGACCACGGCCACGGGCCCGCCGAGGCGGTAGGTGCTGAGCTCGGCCACGCGGAGACCGCGCTCGACCCGCCCCGGGAGGGCCCGCTCGAGCTCGGCGGCGAGCCCCTCCACGTCGAGCGCGGGCGCGACGCCGCACGGCGGGCGGGTCACGCGGGCTCCCCGGGCACGGCCTCCGGCGTGACGACCCCGCCGGCGCCGGTCTCGGATCCGGGCCCGGCGCCGCCCTCCAGCCACTCGTCGGGGACCGTCGTCAGGTCGCCGGCCCCGAGAGTGAGCAGCACGTCGCCCGGCCGGGCGAGCGCGAGAGCGTGCCGCACGACGTCCGCGCGGCGGGGAAGGTACGTGACCGCCGTGTCGGGGTGCGCGTCGAGCACGGCGCGCAGCACGAGGCGACCCGATACGCCCGGTCGCGGAGCCTCGCCGGCCGGGTAGACGTCCGTGAGCACGAGCGCGTCGGCATCCACGAACGCGTCGGCGAAGTCGCGCCACAGGCTCGCGGTCCGCGTGTACCGATGCGGCTGGAACACCGCCACGACGCGCCGCCACCCGCCTTCGCGCGCCGCCCGGAGCGCAGCCCGCACCTCGCTCGGGAGGTGGGCGTAGTCATCGACGAGGGTCACGCCGCCGGCCTCGCCGCGGAACTGGAACCGCCGCGCGACGCCGCCGAAGGCGCGCAGGGCGTGCGTCACGGCGTCGAAGGGAACGCCGAGCTCGAGCGCGACCGCGGCGGCGCCGGCCGCGTTCGCCGCGTTGTGCCGGCCGGGGATCGGCAGTTCGACGGTCCCGAGCTCCCGCCGGCCGTGTTCGAGCGAGAACCGGCTGCCCGTCCGCCCCCCCTCGTAGGCGACCACCCGGTAGTCGGCGCCGTCGGCCCACCCGTAGGTCACGGTGCCGGGGACGATCGTGGCGAGCCGG
The DNA here is from genome assembly GCA_035650535.1 of Acidimicrobiia bacterium. Taxonomy (GTDB): domain Bacteria; phylum Actinomycetota; class Acidimicrobiia; order IMCC26256; family PALSA-555; genus DASRHL01. Next base: position 3,440 of record DASRHL010000312.1, read on the forward strand.
GCGAGGATCGCGTCGTCGGCGCACACCACGTGCGTGCCCGGGACCTCGAGCAGGAAGCGCTCGAACGCGTCGACGAGCGCCGGGAAGCCGCCGTAGTGGTCGAGGTGGTCGGGCTCGACGTTGGTGACGATGGCGGCGTCCGGCTCGAGCTCGAGGAAGGTGCCGTCGCTCTCGTCGGCCTCGACGACGAGCCATTCGCCGTCGTCGTACGCGGCGTTCGTCCCGACCTCGTTGACGTCGCCGCCGATGAGGAAGCTCGGACGCCACCCCGCGGCGCGCATCATCAGCGCGAGCATCGAGGACGTCGTCGTCTTGCCGTGGCTCCCGGCCACGGCGACCGAACGGCGGGTCGCGACGAGCGCCCGCAGCGCCTGGGCCCGCCGGAGCACGGGCACGCCGCGCTCGCGCGCGACGAGGACCTCGGGGTTCGTCGGCGGGATCGCGCTCGACACCACGACGGCGTCGCAGCCCTCGGGGACGTTCCCGGCGTCGTGACCGACGACCGTCGTCACGCCGAGCAGGTCGAGTCGGGTGAGCGTCGACGACGCCTTCAGGTCGGAGCCGCTCACCCGGTGACCCATCCGGGCGAGCACCTCGGCGATCGCGCTCATCCCGGCGCCGCCGACGCCGACGACGTGGATGCGCCGCGGTGCGGCCAGGTCGAGCGCCTGCGCGGAGGGGTGCACGTGGAGGTCGCGCCCGTCTGCCGAGCGCAACACACGCGGCGTGCGGTCACGCGTCACGGGACGCATCCTCCACGAGGTCGGCCACGCGCGCCGCGGCATCGACGCGCGCCAACGACCGGGCCGCGTCGCGCATGCGCGCCAGCCGTTCGGGCTCGGCGAGCAGGTCGTCGAGCGTCGACGCGAGACGGGCGCCGTCGAGCTGGGCGTCGGGGATGGCGACGGCGGCGCCGGCGGCGACGAGCGTGTCGGCGTTGCGCGTCTGGTGGTCGCCGGGCGCGCCAGGCAGCGGGACGAGAACCGCGGGGACGCCGGCCGCGGTGAGCTCGGCGACCGTCACCGCGCCGGCCCGGCAAACCGCGACGCGCGCCGCCGCGTAGAGCTTCTCCATGTGCTCCTCGTAGGGCACCAGCTCGTAGACGAGCGCGTCACCCGGCGTCCGGACGCTCGCCAGCACGCCGGCGCAGCGCTCGTGGTCGCGCGCACCGGACACGTGGCGGATGGCAACGTCGGTCCGCGGGCGCCATCGTGCCGCGAGGTCGAGCACCGCGTCGTTGACATGGCGCGCCCCGAGGCTGCCGCCGAACGCGCCGACGAGCGCGCGCGGGCCCGCGGGCGCCGGCCGCACGGCGGCGATCTCGCTCCGGATCGGGTTCCCGGTCAGCACCGCGCCCCGCAACGGCGTCCCGGGCAACGAGATCGCGGCGCGCGCACCGAGGCGGACGGCCACGCGGTTCGCGAGCCCGGGCGCGGCGTTCTGCTCGTGTACGACCACAGGGACCCGGCGCAGCCGCGCCGCGAGCACGCACGGGACCGACGCGTACCCGCCGACGCCGACGACGACGCGGGGCCGGCGCTCCCGGAGGATGCGCCACGCGCCGGCGAACGCGCGCGCCGTACCCAAGGCGGCGACGAGGTTGTCGCGCAGCGCACGCGGCCGCAGGCTCCGCTGCAACCCGCGGCCCGGGAGGAGGTCGATCGAGTAGCCGGCGGCGGGCACGACGCGCGCCTCGAGCCCGCGGGCCGCACCGACGAAGTGGATCGCGTCGCGCGGATGGCCGCGCCGGACGAGCTCGTCCGCGATCGCGAGGGCCGGGTAGACGTGCCCGCCGGTCCCGCCCCCGGTCACGAGCGCGAAGGTGCGCGGCTCGCTCACGTCCCCGCTCTCGCTCGGGCCCCGCTCGCCGCTCCGCGGGATACCCGCTCCGCGACGCTCGCTCACGTCCCCGCTCACCTGACCCTCGCACGGTCGGGGCGCGACTGCTTGGCGATGTTGGCGAGGATGCCGGCGCCGACCATCGTGAACACGAGCGACGACCCGCCGAACGACACGAACGGCAGCGGGATCCCCGAGACGGGCAGCAGGCCCACGACCCCGCCGATGTTGATGGCGGCCTGGGCCGTCACCCACACGGTGATGCCGGCGGCGAGGAGCATGCCGAAGCGGTCGGGCGCGCGGGCCGCGACGCGGACACCGAGGACGGCGAACGCGACGAACAGCGACAGGACGAGCAGCGAGCCGATCAGGCCGAGCTCCTCGCCGATGACGGCGAAGATGAAGTCGGTGTGCGCGTTCGGGAGGAAGTGCCACTTGGCCCGCCCGGCGCCGAGGCCGACACCGGTCAGCCCGCCGGTCCCCATGGCGATGAGCGACTGCACGATCTGGTACCCGGTGTTGCCGGCGTCGGCAGTCGGGTGCAGGAAGGTCAGCACCCGCGCCCGCCGGTACGGCGCGGCGAGCGCCAGCACCGTCGCGAGCGCGAGCCCGGTACCGCCGACGGCCGTCAGGTGGCGGAGCCGGATGCCCCCTGCGACCAGCACCGCCGCCGCGATCATGCCGAGCAGGAGCGTGGAGTCGAGGTCGGGCTCGAGCATGACGAGGCCGGCGACGCAGCAGACCACGATCAGCGCCGGTCGCAGGACCCGGCGCCAGTCGCCCAGCTCGTCCTTGCGCCGGGTGAGCAGGTCGGCGGTGAACAGCAGGAGCGCGAGCTTGGCCACCTCGGAGGGCTGGAAGCGCCACGAGCCGACGCCGAGCCAGCGGCGCGAGCCGGCCACGTAGACGCCGAAGCCGGGTACGAGCACGAGGACGAGCATCGCGACCGTCGCGACGAGCAGCGGGCGGACGAAGCGGCGCCAACGCCGGTAGTCGACGTGCACGACGAACAGGAAGGCGGCGACGCCGAGCACGGTCCACAGGAGCTGACGCTCGAAGAAGTACCAGGCAGAGCCGTAGTTCGTGATCGAGACGACCGACGACGCCGAGAGCACCATGACGATGCCGACGGCGTTCAGCACCGCGATGGTGGCGAGCAGCGTGAGGTAGGTGCCGGAACGGGGCGCCGGGCGCGCCGCGGGACGGGCGGTCGGCGCCGGCCGGCGGGCGCCCGGTTTGGCTGCGGCCGCGCGGTTGCGCTTCTCGATCGGGCGCAGTCCCGGCGCACCGCGCGGAACGCGGGCGGGGCGCGGTCCGGAGCCGGGGTACGCGGGCGCGGCCGTCATCGGGTTGCCCCGATCAGCGCGGCGACCTCGCGGGCGAAGTCGTCGCCGCGCGCCGCGTAGCCCTCGTACCAGTCGAAGGAGGCGCAGGCGGGTGACAGCAGCACCGCGTCGCCCGGCTCCGCGATCTCCGACGCGGCCCGTACCGCCTCCCGCATCGTGTGTGCCGTCACGACCGGGACGCGGTCGTGCAGCGCGGCCGTCACCTCGTCGGCCGCGTCGCCGATCGCGATCGCGGCGCGCAACCTCGTGGCGACCTCGGCCAGACCGCCGAGGTCGAGGCCCTTGTTCCGGCCGCCGGCGATGAGCACGACCGAGTCGAACCCGCGCACTGCGGCGACGGTCGCGTGGAGGTTGGTCGCCTTGGAGTCGTCGAAGTACGTCACGCCGTCCCGCTCACCGACGAGCTGCAGCCGGTGCGCGAGCCCGCGGAACGAGCGGAGCGCGTCGCGGACGCCGGCGATGGTCGCGCCGGTCTCCAGCGCGACGGCTGCGGCCGCGAGCGCGTTGGCGAGATCGTGCGGGGCACGATGGGTCAGGTCGCCGAGCGCGACGAGCTCGGTCCCGTCGCCGGTCACGAGCATCCGGCCCGAGGCGCCGTCGACGACCCGGAAGCCAGACGCCGCCGAGCCTCCCACCGAGAAGGGCACGCGCCGGCCGGGCGCGTCGGCGGCCAGGGCCGCGACCGCGGGGTCGTCCGCGTTGAACACGAGCAGGTCGTCGGCGCCCTGGTGCTCGAAGATGCGCGCCTTGGCGCGGGCGTAGGCGTCGAACGTCCGGTGCCAGTCGAGGTGGTCGTCGGCCACGTTCAGCAGCGCGGCCGCGGCGGGACGGAACGCCGGTGTCGTGAACACGAGCTGGAAGGACGACACCTCGGCGACGACGACGTCGACCCTGCTGCGGGCGGCGTCGAGTAGCGGGAGGCCGATGTTGCCCGCGGCGAGGCTCCGGACGCCGGAAGCGTCGAGCATCGCGGCCGTGAGCGTGGTGACGGTCGTCTTCCCGTTCGTGCCCGTGATCGCGGCGAGGCGGGGACCCGACGGGTCGGTCGGTGCGGTCAGCGCCGCGGCCAGATCGACCTCGGAGCGCACGGCGACGCCGGCGGCGAGGGCAGCCTGCAACGCGACGTGCCGTTCGGGGACGCCCGGGCTCGGGACCACCAGGTCGGCACCGACGGCGAGGCGCTCGACGGTGGCGGCGTCGGCGGGCGCGAGCACCTCGGCACCGGCACGCCGGGCGTCCTCGACGCGCGCGTACTCGGCACGGGCGTCGAGCGGGCGATCGTCGACGACGGTCACGTCGTCACCGCGCCCGCGTACGTAGCGGACGACCGCGTCACCGGTGGCGCCGAGACCGACGACGAGGACGCGCATCAGTCGATCACCCCGGGGATGTTGATGTAGTCCGCGTAGAAGACGCCGAGCGCCAGCGCGACGCACACGCCGGCGAACAGCCAGAACCTGACGATGACCGTGAACTCCGGCCATCCGCCCACCTCGAAGTGGTGATGGATGGGCGCCATACGCAGGATTCGCCGGTGGAAGCCGCGGAACGAGACGACCTGGGCGATCACGCTCAACGTCTCGACGACGTAGAGACCGCCGAGCAGCGGGAGGAGCAGGACGACCTTGCTGAGCAGGGCCAGGCCCGCCATCGCGCCGCCGATCGCGAGCGATCCGACGTCGCCCATGAAGACGCGTGCGGGCGCCGCGTTCCACCAGAGGAACCCGCCGCACGCACCCGCGAACGCCGCCGCCACGACCGCCAGGTCGACCGCGGACGCCGGCTTGGCGCCGTAGACGCCGAAGTGCCGGAACTGCCAGAAGCAGATGATCATGAAGGCGGCGAACACGAGCGTCGCGGAGCCCGCCGCGAGCCCGTCCATCCCGTCGGTCAGGTTCACCGCGTTCGACGCCCCGACGATCACGAGGATCGCCACGACGAACCAGAGCCACTCCCCGAGGTTGAGGTCGAGCTGGCGCGTGAACGACAGCTTGGTCGACACGTCGATCCAGCGGAGCGCGAGCAACGCGAAGCCGCTCGCGGCGAGCAGCTGGCCGCCGGTCTTGCCGCGCTTGCGCAAACCGAGGTTGCGGCCGCGGCGGACACCCAGGTAGTCGTCGACGAAGCCCACCGCCGCCAGCGCGATGACCAGCGCCAGCAACGCGAGGCCCGTGCGGGCGAACTTGATCTGCTCCGAGCGGAAGTGGGCGACGATGTAGCCGAGGAGCGCGCCGACGACGATCGCGATCCCGCCCATCGTCGGCGTGCCGGCCTTGCGGGCGTGCGGGTGCGTGAACGGACCGTCGTCGCGGATCATCTGCCCGATCCCCCGGGCCCGCAGCACCCGGATCAGCAGCGGCGTCCCCAGCACGGCGACCGCGAACGCGACCCCGGCGGCGATCAGGAGCGCGATCACCGGTTCGTCGTTCCACCGCTGAGAACCTCTGCGACGCGCTCCAGCCCGACCGCCCGGCTCGCCTTCACGAGCACCGCGTCACCGGAGCCGACCAGCTCGCCGGCGGCGGCGAGCGCGCCGTCGGCGTCGGCGACCTCGACCACTGTCGCGCGCCCCGCGGTACCCGAGGCGATCGCACCGGACACCGGGCCGACGGCGACCACCACGTCGATCCCGAGCTCCGCGGCGAGCGCCCCGAGCGCGGTGTGCTCGGCCGCGGTGTGCTGCCCGAGCTCGAGCATCTCGCCGAGGAC
>DASRHL010000313.1:0-8735 GCA_035650535.1 Acidimicrobiia bacterium
TGCCGGGCGGGTTGCGCAGGATGACCGTGCACGCGAGGCGGATGAGCTCGTGGGTCTTGCGGTCGGGAGCGCGCAGCGAGTCGATCTGCGACAGCCACGCGTTCTGGGCCTCGTGCAGCGCGGGGAACACCTCGTGCAGCACACCTTCGAAGGGGAAGGTGTAGACGGCCTCCGCGGCGCGCTCGGCCTCGCTGTCGCGCTCGGGTGTCACTGCGAGCTCGCCCTCAACTGCGCGCCGGCTCGAACACCGGGATGGTGACGGCCGGCTCTTCCGAGATCGACCGGTACGTCGCCTGCAGCGCCATCTCCGGCTCGAGCTCGCCGAATGCGCAGCCGACGACGTTGGTCATCATGCGCGGTCCTTCCTCGAGCGTCACGATCGCGGCGACGTACGGGACGCGCTCGGGGAACGGCGGCAGGTCGTTCACGTGCACGACGGACCATGTGTAGAGCGTGGCGCGGCCGCTGGCCTCGATCCAGTCGACGTCCTCCGACCAGCACTTCGGGCAGAACGGCCGCGGGTAGAAGCTGAACTCGCCGCACGCGTTGCAGCGGCGGATGAGGAGCCTGCCCTCACGGGCACCCTCCCAGAACGGTTCGGTCTCGTTGTCGGGGTTCGGGAGGTCGAAACGCGGGACGGCCAAGGATCCGCAACCTTTCGGGACGGGGACGGTCAGCGCGACGGCAGGGCGGCGACGGCCACGCCCTGCACCTTGGCCTCGCCGTTCTCGTTGACGACCGCCACGTCGAGGTCGACGCGGTGCTCGCCGTGCTCCTCGTACTTCTTGGCGACCGTGACCCGGGTCGTCAGCGTCTCACCGGGCCAGGTCTGCTTCGTGAACCGGAGCCGGTAGAGCTTCAGGTTGCCGACGCCGACGAAGTCGGTGAGCGCCTTGCCGAGGAGGCCCATCGTGAACATGCCGTGCCCGAAGACGCTCGGGAGGCCGCTCGCCTGGGCGGCGACCTCGTCGTGGTGCATGGGGTTGAAATCACCCGAGGCGCCGGCGTACATGACGAGGTCGGTCCGGCCGAGGGTGTGGCTGAACTCCGGCGCGGCGTCGCCCTCGTTCACGTCGTCGAAGAACAGCTTCTGTTCACCCATCGTGATGCGCTCCCATGGAGGCGCAGCGTCGCGGTTCCCTGACACGGCTGTCAACTCTGACATAGGTTGCCGGCGTGGAGTGGCGGCTGCGCGAGACGGCGCCCGAGCTGCGCGACTGGTACCGGCGCGACGGCTACTGGACCGACGCCACGCTGACCGATCTGGTCGTCGACGGACTCGAGCGCAACCGCGAGCGCGAGTTCCGGGTCTGGTCGAGGATCCGCCCGACCCGCGATCGGCTCGGCGACGTCGCGGCACGGGCGTACGCGTTGGCCGCGGGGCTCGCACGGCACGGTGTGCGCGAGGGCGACGTCGTCGCGTTCCAACTGCCCAACTGCGTCGAGGCGGGCATCACGTTCTACACGGCGGCCCTGCTCGGCGTGGTGCTCGTGCCGGTCGTCCACTTCTACGGCCACCACGAGCTCGGCTACATCCTCGACCGCACGGAGGCGAGGGTGCTGATCACCGCCGACGCGTTCGGCCACATCGACTACCTCGCCGGGCTCGAGCAGCTCCGCCCGGCGCTGCCGGCGCTCGAGACCGTCGCCGTGGTCGGCATCGCCGACCCCGATCCCGCGCTCCCGGCGGGCGCGGTGCCCCTCGCGAGCCTCGCCGGCGACGGAGGCGACCTCACACCCGCCCGGCCCGACCCCGACGCCCCGGCGGTCATCGGGTTCACCTCGGGGACCACCGCCGAGCCCAAGGGCGTGATCCACACGCACCGCACGATCGGCGGCGAGCTGCACCACATGACGTGGATGGGCGCGATGCCGGCCCGGCCGACGCTCGTCGGCGCGCCCGTCGGGCACGCGATCGGGATGCAGGGCGGGCTCCTCGGTCCCCTGCTGCGCGACATGTCGGTCCACCTCCAGGACGTGTGGAACCCGGGCGACGTCCTGCGCGCGATGGAGGAGGCGGGCGTCACCGCGGGCAGCGGGTCCACCTACTTCCTCACGAGCCTGCTCGACCATCCCGACTGCACACCGCGCCACCACGAGCTGATCGGCAGCGTCGGCATGGGCGGCTCGCCCGTGCCGGCGGCGGTCGCCGATCGTGCGGAGTCGCTCGGCATCTCGCTCCTGCGCTCGTACGGTTCGACCGAGCACCCGTCGACCACGGGCAGCCGCCACGACGCGGCCCGCGAGCAGCGCCTCTACACCGACGGCACGCCCATGCCCGGCGTCGAGGTCCGGCTGCTCGACGACGACGGGAACGAGGTCGGCGTCGGCGAGCCAGGTGAGATCGTGAGCCGCGGACCCGACCTGTTCGTCTGCTACACGGAGCCCGCGCTCACGAAGGCCGCGATCGACGACGACGGCTGGTACGCGAGCGGCGACATCGGCGTGCGCGACGAGCGCGGCGCCATCACGATCACCGACCGCAAGAAGGACGTCATCATCCGGGGCGGCGAGAACATCAGCGCCGCCGAGGTCGAGGAGCTGCTGGTGCGCATGCCCGGCGTCGCCGAGGTCGCCGTCGTCGCCGCGCCCGACGAACGGCTCGGCGAGCACGCGTGCGCGTACTTCCGGATGACGCCGGGCGCGCCCCCGCCCGACCTGGGCGCGGTACGCGCCCACCTCGAGACCGCCGGCCTTGCCCGGCAGAAATGGCCCGAGGAGCTCCGCGTCGCCGACGAGTTCCCGCGCACGGCTTCGGGCAAGGTGCAGAAATACGTCCTTCGCGACCGGATCCGTCAACGCGAACTGCGCGAATAGGCGGCCGATTCCCGCGATCTGCGGATGATGCCGGTTGACGCGCGCCGGCCCGGGGACGAACTTCGACGAATCGTGAGCGGGCGCGCCGTCGCGCAGCTCGGGAAGGGGGCTTCGATGCTCATCGCCGTGATCAACCAGTCGACGAACGTCTCCGACGAGGACGTCCTCACCATGACGACCGCGATCGCGAACCAGGTGCGCAAGGACGCGGCGCCGCTCTGGGACCGCCCGCCGGCCGCCGTCATCAGCTACGGCTCGATGCCGGGGAAGACGCACGCCGAGAAGCAGGCCGAGCTCTCCAAGCGCGTGCCGAAGCAGGCCCACGGGATCACGCTCGTCGACGACATCCCCGACCAGCCCAAGGGCGTGCTCGGCTACCACACCGAGGACGAGGGCGGGAAGCTCTGGGGCATCGTCGCGACCAACCCGTCGCTCGAGAACGGCGGCAAGGCGCTCACGGGCGACTGGAGCGTCGCGAGCATCCTCTCGCACGAGATCCTCGAGATGTACATCGACCCGAACTGCAACCTCTGGGCGACGAACGACGAGGGGCAGATCATCAGCTTCGAGGTGTGCGACCCGGTCGAGGGCCCGACCTACGACGTCGACGGCGTGTCGCTCTCGAACTTCGTCACGCCCGCCTACTTCGACCCGCTCGCGGCGAAGAACGGCAAGACGCTGTTCGACAAGCTCGGCAAGCTGAAGGCGCCCTTCACGCTCATGCCCGACGGCTACTACATCTACGCGTCCTCGGGTGCCGAGCACCAGAAGGGCGGGGAGACGTTGCCGAAGTGGCGCCAGAGCGCGAAGGAGGGCTACTTCGCCCGCACCCGCCGGCGCCGTTCGCTCCTCGGCGAGCTCTGAGCCGAGTCCGCGGGCGCTCGTCAGCCCGAGGGTCGGGGCCGCGCGGTCGACCGCACGGTGATCGGGAGATCGCCGCCGGGGTCCGCGAGCTGCAGCAGCGTGAAGGCGACGTCGCCCTGGAGCTCGACGGTGACGCCCGTCGTGTCGGCGAGCACGCGCGCGTCGCGGAGCGCCCGGGTGTCGAGCTGGTCGCGGAGGCTGGCTCGCGCGCGCCGTTCGGCCTCGGCCGGGTCGAGCCGGACGGCGCCGGTCGCGCGGTAGGCGGCCGTGTCGAGCGCGGTGGCGCCGGCGACCGCGGCCGCGTCGGCCGCGGACGTGAGCGAGCGGCGCGCGGAGAACCCGCGCCACAGGTCGAGACTGATGCCACCCAGCAGCAGGAGCATCATGCACAGGCCGAGGAGCCAGAGCGTGATCGTGCCCCGCTCCGCGGCGTCGCGTGGAGTCATCACGTCACGGGTAGCTCCGGTAGGGATCGACGGTCTCGGTGTGCGCGGCCGTCCAGGTCCAGGCGCCGACGCTGCCGATGCCGGGAACGTCGACCGCGGGCACCTGCACCGTGACCCGGGCCGTGACGCTGGCCCCGCGGGCGAGGCGCGCGCCGGGCGCGCAGTCGAGCGTGACGGTCGCATCCGCGGGGTCGAGCCCGAGGTTGGCGGCCATCTCGCGGGTCAGCACGACCGCGGCCGCCTGGTCGCACCGGCCGGAGACGGCCGTCGAGCGGCCGACCTCACGCGCGATCGCGCGCGCGGTGGTCTGGCGCTCCGACCAGGTCGGCAGCGTCAGCACCAGGCAGGCGACGGGCACGAGCAGCAGCCCGATGCCCGCCGCGAGCTCCGTGGCGACGAAGCCGCGCTCCCCCGTGCGCGGCCACGGCCTCACGGAACCCGCTCCTTGGTCGCCCGGCCGACGAGCGTGAAGTCCCAGTCGGGGAGGCCGGGGAGCCAGGCGGCCAGGTGCACGTCGGCCTCGACGCGGACGGTGTCGGGCGTGGTCTCGCAACGGACGCGCACACCGGATCCCAGCCGCCCCCCGACCAGCCCGGCGAGCGTGGACGCGGCGCGCGCCCGGCAGTCCGCGATCCCGGCGTCGGCGCGGGCGCCGACCCGGGCCGCCTCGTCGACCGCGGCCCGCACGGCGCCTCGCGCGTAGAGGAACACGACGAGGTTCGCCATCGCGACGAACAGCAGGAGCGACAGCCCGGTCGCGACGACGAACTGGATCGTCGTGAACCCGCGGTCACCGTGCCTCCCCATCGTCGAGCGCGCCGGGTCAGACCTTGAGCTCGGCCCGGATCCAGTTGACGACGTCGACGCCGAGAGTCTGGAGGACGGCCCAGATCGCGACGAGGGCGGCGACACCGAGCGCGGCGTTCCCCAGGAGCTCGGCGGTCGTCATCCCCTCCTCGCGGCGGAACGCGTTCCGGATCCCGACGAACAGACGGGTGATGCGAGCGTGCATGGTGTGTTGCTTCCTTCCGGACGGGTGTGGTTTGCAGGACTCAGTGGTGACCGAAGACGATCGAGGGCAGCGGCGCCGCGACGAACAGCAGCATGATCGGCGCGAGAACCGCGATCGTCGGGACGAGCATCGCGGCGCGACGTTTGGTCGCGGTCTTGCGCATCTCGTCGCGTCGCGCGTCGCGCAGGTCCTCCGAGAGCGCGCGCAACCCGCCGGCGAGGTCGACGCCGCGTTCGGCACCGGCTGCGAAGAGCCGGTACGTGCGCGCGGCCGCAGGCTCCGGCGTCGTCTCGGCGGCACGGCGGAACGCGTCCGCCTCCGACATGCCGCTGCGCACGGCGGTCAACACCGTGTCGAGCTCCTCGACGACCGCCCCCCGGCCCCGGTCGACGATGCGTTGCGTCGCCTGGACCGGGCCGGCGCCCGTCCGCAGGTGCATCGCGAGCAGCTGGTTGACCGTGTACAGCTCGAGACGCAGACGCTCGCGCCGCTGCTCGACCGCGCGGCTCAGCTTGGCCCGCGCTCGGGAGATGCCCTGGACCGCGCCGCAGAACCCGAGCACGAAGCCGAGCGGCGCCGAGTGCAGGAGCGCGACGCCGACCACGAGACCGGCGGACGCGAAGAGCACCGCCCTCCCGGCGGCGCGCAGGCGATGGTCGTCCGGCGTGACCTCGTACCAGCCGGCCTGGCGCAGGCGGAGGGCGAGGGCCGAGTCGTCGCCGCGGTCGACGAGTCGGCCGACGTGGCGCAACCCGGCGCGCACCGGCGGGCCGAACAGGCGGCCGAGCGTGGTCCGATCGGTCGCGGCCGGTCCCGCGATCGTGTACGCGTCGGCGCTGCGCCCGAGGCCGGCCCGCGTGACCAGGGTGTAGGGGCGCACCCGCCCCGCGAGGCGGGACTGCGGCGGCACGAGGACCCCCGCCACGCCGGCGAGGACCAGCCCGCCGGACGCGGCCGCGACGACCAGCATCAGCGGGCTCACGTGGTACCTGCCGCGCTCGAACCGAACACGCGCAGCTCGGCCTGCCGGCGGGCCAGGGCCCGGATCCAGAGGGAGCCGACCGCGCTCAGCACCGCGCCGGCGACGATCACCAGGAACCCGCCGGTCGAGCGGTAGAAGTCACGGAACGCTCCGGGGCGCGCGCTCAGCGCGACGAGCACGAACCAGGGCATCACGAGAACGGCACGCGCGTTGATCCGCATCTCGAGACCTTCGGTCTCGATCTCCTCGAGCACCTTGAGGTCCTTGGTCGTCGCGACGACGAGATCCTCGAGCACCTCTCTGACGATGCGCCCGCCCCGCTCGTGCGCGAGGACGAGCACCTCGATGACCCGGTCAGTCGTCGGATCCGAGAGCTCCTCCTTCACGATCTCGAGCGCGGCGACCGTCCCGAGCATGCGGGCGAGCACGGGGAAGCGCGCGAACGCGTCACGCAACGGCTCGGGCCCGCTGGACGCGAGCGCGGTCAGCGCGTGGGTCAGCGAGCGGCCGGCGGTCACGGACGCGAGCAGGTCACGGAGCCCGTCCGGCCAGGCCGCCTGCACCTCGCGGAGGCGCGTCTCACGCCGCCGCGCGAAGTACGCGCGCGGGAGCGCGGCCACCGCGATCCCGGGGACCACGCCGACGAGCGGCGCGCCGGTGACCAGCGTGACCAGCGCGAGCGTCCCGAGGCCCGCGAGCGCGGAGCCGGCCAGGAACTGGACCGGCGAGAGCGCGACCCCCGCCTGGTGCAACCAGAGTTGGCGGTCGCCCACCTCGGCTCGCGGCCGGCGTCGCCGCTCGAAGCGGGGTGCGGAACCGGTCAGGAAGCCGACCGCGAGCGCACAGAAGACCCCGATGCAGAGCGCGGCGACGAGGCTCATCCCCGCGCTCCCCGACCACCGCCCTCGAGGAGTGATCGCAGGGTCGTGCCCCGGGGGAGCACGCGCTCGACGCGCCGGGCGAGACGTTCGGGCACGGCGCCCGTCCACACGAGCGGGCGACCCAGGGCTTCGCGCACGAACACGGGCTCGCACGTGAAGTCGTCGGACAGCGCGGGCACGACTGCGGTGATCTCCATGACCTGGCGCCGGATCCCGTCGCGGTCGGACGGGACGTCGTCGCGGTCGAGGTGCACGACGAGGTCGAGCGACTCCGAGAACACGCGACGCACCACCTGCTCGCGCACGTTCTCGCCCGCCATCAGGGCCGCGTTCACCAGCGCCTGCAGCGCCTCCGGCGCGCCGTTCGCGTGCACCGTGCACAGGAAGCCGCACCCCGCGTTGACCGCGCGGGTGAGCTCGAACGCCTCGGCGCCCCGGACCTCACCGACCACGATTCGATCCGGACGCATTGCCAGCACGAACTTGACGAGATCGCGGAGGCTGATCTCGCCGGTGCCGTCGAGCGTCGCCGGGCGCGTCTCGTAGTAGGCACCGTGCGTGACCGCAACCGACAGCTCCCGGATCTCCTCGCAGCAGCGCACGCAGTGACTCGGCGGCGCCGCGGCGAGCAGCGCGGCCGCGAGCGTTGTCTTGCCGGCTCCCGGCTCGCCCGAGATCGCAACCCGGCTCCGCACCTGCATCACCGCTTCGAGGAACCGCGCGGCGTCCGCACCGAGCGAGTCGCGCTCGACGAGCCGGCCGAGTGTGACGTCGCGAACGGTGTAGCGGCGCAGCGTCGCGGAGAGATGGTCGGCGACGGGTGGGATGGCCGCCGTGAGGCGGGCGCTGCCCTGGAGGACGCGGGCCTGCACGATCGGATGCTTGGTGTTGAGCTGGCGGTCGGTGGTCGCGAGGAGCCGCTCGACGATCTGACGGTTCTCGTCCTCGCTCGTCGGCGTTGCCAGCCCGCGCAGGCGGCCGCCGGAGTCGAGGTAGGACACCCGCGCGCCCTCGACGAAGATCTCCTCGACGTCGCGCCGTCCGACGAGCTCGGTCAGGGGGCCGAAGTCGGTGATGGAGCGAAGGACGCGATCGACCATCGCGCGGGGCTCGTGCAGCGGCAGCTCGTCGCCGACGTGGGCGCGGCGCTGGTAGGCGTCGACGGCCCGCTCCACCTCGGCGCGCACCTCGTCGAGATCGGCCTCGGGCCGCAGCCGGCGGCGGTCGATGCGGCCGAGCGCGTCGCGGCGGATGGCGTCGTACGCGTCGGCCCGGACGACGGTCACTGGTCCACCCACTCGTGTCATGCGACCGCCCGGTCGGCTCGGGTCGCGACCCGTCGCCGCGACCGGGTGTGCCCGCGCCGCACGCGTGTCCACGATCGGGACGGGGTGAGCGCGGCGGCGAGCGGCGCGAGCGCCTTCGTGAACGGGCCGGCGGCGACCGGCTCGCCTTCCCAGGCGGCGCGCTCGACCCGCCGGTCGGCGGGAACGAACGTGAGGCTCGAGGGAGGGAAGGTCCGGCCGACCTCGTCCGCGATCTCACCCCGGCGGAACGCGTCGCCCGGCGCCCGCGACACGACCAGGTGCAACGGCGCGCTCGGGTTCAGGGCGCGGGCGTCGACCGCCCACGCGAGCAGGCGGACCACGCCGACCGGGTTGCCCGAGCCGACGCCGACGAGCCGGGCCGCACGTTCGACGAGCGCCCGGCCGACCGCGAACCGCCCGCGCCCG
>DASRHL010000314.1:0-19280 GCA_035650535.1 Acidimicrobiia bacterium
GCCGGATCGCTCGGGCTCACCGGCGACGAGGTGTTCACGATCACCGGGCTGGCCGGCGACGAGCTCCCGTCCGAGGTGACGGTACGAGCCGTCGGGGCGTCCGGCACGCGGGAGTTCACCTGCCGCGTCCGCATCGACACCCCCAAGGAGCGCGACTACTACCGCCACGGCGGCATCCTGCAGTACGTCCTCCGCGACCTCGCGCGGCAGTAGCGCGCGGCCGCCGCCGCCACGATGTTCGTTCGGGAACACCGGCCACCCCTCGGCCGCATTCCCCGGCTGAGCCGCGATGAGTCCGGCCGGGTCGAGGCGTCTACACCGTGACATCACGAACGGAGGAACCACCGTGCGCATCGTCATCAGCGAGTTCATGGCCCTCGACGGCGTCGTGCAGGCACCGGGAGGCCCCGAGGAGGACACGACCGGCGGCTTCCGGCACGGCGGCTGGTCGCTTCCCTATTTCGACCCCGAGGTCATGGGTGGCGTCGTCGACGGGTTCGCCGAGCGGTGCGAGGCCCTGCTCCAGGGCCGCCGGACCTACCAGGTGTCGGCGGCGGCATGGCCGGAGCGGTCCGGCGGGTTCGCCGACTGGATCAACGCCGCCCAGAAGTACGTCGTGTCGGACACGCTCTCCGAGGCGGACGTGGCGGCGTGGACGCCGACCACGATCATCCGCGGCGCCGACGTGCTCGAGAAGGTCTCGGCGCTGCGCGACCGTCCCGGCGGCGACGTCTACGTCTACGGCAGCCTGACCCTGGCCCGAACGTTGCTCACCGCGGGCCTGGTCGACGAGCTCGTGCTGATGATCGAGCCCATCACGCTCGGCGGGGGCAAGACGCTGTTCCCGAACGACGGCGAGGCACGGAAGTTCGAGCTCGTCTCGGCGCAGACGGCGAAGACCGGGGTGCAGGTCTGCACCTACCGGCCGGTCGAGGCGTAGCTCCGAGCAAGGACCGGGAGGTCGGGCCCGTCTCAGGTCAGGCCGGCGAGGCGCCGCGCGTAGGCGAGCGCGTTGCGCGGGTCGTAGGCGCGGAGGATCTGCATCTTCTCGGCCTCGATCGACCCCTCGGCGTGCACGGCGAGCACCGCGTGGTACCCGCCGAAGTCGCGAGCGGTGAGGTCCGCGATGAGGTTGAGGACGCGCAGCCGGTCCTCTGCCGGCGCGGCCGCTCGGTAGTACTTCTCCAGCACCGCCCTGACCTCGGGGTTCGCCCAGTCGTCGGCGCCGGGGCCGGTCACGAGGAGGCCGCCGGCGCAGTCCTGCACCAGCTCGAGCGCCTCGTGGTAACGGGTGGCGAAGGTGAACTTCGCCATGTTGGTGGTGAGCGGATCGGGATACCAGATGCCGTGCGCACCTTCGTGGGCGCGGCGCGCCGCGAGCTCGGTCAGCCCGCGCACCGTCTCGGCGTAGATGACGAGCTGGGTCAGCTTGTCGCGGATGTGACCGGCGCGGGCGACGCCGTTCATGTCGGCGATCAGCGCGGCCGCGCCCGCCAGCGCGTCGAGCAAGGGCAGCTTGTACGAGACCGCGGTGAACCGGTGGTACTCGACGAACGTCAGCGCCAGCGGACCGGCGACCTCGGGCTCACGGCAGCAGAACACGCGCTCCCACGGCACGAAGACGTCGTCGAAGACCGTCAGCGTCTCGAGCATCTTGTGCTTGGACGACAGCGGGAACTCGAACTCGTTGCGCTCGCCACCCGCGTAAGCGGACACGTACATCGACAGACCGGGCACGTCGGCGGGCACCGCGAAGGCGACGGCGTAGTCGCGGTCGTCGGCGCCCATCGCCCGAGTCGGCAAGACGATGATCTCGTGCGCGTTCGCGCTGATCGACGTGTGGCACTTCGCCCCCCGCACGACGATCCCGTCGTCCGACGTGTCGACGACGCGGACGTAGAGATCGGGATCGGCCTGCTCCGACGGGGCGAGCCCCCGGTCACCCTTCACGTCGGTCTGCGCCACCGCGACCGCAAGGTCCCGATCGCGGCAGTACGTGTAGTACGCCCGTGCCCGTTCGAGCGCCTCGCCGCCGAGCACCCGCTGCATCGCGAACAGCGCGTCGGAGCCGATCTCCTTGATCAGCGTCACCATCGTCCCGCCGAGACCGGTGACCGTCTCGATCAGCTTCGAGCGGGCGAGCAGGTCGTCGGGGCCGCGCGGGATGCGGTAGTAGGCCGAGTAGTCCTCGCCCGAGTCGGCGTCCTTGGCGACGGCCAGATCGCGGTAGGTCGGGTCGTGGCCGACCTCGTAGTCGAGGGCGGCGTGGTCGACGGCGACGCGCAGCTCGGGCTCGGCGGTGACGTCCGCCACCCGGCGGCCCCGGTAGTAGAGCGTCCGGCCGTCCCGCAGCGACTCCCGGTACTCGTCGGCCGTCCGCAGGGGCACGCCCTACCCGCTCTCGGCCGTGCGGGCCGGGCCGCTCGGGTCCCGCTCGCTGCTCCGCGGGGAAGCCGCTCCGCGACGCTCGCGCACGCCCCCACCGTAAGCCGTGGCGTGCCCCCGCGGGCGGATCGGAAGGCCGACGCGACGACCTACCATGCGGGAATGCCGGGAGTCGCCACCGAGGTCGAACCGGCCTTCGAACAGCACCGGATCGAGCTCACCGGGTACTGCTACCGGATGCTCGGCTCGTCGTTCGAGGCCGAGGATGCGGTCCAGGACACGATGGTGCGCGCGTGGCGCAGCTTCGACCGCTTCGAGGGACGCTCGAGCGTCCGGTCGTGGCTCTACCGCATCGCCACCAACGTCTGCCTCGACATGCTCAGCGGCCGGCAACGCCGGGCGCGCCCGATGGACCTCGGCCCCGCCGTCGGCGTCGACACGCCCCTGAAGCCGCCCCTCTCGGAGACGACCTGGATCCAGCCGATCCCCGACGGCCAGGTCCTCACGCTCGACGCCGATCCCGCCGAGCTCGCGGTCGAGCGCGAGTCGATCCGGCTCGCGTTCGTCGCCGCGCTGCAGCACCTCCCGCCCCGCCAGCGGGCCGTGCTCATCCTGCGCGAGGTGCTGCGGTGGCAGGCGTCCGAGGTCGCCGAGCTGCTGGAGACGTCGGTCGCGTCGGTGAACAGCGCGCTGCAACGGGCGCGGGCGACGCTCGACGCGATCGAGCTCGCCGACACCGACCCGTTGCAGCCGCTCGACCCCGAGCAGGAGGAGCTGCTCGCGCGCTACCTCGATGCGTTCGAACGCTACGACATGGAGTCGCTGACGGCGCTCATCGCCGAGGACGCGACGCAGTCGATGCCGCCGTACGACATGTGGTTGAGCGGGCGCGACAGCGTGCTCGCGTGGTGGACCGGGCCCGGTATCGACTGCAAAGGATCACGGTTGATCCCCACGGTCGCCAACGGCTCGCCGGCGTTCGGCCAGTACCGGCCGAGCGGCCCCGGCGGGCGCCACGAGGCGTGGTCGCTGCAGGTGCTCGAGACGAAGGACGGCCGCATCGAGGAGTTCACCTTCTTCCTCGACGTCGAGACGCTGTTCCCGCTCTTCGGGCTGCCCCTGAAGCTCGACGACGGGCTTCGCTAGCATCCGCGCCGGGTCGACCCGATGGGCGGGTTGCACGGCGAAAGGGATCGAGCGCGCATGGCCGACGATTGGGGACCTCTCGCACTGCTCGCCGGCGACTGGGAGGGCGAGTCGGCGGGTGGCCTCGACACCGCGTTCTCGCACGTGCAGGACAAGGTGCTCGGGACCCCGTACCTCGAGCGGCTGTCGTTCAAGCCGTTCGGCCCGGTGGTGAACGGCCGCCAGTCGCTCTACGGCCTCGACTACCGGACCGCGATGTGGCGCGGCAGCGAGGAGAACCCGTTCCACACCGAGGTCGGCTACTGGCTCTGGGACCCCGAGACGCACGAGATCGTGCGCGGCTTCGTCGTCCCGCGCGGGATCACCATCCTCGCCGGCGGGACGGCGGCGCCCGACGCCAAGCAGTTCTCGCTCGCCGCCGACCCCGGTGACCGCAACTACAACATCGGCGAGAACAAGTACCTGACCGCGAACGCCTCCACGCTCAGCTACCGCGTCACGATCACCATCAACGACGACGACACGTGGTCCTATGACGAGACGACGATGCTGAAGATGTCCGAGATGGACGAACCGTTCGCCCACACCGACCGCAACACGCTGCACCGCAAGGTCGGCTGAGCCACCACCCGAGCGAGCTTCGCGGAGCGGTATCCCGCGGAGCGGCGAGCGAGCTCCTCGCCGTCACGCGGGGCGCGCAGGCGTCCGGAGCCAGAAGAAGTCGATCGACCGATCGACGGCGAACCCGAGCCGCTCGTACACGCGGATCGCGTCGTGGTTGTCGCGGCGGACGTGGAGGATGGGCGTCTCGCCCCGGTCGACGATCCGCCGCGCGACGTGATGCGTGAGCGCGCCCGCGAGCCCGCGACCGCGGGCATCGGGATGCGTGCACACGGCGCTGATCTCGGTGTAGCCGGGGAGTCGCATCCGCTCCCCCGCCATCGCGACCAGCCGGTCGCCGTCGAAGACGCCGAAGTAGTCGCCCAGCTCGATCGTGCCCGGCAGGAACGGACCGGGCCGCGTGAGCTCGACCAGGGCGAGCATCTCGCCGACGTCACCGGTCGTCAACGGACGGATCCCGCCGCGCGGCTCCGCGCCCGGTGTGGCCGTCAACGCGGTCGCGATCATCTGGTCGCCGGTTCCGCCGCCGAGCACCGTCCAGCCGGGCGGCGGCTCGCCGACCCGGTCGCGCGCGAGCACGACGTGGGCGCCGGGCCCGGCCAGCTCAGCCAGCGCGTCCCAACCACCTTGGTCGAGCTCGTCGGCCGCCCAGAAGACCGACACGTCCTCGCGGTAGCGGCGCGCCCGGCCGTCCCCCTGGGCCAGGGAACGCTGGCGCGTCGTCAACGCGTGCCACACGGGGTTGGCGAGCGGCTCGCTCACGGGTTGCGTCCCCGCGTCCCCGTCCGCGTCCGCGGGGTCACGGAGATCGGGAGACGGTCGTAGCCCTTCAGGAACTCGCCGTAGCGACGATGGACACCGTCGGCGTCGACCTCGTAGTCGTCGATCGCGGCCACGAGCTCCTCGAGGATGGCCGTCCCCATGCGCATCCCGACGTGCTCGCCGATGCACTGGTGCTGGCCGTGGCCGAAGACGAGCGACCGCTTCGGGCGGCGGTGCAGGTCGAAGCGGTCGGCCGCCGGGAACTCCGCCTCGTCGCGGTTCGCCGAGCCCCAGCCGGTCGCGTGGTCGGGCCGGCGCCGCCCGTCGGCGACGAGCTGGTGCAGGTACGTGAAGACGGCGAGCATCGCTTCCTGGTTCGCGGGCGACGTGCCCCGCTGACCGGGCTCGCGGCGGAAGGCCCGGGAGATGTCGGTGCGGAGCGCGTCGGCGTCGGCCAGGGGCACGCCCGCCTTGGTGGCCGCGAACCGGCCGGCCACGACGTGCGCGTAGTCGCCGAACGCGTCGAAGGTCCCGCGCTCCACGAGGGGCCCGAGCACCTGGCGCGTGATGGCCCGGATCGTCGCGTCGTCGTGGCGGGCCGCCTCGCGGGTGTAGGCGGGGGCGAGGACGCGGCGGCGCATCCGGTGCTCCGGCGGATCGAGCTCGGGAAACGTGAGGTTGGTGGCGGGTTCCCTGAGCAGGATCTGCAGCGGCATCTGCCCCGTCGCACCGAGAAGTGCGCGGTGTCGGAGCAGGCACGCCAGACCGCGTCGAAGCTCGCGAGCGCCCACGCGTCGTAGTCGGGCATGTAGTGCACCGGGTCCTCGGCGCGCAGTTGCGCGTACAGCGGCTGCGGGTCGGTCATCGCCGCAGCGGAGAGTGGATCGAACGCGACGGCCATCACTTCACGCAGCCCTCTCGGGGAACCGGCGTAGCGTAGTGTCGGCCGATGGCGGTGCAGAGCTTCGACCTCGGTTTCGTGAGCCCCACTGACGCGCTCGTCGACTTCTACAAGACGGTCCTCGAGCTCGAGGAGATCGAGCCCCGCGTGTTCCCGATCGGCGTCGTGCGGCGGCTCGCGTGCGGCGGCGGCGAGCGTTTTGATGGCAGTGAATCCCGTAGAGGCGTATCCACGGCCAGATGAACGCCGCCTCGCCGGCTTCGGCAGCGCGACGAAGACGGGCGTCGTCGCCGGCCGTCATCGGTCGCGCTGCAGCGCGCGCCAGACCGACTCGGGCGTGCAGGGCAGGTCGAGGTGGTCGACGCCGTACGGCGCGAGCGCGTCGAGGACGGCACCATGGACGGCGGCGGGCGCCGCCACCATGCCGATCTCGCCGACGCCCTTGGCGCCGAGCGGGTTGCGGGGGCTGGGCGTGGGGACGAAGTGCGCCTCGATCGCGGGCATCTCCGCCGCCGACGGGACGAGGTACTCGGCGAGGTTGGCGGCCAGCGGCGTGCCGTCGTCCGCGTGGACGACCCGCTCGTACAACGCCTGGGCGATGCCCTGCACGCTCGCGCCGACCACCTGGCCCTCGGCGCCGGGCGGGTCGACGACGCAGCCGCAGTCGGTCACGGCGACGTGGCGCAGGGGGACGACCCGGCCGGTCTCGGGGTCGACCTCGACCACCGACAGGTGCGCGGCCGACGGGTACGCGGCGTCGGCCTGCTCGAACACGCAGGTCGCGTCGAGCTCGCCGTCGTCGGCACGCGCCGCGAGCTCGGCGAACGTGACGGCCCGGGCCGGGACGCCGCGCACGTGGAACGAGTCGCCGTGCCGTTCGAGGTCGTCCTCCGCGGCTTCGAGCACGTCGGCAGCGAGTCGCCGCGCCCGGGTGAGGACCTCCTCGACCGCGAGACGCGTCGCCGTCCCCGCGAGCTGCGTCGAACGCGACCCGACCGACCCGTCGCTCGGCGCGGTTCGGTCGGTATCACCCTCGACGACGGCGATGCGCTCGGCGCCGACACCGAGCAGCTCGTCGGCGACGGCGCGCAGCGCCACCTCGTGCTGCTGGCCCGACGAAGCGGTCGCCGACCGCAGCTCGACGATGCCGCCCTCCACGATCGCCGCACTCGCGGCCTGGCGCCGCGAGAACCATGCGCTCGAGTCGACGACGACGGCGACACCGACACCGAGCAGCGCGCCATTCCCCGACGCCCGCCGCTCCCGCTGCCGCGCGCGCCACCCCGCGTAGTCGCCGTGCCGGAGGACCGCGTCGAGCAGGCGCGGGAGGTCGCCCGAGTCGTAGTGGACGCCGGTCGCGGTCTCGTACGGGTACTCGCCGGGTCCGATGAGGTTGCGGCGGCGCACCTCGACGGGGTCGATCGCCAGCGCCGCCGCGAGCCGGTCCATCGAACGCTCGAGGAGCGCGACGGCCTCGGCGCGGCCCGGGCCCCGTACGGCCCCGCCGGACGCGACGTTGGTCAGCACACTGCGGGCGCGGAACTCGACGGCCGGGATCCGGTACGGGCCGCACAACATGAGCCCGGTCTTCCCCGGCTCGACCGCACCGGTCCCCGGGTAGGCACCGGCGTCGCACAGCTCCTCGACCCGCAGCCCGACGACGCGGCCTTCGCGTGTCGCGTGCAGCTCGCCGCGCAGCAGCATGCCGCGCCCGTGCATCGTCGCGACGTTGGCGCTCCGGTCCTCGACGAACTGCACCGGCCGCAAGAGCTTCCGCGCCGCGGCCGCCGTCACGACGTGCTCACCGACGCCGCCGTGCGACTTCCCGCCGAACCCGCCGCCGACGTGCGGCAGGACCACCCGGACACGCTCCGGCGGCAACCGGAGCGAGCGTGCGATCTGGATCCGCGCCGCGTGCGGAACCTGGGTCGACACCCACACCACGAGGCGGTCGCCCTCGGGCACGGCGAGCACGGCGTGGCCCTCCATCGGTGCGACGGCGAGCCGCGGGAGATCGACGGTCGCGTGCACGACGACCTCGGACCCGGAGAACGCGACGCGGGGCGACGCGTCGTCTCCTTCCGGCGGCCACTCCAGCGCGACGTTCGACCCGTGCTCGGGGAAGAGCACGGGCGCGCCGGGCGCCAGCGCGGCCTCGACGCCGACGACGACCGGCAGGGGCTCGTACTCGACGACGACGAGCTCGGCCGCGTCGAGAGCCGCCGGGTACGAGTCGGCCACGACCGCGGCGACGCGCTCCCCCGCGTACCGCACCACGCCGACCGCGAGCGCGGGTTGCGCGAGCACCTCGGGGATGAGCTGGATCTCCCACACCGGGAGCGTGGGCAGGTCCGCGGCGGTGAAGACGGCGGCGACGCCGGGCGCCGCCGCGGCCGCAGTGGTGTCGATCGACGCGATCCGCGCGTGCGCGACCGTCGAACGGACGAACACGAGGTGCAGCCGGTCCGCGACCTCGACATCCGCCGTGAACCGGGCCGCGCCGGTCAGCAGCGCCTCGTACCGGCCGGCCGGCCGCGTGGTCGCCACCTCAGCGGAGCGGCTCGAGCGCGGTGATGTAGTCGGTGAGCCGGGCGCCGACCTCGAACGCCAGACCGGGGTCGTCCAGGTCGGGGTCGGGCCACGTCTCCGAGATCCGCCGCCACTCGCGCCGGCCGAGGAACTCGCCCGCGACGGCTTCGCGCCCGATCGAGCGGCGCCACTGCCGTTCCCGCCCGACGAGACGGCCGACGACCGCGTCGTTGGCCGGTGCCTGCGGGTGCTCGCTGTGGAAGCCGACCTCGAGCCCGACGACGCGGGCGCCGTCGACCATGTCGGCGCCGACGAGCTGGGCCTCGTAGTGCTCGCGGGGCGGGTCGGCGGTACCGAACCACACCTTGATCCCGGCGCGGCGGGCCCGGCAGCGCGGGCGCCCGATCGTCGCGGGCACGAGCCCGACGACGACGTCGGCGACCTCCTCGAACAGCGCCACGTCCACCATCGCACCCATCGTCACCGATGCGTCGGCTGCGTGTCCAAGGGTGGTTTGGCGATCTCCACGGGCGGGAACGAACGTGACCTCACCCGGGGCTGCGACGGGTTCACCCGGGCGCTCGGCTGGAGTTGTCGCCGGGCGCCCGGGATCGCGGCAGGCGATCACGGAGCCACGTCGCGTCGCGGACGGCATCGCCGTGGAAGTCGTTGTTGAAGTACGCGTAGACGTCGTGACCGTCCTCCAGCCATGCGGTGAGGCGTTCGGCCGGGGCCCGGAGCCGGCGTCCGGTGTAGCGCCCGACGTAGCGACGCTCGTGGGCGGCCGGTCCGTGGAAGCGGACGTACGTCCAGTCCGCGGTCAGCAGCCACGGGTGCTTCGGCAGCATGTCGTGCAGGCACAGCGCGGCGCCGTGGCGGCGCAACGTCTCGTAGACGTCGTCGTGGAACCACGTCTCCTCGCGGATCTCCACCGCCCACCGCAGTGCAGCCGACCCGAGCCGGCGGGGCGCGGCCGTGAGGAACTCGTCGAGGCGCTCGACGTCGCGACCCCAGCGCGGCGGGAGCTGCACCAGCGTGGGGCCGAGGTGCGGGCCGAGGCGCCGGGCCCGGTCGATGTGGTTCGGCAACCACGACGCGGCGTCCCGCAACTTCATCCGGTGCGAGCCGAACGCGCCGAGCTTGAGCGCGTACACGAAGCCCGCCGGAGCCTGCGCCCGCCACTTCTCGACGGTCGCCGGCGGCGGGAGGCGGTAGAACGTGTTGTTGAGCTCGACGGTGGCGAAGAGCGTCGCGTAGTGCTCGAACCACCGCCGCTGCGGCAGCGACTCCGGGTACACGACGCCGCGCCAGTCGCGGTACACGAAGCCGGAGCAGCCGATCCGGGCGACACCGGCCCTGCTCGACGCCGTTGGGGCACTCACCGGAGCTCGCGGCGGAAGAAGGCGATCGTCGGTCGCAGCGCGACCGCACCCAGCTGCTCGGCGTGCCGCCCACCCGGGATCAGCAACAGCTTGTGGTCGACACCGGCGACCTGGAGCGCGGCGGCCATCGCCCGGGGCTGCTCGACCGGCACGAGCTCGTGGCGCGAGTTCACGAGCAGCATCGGAGGGTCCGACCCGTCGACGTGCGCGAGCGGCGAGGCCTCGCGCACCCGTGACCGGCACGCACGAGGTTCGCAGCCCAGGTAGACGGCCACCGCCGACCGTGGCGCGGCGGGCGTCGCCTCGACCGCGTACTTCACGAGCGCCATCGGCGCCGACCAGGTCGCCACGGCCCGCACTCTGGCACCGTCTTCGAGGGAACCCTCGCCCGTCATCGCGACCGACGCCGCCAGCGTCCCTCCCGCCGACACGCCGAACAGGCCGATACGGGCCGGGTCGATGCCGAACCGTTGGACCTGGGCCGGCTCGCGCAGCCAGCGGACGGCGGCCGCGACGTCGGTCACCGCCGCGGGGTAGACGGCCGCGGGAGCGAGGCGGTAGTTCACGCTGAAGGACGCGAACCCCGCCGCCGCGAAGGCGGTCGCGATCCCCGCGAGCCCCGACTTGTCGCCGCTCTGCCAGCCTCCGCCGTGCACGAGCACGATCGCGGGCGCGGTGTGCGCACCCGAGCGCATGTAGGCGTCGAGCGTCGACGTCGAGAATCCTTCGGTCGGGTAGGCGACGTCGCGCTCGACCTCGACGGCGGCGTGCGTCGGCGTCGGGGCCGGTTTCGCGCCGGCCACCCCGGCGCCGGCGAACACCCCCGCGAGGACGGTGACGGCGACGGCACCAACCGCGCGGCGGACACGCGCGCCGCACACCGACATGCCGTTCGAGTACCCGGCGCCGCCGGCGTGCAACCGCGCGCCGCCGGTCGCCGCCCGAGCGGCTTTGAACGGCCGGCGGACGGGGCAGGAAGAGCGCATGGCACGATCGATCTGGACCGGCAGCATCAGCTTCGGCCTCGTCAAGTCCCGGTGCGGGTGTTCCCCGCGATCCGCGAGCACGACGTCCGCTTCCATCAGCTCGACGCGCGGACCGGCAACCGCATCCGCATCAAACGCGTCGACGAGAAGACGGGCACGGAGGTCGGCTACGGCGACATCGTGCGGGGCTACGAGACCTCGCCGGGTCGTCACGTCGAGGTGACCGACGAGGAGATCGAGGCACTCAAGCCGCGGACGACGAAGACCATCGACATCGAGGACTTCGTCGATCTCGCCGAGATCGATCCGATCTACTACAAGCGCACCTACTACCTGGCGCCGGACGACCAGGAGGGCGCGCAGAAGGCGTACGCGCTGCTGCGGGACGCGATGATCGACCAGGGCAAGGTGGGGATCGGCCGGGTCGTCATGCGCGAGAAGCAGTACCTCGCCGCCATCCGCCCCGTCGGCCGTGTGCTCGCCATGTCGACAATGCTCTTCGCGGACGAGGTGGTCGATCCGGCCAAGATGCGCGAGATCCCGGCGGTGCGCTCGCGCCCGTCGCCGCGCGAGGCCGCGATGGCGGGCCGGCTGATCGCCTCGCTCGCTTCGAAGTGGAATCCCCGCAAGTACAAGGACACCTACGAGCGCGAGCTCCGCCACCTCATCGAGCAGAAGCGCCGGGGCAAGCAGATCACGGTCGCCGAGCAACCGGCGGAGCCGGAGAACGTCGTCGACCTGATGGCCGCGCTCGAGGCCAGCCTGCAGAAGGGCGGCCGCGGCGGGCGGTCGCGACGGGCGCCACGGCCGGCTGCGAAGAAGGCGGCCACGACGGGCGCGACCCGGGCGCGGAAATCGACGGGCGCGTCGCGCAAGAAGACCGGGACGGCGCGCGGCACCGCGAAGAAGGCGCGGTCAGGGAAACGCCGGTCCGCCGCGTGACCGTGCTGCGCCGATGGACCGCGCAGGG
Source organism: Acidimicrobiia bacterium (assembly GCA_035650535.1). Classification (GTDB taxonomy): domain Bacteria; phylum Actinomycetota; class Acidimicrobiia; order IMCC26256; family PALSA-555; genus DASRHL01. Next base: position 11,683 of record DASRHL010000314.1, read on the forward strand.
CCCCTGGCCGCCGCGCTACTCCTCGGGAATGGCCTCCCACCACTGGCACCACCACTCGGCGCCGACGAGGATGCGCAGCTTCGGGTGCCAGCAGTACGAGATCTCCGCCGTGTTCTCGAGGTAGTACCGGCAGTTCTCGCACTGTTCCGCGCCCTGGGGCCGGCCCTTCAACACCGCGTTGTCCGCGAGGTGCCGGAGCTCGATCGCGAGCTTCTCGTCGATCGGCTTCGGCTCGGGTTCGGGGATCACGTAGTCGGCCATGCCTCATTCTTCCTCGCGACCCCCTCACGCCCGCGACTCGAGCCGAGACCGCGCGGAAGGCGATCGGGGCAATCGCAGAGCAGTGGCAGCGGGTGCTCGCCGGTGGTGCTCGCCGGTGGTGCTCGTGGTGCGTGACGGGAGCGGCTAGGCCGGGCGGGCCTCGCCCGCCCGCGGCCGGCGCGACGCCGCGGGCCGCCGGGCGCGCGGGCCGAGCCGGTCGGTGCCGGCTCGGCCCGATCGCGTGCCCGCCACGCGATCGGGACGAGACGTTCGGGACGGGTTCGGCGTGCCCCGCGGGCAGGCGTCACTGCGCCCGTCCCGCCAGCGGACGGTCCGCCGAAGGTGCACGCTCGTACGCGACGGTGTCGCGCCGGACACGCGATGCCGCGAACGCGCTCAGGAAGCCCAGGAAGCCCCCGACGGCGGCGACGTAGAAGCCGGCGTCGAGGACGTCGCCCAGGCTGCCGCCGGCGAAGAGACTCCGGTCGAGCTGGTACGCGAACACACCGGCGACCGCGAGCGAGATGACCGCTCCGAGGAGACGGATCCCCGCGCCGATGCGCGGCCACAGCCCGAGGACGAGCAACGCGGCCGCCGGGATCAGGAAGACGAGCAACGACGGATCGGTCGAGCTCGTCGTGCGGTTCCACAGGAACGCCGCGGGAATGTCCGACGGGTGCGCGTTCCCACTACGCCACGACAGGAACAGCGAGACGACGACCGCGGCCGCGCCCGCGAACCCGATGATCTCGCCGGAGCCGATCGGGCTCCACGAGCGCGTGCGGGTTGTCGTCGCAGGAGCCGGTTCGTCGGACACGGATGGTTGACGACGGCGGAAGTACATGGTCGACACCTCCTCTGGGTGACGACGACTTGCTTCCCGGCCCGAAACGCGCGGAAACCTCGGAACCACGCTGCGCGCGCACGACGTGACGGGTACAACGCGGGCGTGAGCGAGTTCGACGACCTCATGGGCACGCTCGACCCTCCGATGTTCGTCGTGACCGTTGCGGCCGGCGGCGAGCGCGGCGGCTGCCTCGTGGGCTTCGCGGGGCAGACGAGCATCGAGCCGCCGCGCTTCACCGCGTGGATCTCGCGCACGAACCGGACGGCCGACATCGCGGCGCACGCGACGCACTTCGTCGTCCACGTGCTCCGCCACGACGACCATCGAACCGCCGAGGTCTTCGGCGAGCTCACCGGCGACGAGGTCGACAAGTTCTCGCTCGTCCGGTGGACGCCGACCGTCGACGGCATCCCCGCCCTCGACGGGTGCGACCACTTCGTGGGCCGCGTCGTCGCCACGCTCGACACCGACGGCGATCACCGGGGCTACGTCCTCGCGCCGGAGGGCGTGGTGCGGGCGCGCCCGCCGGCCGACCGCGAGGGCGACCAGCTCGGGCTGCAGGACGCGGGCGACCTCGACGCCGGCCACGCGCCCTGACGTGGGCCCGACTGGCGGGCCGGGTGTCGGAGACGGTGCCGGTCAGAGCAGCTCGCCGCGTGCCGCGTCCTCGGCTGCGGCGTCGAACTCGTACCTGGGCAGGCCGGGTTCCTCCGTCACCTCGTGCAGGAACCCGCGGCGGGCGAGCTCCCGGAGCTCCGAGGCGGCCTGGATCGGCGTGAAGCCGAGCTCGGCCTGCACGTCGGACGCGTCGACGGCCCGCTGCTCGGCCATGGCCAGCCTCAGCACCATCTGCGTCGTGCGCGGAAGCGTCATGCGGTGATGGTTCCCCTATCGCCCGCCCGGGCATGCACCGGGGGCGGCCCGACGCCGGGCCGGGCGGCGCGGGGCGCGCGGCGCCGGGTTTCCCGGTGCGCCGCGGCGGGAACGGGACTCGAGAGGAGATCGCCAGGAGCTCGGAGCCCTGCGGGCCACCGGAGGTGTCGGATGAGTCCGGTTGCGACGACGCACGGCAGCGCCCACGACGCGCGCCCCCCGCAGATGGCGCGTTACCGGACGCTCCCCGACGCCCGGCACGCGATCGAGGAGCTGGAGGCGCACGGCGTCGACGGGAACGACATCGCGCTCGTCGGCGAGGCGGCGCTCGTCGCCGAGCACGAGCCCGCGCGCGTCGAGCGCGACGCGCGCTTCCTCGAGCACGCCGTGTTGTGGGTCGTCGTCAGCGCGCTGCTCGGCGCCCTCGGCGGCGTGGTGCTCGGCGCGGCGCTGGTCGGCATCGTCGTGCTCGCCTGGCCCGACGGCATCTCGCACCCGTTGTGGGCGTTCGGCTTCGTGACCGGGTTCTTCATGGCCGCGGGCGCGGTGCTCGGCGGCTTCGTCGGCGTCGCGCGCGGGACCGGGTTCTCGGAGTCGTGGGAGACCACCTTCGCGCAGGCGGACGGCGGGCCGGTCTGGCTCGCCGTGTACCGCGACGACGACCGCTCACACCACGCGCTCGAGGAGACCCACCCCCTCGAGCTGCGGACGGACGCCCGGGTCGAGACCAGTCACCCCGACGAGGCGAGCGCGCGGTCGTAGGCGCTCGTGCGCTCGGTGTCCTCGTAGTCCTCCTGGCCGGTGATGCGACCCCAGCTGGTTCGCACCCGCAGGACGGCCCGATTCGCGTACCGGTCGTGCCCGTCGGGCCCGGTCGCCCAGTCACGGACGAACACCGCGACGCGCGTGTTCCACGGCGGGCCGTTCACCAGGATGTCCTCGACCTCCATCTGGATCCCGAGGTCGACGTAGCGGCGCAGGAAGGCCTCGATCTCGGCCCGACCCCGGTGCGTCGGGGAGGCGTCCCGGCCCGATTGCGGAGCGCGGAACTGGCGCGACCAGGAGTTGTCGCCCGGGAACGTGAGCGTCGCGTCGGGCGTGAACATCGCGAGCACCGGCTCGTAGCGACCCTCGTTGAGCCGGGCGATGTTGCGCCGGATCATGGAACGGACGGCGGCCTTGTACACGACCGGACCTCCTTCCTCCGTCATCTCGTCTCTTCGTACCCGGGATGCTACTGGATAGATCGTTCTAGCGATAGCATCGGGGCATGGAGTCCAACGGCGCGGGCCGGGCGTCCCGGCCGGCGGGCACCCGGGAGCGGATCCTCGACGCGAGCGGCGAGTTGTTCCGCCGGCGGGGCTACGCGGCGACCGGGGTGAAGGCGATCCTCGCCGCCAGCGGTGCCCCCTACGGGTCGCTGTACCACTTCTTCCCCGGCGGGAAGGAGGAGCTCGGGGTGGCGGCGATCGACGCCGGCGGCGCCGTCTACCGGGAGCTGGTGGAGTCGTACTTCGGGTCGGGCGCCGACCTCGTCGACGCGACCCGCCGGTTCTTCGAGGACGCCGCCGCCGTCGTGCGCGACCACGGCTACGCCGACGCGTGCCCGATCGCGACCGTCGCGCTCGAGACCGCGGGGTCGAGCGAGCCGATGCGCGAGGCCGCCGCCCGCGCCTTCGAGTCGTGGTTGCGCATCCTCGAGCGTCGCCTCGTCGACGCCGGCGTCGAGCCGGCCGTCGCGCGCGCGGTCGCGCTCGAGCTGTTCTGCGCGATCGAGGGCGCCTTCCTCCACAGCCGCACCACCCGCACGACCGAGGCCATCGAGGCCGTCGGTCGCGCCGCGACCGCGCGCGTGCGTGCCGTGCTCGGGTCCCTCGGCTGATCCGCGACCATCCGTCGCGGTCGACCCGCGGGCGTGATCACGGGCCGCGGGCCGTGGTCTTCTCGGAGCCGCCGGCGCGGCGGCCCCGGCCCCGCCCGGCGCGCACGAGGATCGCGACCAGCACCGTCCCGACGACGGCATCCGCCGTGCGCCGGAGCCAGCCGCGCCGGTCCGGCGCCGCGGTCGCCGGGCCGGTCCCGCCGGCCGCGGCCGCCGCCGGTACCGGTCGCGGCGCGCCGCGGACGGGCGGCTCGGCCGGTCCGGTCGGCGCGGCGCCCTTGGCCGCCCAGACCTCGAGCGGCTCGCCCTCCCGCAGGTCACGGGCCCACTTCCACGCGAGCGCGCCCGTCGCGAGCGGCAGGGCGAAGACCAGCACGCGCAGGACCCGGTTGACGGTCAGGATCGGTGCGTCGAGCTCCTGGGCGACGATGTCCTGCGCGCCCGCGACGGTGAGCACGGCGAAGAACGTGAGCGTCGCGATGCCGAACCCGGTGCGCAACGGGTGGTCGCGCGGCCGGTCGAGGAGATGGTGCTCGGTGTGGTCGCCGGTGGCGAGCCGTTCGAGGAACGGCCACGCGTACAGCAGCACGAAGACGACGAGCGGCACGAGCACTGCGGGCCAGAAGACCTCCGAGATGGTCCGGCCGAAGATATGGATCCGCCACGGCCCACCCAGCCGGAGCGCTCCCTCGAGCCAGCCGACGTACCAGTCGGGCTGCGCGGCCGTCGACACCGCGGCGGGCTGGAACGGGCCGTAGAGCCACACCGGGTTGATCTGCGCGAGCCCGCCCAGCGCACCCGTGACCGCGACGACGAAGGAGAACAGTGCGACGCTCTTCATCGCGTACGACGGCCAGAGCCGCGACCCGACGACGTTGTGCTCCTTGCGTCCCGGACCCGGGAAGTGTGTGTGCTTCTGGCGCCAGAGCATCGCGAGGTGGATCGCGAGCAGCCCCGTGATGACGGCGGGCACGATCATCACGTGGATCACGAACAGCCGGCTGTTGATGTTGTTGGCAGGGAACTCGCCACCGAAGACGAGGAAGGCCGCCCATTCCCCGACGATCGGAACCGTCAGCACGATCGAGTACGCGATCCGCAGCCCCGTGCCCGAAAGCAGGTCGTCGGGCAGCGAGTAGCCCGAGAAGCCGTTGAACAGGGCGAGCAGCAGCAGGGTGACGCCGACGAACCAGTTGAGCTCGCGCGGCCGCCGGAAGGCGCCGGTGAAGAAGATGCGGCAGAGGTGCACAACGATCGCGCCGACGAAGACGAGCGCGGCCCAGTGGTGCATCTGGCGCATCACGAGGCCGGCGCGCACGTCGAAGCTCATGTGCACCACCGATCGGTACGCCTCCGACATCTTCACGCCGTCGAGCTGGCGGTACGAGCCGTGGTACACGACCTGGTTCGTCCCGGGGTCGAAGAAGAACGTCAGGAAGACCCCGGTCATGACGAGGACGAGGAACGAGTAGAGCGCGACCTCGCCCAGCATGAACGACCAGTTGTCCGGGAACGCCTTGTCGACGGCGTGGCGCGTGAATCTCGTCGTCCCGAGGCGAGTGTCGAGCGCCCGGACGACGCGCCGCGTGATCACCGTGACCTCGCCGGCGAGTCGCGGTCGAGCCGGGCCAGCCAGCCCCAGACGAAGGCCGCGCCGGCCACGACCGCGAACGCGTTCGTCACACCCCACATCACGGCGCCCGCGACCTGCTGGTCGAGGAGCGCCGAGCTCGCGGCACCGGTCCGGTAGTGCGGGTACCACGGCGAGCCCGCCAGGGCCATCGCGGCACCGAGGGCCGTGCACGCCGTCGACGCGGCGAGGAGCGCGAGCAGGGCCGCGGCCGGGCGCGTCCGGAGCCCGTCGACGACCGCCCACCACAACGCGAACGCGGTGGCGAACAGCGTGAGGTGCTCGAGCGCGTGGAGCAGTTCGTTGGTCGCGGCCGCGTCGTAGAGGCCGGGCACGTGCCACACGGTCATGACGGCGACCTGCACGGCGACCGCCGCCGTGATCGTGACCGACCGGGCTCGGCGGGCGACGATCCGCACCGGGCGGACCGCGGCAGAGACCGCGCGCCGGCGTGCCGGCGCCAGCGCGTTCGCGATGGTGGCGCCGGCGTGGGCGGCGAGCAGCAGGGGTGGTGCGAGACCGATGATCAGCACGTGCTGCCCCATGTGGGCCGTCAGCGAGGTGTCGGCGCGGGTCGCGAGCGGCGACGCCAGCGCGACGAGCAAGGTCGCGAGCGCACCGCCGAACGCGACGAGGCGCGCCGGCCGCGGCGCCGGCGCGCGCGACCAGCCGGCGGCGTAGGCACCGCCGAGCACGGCGAGCAGCAGGGCCGGGACCGCCTCGGCCATCAGCAGCCCGACAGGATCGGCACGAGGACGCCCTCGGCGAGGATGAGCAGGAGGTTGAAGGCGGCGTGGGCGACGCCCAGGAGCCCGAGGAACGCGAGCTGCGCCTCCTCCGAGCCCGACTCCGCCCCCGCGTTCTTCCGGCGGAGGTGCCACGAGACGGCGCCGCAGGCGATCGTCGGGATCGCGGTCACGGGAGTGATCGCGTAGAGCGTCCAGCGCCACGTCGAGCTGCACGACCGAGTGGCGACGGCCGCCATGTAGACGAGGTGGACCATCCAGAAGCCGATGGGCGCGGCGGTGACCGCCCACGCCCACCGGGTCCTCGGCCGGGGTGGCGCGACGGCCGTCACCGGATGTGCTCCGACAGGTAGAGCGAGGAGAACACGAAGATCCACACGACGTCGACGAAGTGCCAGTAGAGGCCGAAGATCTCCATCGAGACGTGGTGCTCACGGTCGATCTTGCCCATCCAGCTCTTCACCTGGACCTGCAGGTTCACGAGCAGCCCGATGAGGACGTGCATCCCGTGGAGACCGGTCGTCGCGTAGAAGATCGACGTGTAGGCGTTCCGAGTCCAGTTGAACTCGAGGTGCGACCACTCGTAACCCTCGTGGGCGAGGAAGGCGGAGCCCATCAGGAACGCGAGCGCGAGTCCGACGCGCATCGCGCGCGCGTTCCCGCGTTTGATCGCGGACTCGGCGACGAGCACGGGGAGGCTGCTGCCGATCAGGATCGCCGAGAAGACGGAGATCGTCGTGAGCTCCGGGGGTTTGATCCCGCCCTGCGGCCACACCGGCGACGACGCCCGGAGGAAGTAGTACGTCGCGAGGAGCCCGGTGAAGAGGGTCGCCTCGGTGGCGATCAGGCTCAGGACGCCCCAGTAGCCGCGCGTCCGGCCGGGTCGGCGCGCCACGGGAGGGGGCGCGACCGCGCGCATCGTCGGGACCGCGCCCTCCGGCGGGAGGGGAACCGTGTCGGGGACGCCCGCGAGCTCGGTGACCGTCGAGGCCGTCATCAGTGCTCTCCCGTGCGCCAGGTCCACCACAGCACGGCGATCGCGCCGAGCACGACACCGGTCGCGGCGGCGACCTCGGTCGTGAACAGCAGGCCGGCGAACAGGAGCGCGATCCCGGCGGCGACCACGAACGGCAGCGCGGTCTCCTCGGGGATCTCCATGGTCGCCTCGGGCTCGGCCCGGAGCCCGGTCGTGAGCGGCGTGGCCCGTTCGAGCGCGCCCGCCGTACCCAGCGCGCGCGTGGCGTCGTCAGCTCCGGACTCGCTGACGGGCAGCGGCTGCTGGTCCCACAGCGGGTGGCGGCTCTCCACCACGGGGATCGCGGCAAAGTTGAACTCGGGCGTCGGCGACCCGGTCGCCCA
>DASRHL010000315.1:0-8788 GCA_035650535.1 Acidimicrobiia bacterium
CGTCATGCAGCACGCGGTGCTCATCCCCGGTACGTCGTCGGTCCTCTTCTTCGAGGACGGCGCCGGGGCGAAGATCCTCGACACCAACACGGGTGCGATCACCCCCGAGCCCGCCGGCAACAACCTGTTCTGCGCGGGGCAGACCGTGCTCTCCGACGGCCGGGTGATGGTGCTCGGCGGCGACGCGGCGGGGAACCCGCAGTACGGGTCGGTCGCGACGAACATCTACAACCCGGCGGACGGCTCGTTCACGCCCGCCGCGAGCATGCACGCGATCCGCTGGTACCCCACCGGTACGCGCATGCCCGACGGCCGCGTGCTCGCGACGGACGGTACGAACAGCGGCGTCGTGCAGCAGACGCCCGAGATCTACGACCCCGCGAACAACACGTGGACGCTGTTGCCGGCGTCCGCGAACCTGAACATCGCCTACTACCCGTTCATGTTCGTCCTGCCCGACGGCCGCCTGCTCGAGGCGGGCGCGTTCGACCTGAACGGCTACCCGATCAAGGTCCTCGACCCCAACACCTGGACGTGGTCCACCGTCGACAGCCGCGTGATCCCGGCCGGTTCCGCGACGATGTACCGCCCGGGCAAGATCCTGCGCACCGGCACCCCCGGTGGCCCGGGCACGACCGCGCAGCCGGGCTCGGCGCTCGCCTACACGATCGACATGACGTCGCCGTCGCCGTCGCTCGTGCAGACCGGGTCGATGCACAACCCGCGCGTGTTCCTCAACCTGCAGACCCTTCCCGACGGCAACGTGCTCGTGACGGGTGGCGACCGCACGCACGACCTCACCAGCGCGGCCGGAGCCGTGTACGCGGCGGAGGAGTGGTCGCCGGCGACGGGTCAGTGGACGACGCTCGCGTCGAACCAGGTGCCACGCTTCTACCACTCCGTGCAGGTGCTGCTGCCCGACGGCCGCGTGCTCGTCGGCGGCGGCTGGGGCGGCGCGGGCGGCGACACCGACCGCCAGCGCACCTACGAGATCTACTCGCCGCCCTATCTGTTCAAGGGCGCCCGCCCGACGATCACGAGCGCACCGGGAAGCGCGGGCTACGGCAGCGGCTTCACGGTCACGACGCCGAACGCGTCGCAGATCAGCTCGGTCGTGCTCACGTCGCCGTCCGCGACGACGCACAACTTCGACGAGAACAACCGGTACGTCCCGCTCGCCTTCTCCGTGTCCGGTGGTGCGCTGCACGTGACGGCGCCGCCGAACGCGAACTACGCGCCTCCGGGGCCGTACCTGCTGTGGATCGTCGACGGCAACGGCGTGCCGTCGGTCGCCGACTGGATCACGATCAGCTGACGGCGAGCGTCCGCCTCAGCGGACGCGGCGGATCCAGATGCTGCCCTCGCGGCCCGGGCACTCGTGCTCGACGAGCGTGGGGTACTCCTCCTCGAGCAGGCCGTGGAAGCGGGTCCGCAGCAGGTCGTTCCACAGCACGATCTCGAAGTGGTCGTTGAACTCGAGGAACGCGCGCAGGATGTACGACTCGTTCCAGCCGAAGCCGCGGTCGACCATCATCGGCTCGTACTCGAACGGATAAGCGACGTCGTGGAAGTGCACGAGCACACCGACCGCGAGCCGCGGCAGGACCTCGAAGAACAGGTGGTTGACATCACTGCCGAGCTTGGCGACGTGGGTCGAGTCGACGAAGAGGAAGTCACCGTCGCCGAGCTCCTCGAACAGCGAGAGCGGGGTGTCTTGTAGCCGCCGTTCGACGATCGTGAGGTGCTCGTGGTCGCCGTCGCGTAGCAAGCGGAACAGCCGCTCGGGGTGCGGCTCGACGAGGGTGATCTCCGGGAGCCGGCGATCCTCGAAGGTGTCCAGCAGGATCGCGGTCGAGAATCCGGAGCCCACCTCGATGACGCGCTTCGGATCGTAGACCCGCAACAGCGCGGCGTAGACGAGCGCGTCGTAGCTCGTGAACCACTCGTTGTCGAAGTCGAACCGCGGCCGCCGGCCCTGGCGCGAAGCGAACGGGTGGTCGGCGATCTCCGACGAGAGCTTCCGGAGCAGCTCGACCTGCTCCTCGACGCGCAGGTCGATCGCCGGGAGGTCGGCATCGAGATCGAGGCGGTGCGAGCGGTGCTCCTCGATGTCCTGCTGCGACGGGAGGGGCGAGTGGAAGTGGCCGGGCGGGAACGCCATCGGTCCGAGCTCGTCCGCGGCGGGCCCGTAGAGCAGCCGCTGCGCCGGCGGTTCGAGCACCCGGCGCGTCTCGCGCTTCAACGCGCGCTGGGCCCGTTCGAGCATCGCCTTCGCCTGCTGGACGCGCGGGCCGCTCACCGCGTGGACACTACCGGGCCGCCGCGTGAGCATGCCTCGGGGGCGGTCGGCTCCACCGCGCCGATGCTCGCAATGTCGCGACTGGAGGAGTTCGCCCTCGTCGTGCGTTTCGCGGCCTTGAACCGGACCTTCGCGGAGCCCGCGGTGACCTTGGTCCCTGTTGCCACGGGTCCCGATCGCCGAGGGTGATCGGGCCGGAGGGGCGCCCCGACGAGCGGGGCGCGTCCGCGGGAGGTCGCGATGTCGCGCAAGAAGGTCCTGGTCCTGGGTGGCAACTTCGGCGGGTTGACCGCAGCCCTCGCCGTTCACCACGAGCTGCACGGCGACGTCGACGTCACGGTCGTGTCGGCGTCTGACCGTTTCCTGTTCAACCCGTCGTTGATCTGGTTGCCGTTCGGCAAGCGGGCGCCGGCAGACATCACGTTCCCGCTGGCGCCGACCTTCGAGACCCACGGCGTCGACTTCGTGCACGCCGAGGCCACCCGCCTCGATCTCGAGAGCGAAGCCGTCGAGACCACCGCGGGCCGCTACGACTACGACTACCTCGTCATCGCCACCGGATACCGCAACAACTTCGACGTCGTGCCCGGGCTCGGCCCCGACGGCAACGCCTACACGATCACGACGCTCGAGGACGCGATCCACGCCGGAGAGGGTTGGCGCCACTTCCTCGACGCGCCCGGCGACATCGTCGTCGGGGCGACCCAGGGCGCCGGATGCTTCGGTGCGGCCTACGAGTACCTGTTCAACGTGTCGCATCAGCTGCGCAAGGCCGGCCTGAAGAAGCGGGTCAAGCTCACGTACGTCTCCGCCGAGCCCTTCCTCGGTCACTTCGGGATCGGCGGGCTACCGCACGGCGAGCAGCTCCTGAAGCTCTTCCTGAAGAAGGAACGCATCGACGCCAAGCTCAACGTCGCGGTCGACCACGTCGACGAGGGCCGGCTCGTGTTGGCCGACGACACGAAGATCGAGTTCGCGTACTCGATGATCGTCCCGCCGTTCCTCGGGCAGGAGGTGATCCGGAAGGCGAGCGCGATCTCCGACGAGAAGGGCTACGTGCGCGTGCGCGGGACCTACCAGTCGGAGGCTTACGACAACGTCTACGCGGTCGGCATCGCAGCCGCGGTCGACGTTCCGTGGCAGACGCCGAACCCCGTCGGCATCCCGAAGACCGGCTTCCCGACCGAGACGATGGCGCACGTCGCGGCCAAGAACATCGCGGCGCAGATCAGGGGCGAGGAGCCCCGGGAGCAGAAGGCGTTCGGTGACATCCCCGCCGTCTGCGTGATGGACGCCGGCAACAACGGCGTGATCATCCTCGCCGACAAGATGCTGCCGCCCCGCAAGCACGGCGTCCTCATCCCCGGGCCCCAGGCCCACGCCATGAAGCTGGCCTTCGAGAAGTACTTCCTGTGGAAGGCCCGCCACGGCTACGTCCAGCTGCCCTGAGGCGGCGCCCTGAGGCTGCTCCGCCTGCGGCCGTCTGCGACACTGGGTGGCGAAAGGAGTGGCGCGGGCAGTGCAGTTCCGGTTGCTGGGCGGGCTCGAGGTCGTCGACGGCACGGGCGCGATCGTGGACGTGGGCGGCAGCCAGCCCCGCACGGTCCTGGCCGTGCTGCTCGCGGCGTGCGGGCGGGTCGTCTCCGTCGACGCACTGATCGACGCGATCTGGGGCGACGCGCCGCCGCCGTCGGCCGCCGGCACGCTCCAGACGTACGTGTCGCGGCTGCGGCGCGCGCTCGAGCCGGGACGTGACCGGGGGGCCGCGTCCGAGGTCCTGCGGTGGGAGCCGCCCGGGTACCGGCTCGCCGTCGATCACGACGCCATCGACTTCGTTCGCTTCGAGGCGCTCGCCGACCGCGGCCGCGAGGAGATCGCCGCCGGCGACCCGGCACGGGCGCGAGCCACGCTCCTCGAAGCCGACGCCCTCTGGCGGGGACCTGCGTTCGCCGAGTATCGCGAGCGCGAGTTCGCGAGCGGGCTCGTGACCCGGCTCGAGGAGCGCCGGCTCGCAGCCGTCGAGGACCGCGTCGCGGCCGACCTCGCGCTCGGTCGTCACGCCGCGCTCGTCGGCGAGCTGGGCGAGCTCGTGCGCGCCCATCCGTGGCGGGAGGGTCTCCGGGCGAGCCTGGCGCTCGCGCTGTACCGCTCGGGACGCCAGGCCGACGCGCTGCGGGCCATCGACGACGCCCGGCGGACCCTTCGCGACGAGCTCGGCGTCGACCCGGGTCGCCCCCTGCAGGAGATCGAGGCCGCGATCCTCGACCACGATCCGACACTCGACGCCCCGCCCGCCGCGCCGCCCGCGCCACGTGCCGCGGCGGAGTTCCGCCCGGCGGCAGCACCCGTCGTCGAGCCGCCGCGGGTTCCTGACGCCGCGCCGCCGCTCGTCGGGCGCGAGCGGGAGCGGAGGGAGCTGCTCGACTCCCTCCCCGGGTCGACCACGCGGGTCGTGATCCTCGAGGGGGAGCCGGGGATCGGCAAGACGCGCCTTGCCGAGGAGGTCGCGTCGGTCGCCCAACAGCGCCACCTCACGGTGCTCTGGGGGCGGGCCTTCGAGGGCGGTGCGACGCCCGCGCTCTGGCCGTGGCTCCCCCCGCTGCGCGCGCTCGCCGAGCTCGCGCCCAGGGGCTTCGAGCTCACACCCGAGCTGCGCGGTCTCCTCGCGCCGACGAGCGACCCGTCCTCCACGAGCAACGACCCGGCCCGCTACGCGGTGTTCGAGGCCGTCGCGTCGCTGCTCACGGCGTGCGCGGCGACCTGTCCCGTCGTGCTCGTCCTCGACGACATCCAGTGGGCGGACGCGGCATCCCTCGAGCTGCTCCGCTTGATCGGCGATCGCCTCCACGACGAGCCCGTACTCGTCGTCTGCACCGTTCGAGACCTCGAGGTGGGCCGCAACGACGAGGTCGTCGAGACGCTCGCGGTGCTCACCCGCCGGACGGGCACGAGACGGTTGCGGCTGCGCGGTCTCGACCGCGAGGCCTGCGCCGAACTGGTTCAGCGCACCTCGCCGGGTGTCGGGTCGGCGACGGTCGAGGCGATCTACGAGCGCGCCGATGGCAACCCGTTCTACGTGACCGAGCTCGCACGGCTCGTCGCGAGCGGCGCCGGCCTCGGCGACGTCCCGGCCGGTGTCCGGGACGTCGTGCGGCGCCGGTTGGCCGATCTGCCGGACGAGACCCGCGCCCTGTTGCAGGTCGCCGCGGTCGCCGGGCGCGAGGTCGATCTGACGTTGCTGTCGGCGGCGTCCGGTGCCGGGCTCGACGCGTGCCTCGACCGGCTCGAGCCCGCGATCGTGCACCGCCTGCTCCTCGTGCCGCCCGAACAGCCCTCTCTGTACCGGTTCGCGCACGCCCTCGTGCGGGAGGTCGTCGTCGACGACGTCTCCACGCTGACGCGTGCACGCCTGCACCTCAAGGTCGCCGACGCGTTGGAGGAGGGTGACGACACGATCGAGATCGTCGCCGAGCACCTCTGGGCCGCGGTGCCGATCGGCGTCGGTCGGCGGGCGGCCGACGCGCTCGACCGCGCGTCCCGCGTCGCGGTGCGACGCTTCGCCTACGCCGCGGCGCAGGACCATCTCGAGCGGGCCGCGCAGCTCCGCCGGACAGCAGGGTCGTCCGCTGCCGACGTCGCGGCGGAGGCGGAGACACTTCGCCAGCTCGTCGCCGTGACGGGTGCGCGCCTCGGACACGCGTCCCTGATCGGCTCGCCGCTGCTCGAGCGCGCGAAGCAACTCACCGAGCAGGCAGGGATGACCCTGGACCACCTCAACATGCTGTGGGTCGAATGGGCGGGCCTCGACCTTGCCAACCGGTCCGAGGCGCACGTGCTCGCCGCGGAGCTGGTGAGCCAGGTCGGGACGGCATCCGACATCCCGCTCCCACTGGTCCTCGGCCACACCGCGTACGGCATCAGTTGCTGGCACCTCGGCCGACTCGGCGAGGCCGCCGACCACCTCGACACCGCAGCGGCGCACGCGGCTGCGGCGATCGACCGGAGCAGCGCGCCGTTCCTGACCCAGCTCGACCAGATCCGCATCGCCGCCGCGTTCAGCGTCTACGTGCACGATCTCATGGGCGAGGTCGACGATCCAGACCACCGGTTCGGCGAGGTGATCGCCCTCGTGCCCGGTGACATGTTCTGGGAGCTCCTCGTGACCAACTTCGCGGCTTCGAGTGCGCTCTCGACCGGTGACGTCGACCGGGCGATCCGCGTGTGCGAGCGGGGCATCGCGACCGATCCCGAGGGCCTGTCGCAGTTCTGGAGCATGTCACTGCGCTGCTATCTCGGTGCCGCGCTCTGCGTACGCGGTGACGTCGAACGCGGCCTCGCGGTGTTCGACCCGGCGTGGTCCGCCTACCGGGCCGTCGGCCTCCGGACGAACGGCGCGACCTGGCTCGCGTCGCGGGCCCACGGCCTCGCGGTGGCCGGCCGTGTCGACGATGCCAAGGTCGCCCTCGCCGACGCATGGAACGAGCTCGACACGTACCACGATCTCTACGCGACGTCGACCGTGCTCCTCGCCGAGGCCGTTCTCCTCCACGCGTGCGGTGAGGACGCAGCGCCCGCGCTTCGCGACGCCTTTGCGGTAGCGACATCGCAGGGTGCGCACGCGATGGCGGCGCGCGTCGTCCGCGAGGCGTCGGCGAGGGGCGTCCCGCTCCCGCACTGACCACGCGCTGGCGCCGGTCAGCCCGTGAAGGACGGCATGCCAACGGCTTCTGCGATCCGCGCGCACACGTCGAGGGCCTCGTCGAGGCCCGGGTCGCCGTGCACGTGGAGGATGACCTCGGCCGCGCCTGCATTGCGGGTCGCGACGACGTCGTCGATCACCTGGTCGAGCGAACCCAGGTAGGAGACCCGGTCGCCGTCGACCGGCCCGTCCGTCACATGGATGTTCGCCCGGACGATCATCTCCATGCGGTCGACGTCACGTCCGTATCCGGCGGCCGCGTCGCGGATCCCGTTCCAGACGGCGCCGATCGCCTCGGCCGGGAACCCTGCCGGCATCCACCCGTCGGCCCGACGCGCGACGCGGTCCATCGCGGCCGGGGTGTACGCGGCCAGGAAGAGCGGCGGCCGGGGGCGCTGGACCGGCCGCAGCAGGTTCTTCGACGGTGCGAGCCGAGCAAGCACGCCCGTGTGACCGACGACCTCGGCGCTCGACCAGGACGCGTCGAGGACGTCGAGGATCTCGTCGAGGTCGCGGCCCCGGCGCCGGATGTCGGCGTTGACGGCGTCGTACTCGTCGCGCGACCAGCCCGTGCCCAGGCCGGCGATGAGGCGCCCGTCGCTCAGCACGTCGAGGCTCGTGAGCATCCGTGCCAGCACGACGGGCGGGTACCACGGCGCGACCAGGACGCTCGTGCCGATCCGGACCCGTTCCGTCACCGCGGCCGCGGTCGCGAGGACCGCGAACGGGTCGAGCGACCGCTCCTGCTCGGGGGGAAGGGGCACGCCGTCGAGGCCGCCGTAGCCATCGCGCGGCTCGACCGGCGCGGGGAGCCGGTCGAGCACCCAGAGCGTCGAGTACCCGACTGTCTCGGCGGCGCGAGCGAGGGCCTTCACGGCCGCGGGCTCGGCGAGCCGGCCGAGCTGGGCGCTGGCGATACCGATGCGCATGGTGGTTCGTTCTCCTCGTGTCGGGATGCGAACCCGGTTCTCGCGTGCGCCGCTGACCGCGCGCTCGACGTTCGCTTGCAGCGCGGGCCGGTGACCGGCGGTCCGCGGTGTCGGCGGCCGTCGAGGGAGCGCCAAGCGCCGTGTCGTCCACTCGGTCGCGGCAACCGACGCCCGACCGAGAGGAGCACGCCATGGAGATCCCCGTCCGTTTCCTGCCCACCCAGACCGCCGCCCCCGAGACGTTCCTGATCCGCCAAGTGCTCGGCGAGGGCATGGGCCCCGTCGTCGCACCCGTGAACACGATGGTGATCCGGGCGGAGGAGCCGGTGATCGTCGACACCGGTCTGTCTGTGACTCGTGACCCGTGGCTCGAGCACGTGTTCGAGCTGGTCGACCCTGCCGACGTCCGCTGGATCTACCTCTCGCACGACGACACCGACCACACCGGCGCGGTGTTCGAGCTCCTCGACCGCTGCCCGAGCGCGACGGTGGTCACGAACATGTTCAGCGTGCTGCGCATGTCGGCCGACCGGCTGCTGCCGCTCGACCGGATCCGTATCGTCAACCCGGGCGAGTCGTTCGCCGCCGGCGACCGCGAGCTCGTGGCCCTCGTGCCGCCGACCTACGACAGCCCGACGACGCGGGGTCTCTACGACCGGAAGACCGGCGTGTACTGGGCCGCGGACTCCTTCGCGATCGAGACCAGCCGTGCCGTCGACGACATCGACGAGCTCGTGCCCGGTGAGTTCCGCGAGGGCTTCCTGCAGACGCAGAGGATGGTCAGCCCCTGGGTCGGCCTGACCGATCCGCTGAAGTACGCCAGGCACCTCGCGATCGTGCGCGACCTGCGGCCCGCGGTCG
>DASRHL010000316.1:0-14058 GCA_035650535.1 Acidimicrobiia bacterium
CCGGCGTCTCGGTGGTCGCGGGCGCCGTGACCGGGGCGATCGTGGGGGTGTCGGCGCTGGTGATCGACCTCATCGCAGCCAGCGTACCGTCGGCGCCGTCACACGCCGGCAGTACCCTCGGACCCGATGAACGGAGGTAGCGACGAGCCCACCTTCTCGGTCGGCGAGCTGAACCTGGCCATCAGCGAGGCGATGGTCGAGGCGTTCCCGCGCCAGGTGTGGGTCAGGGGCGAGATCCAGCAGTACCACGCGTCCCGCAACCAGCACGTCTACTTCGAGCTCGTCGAGAAGGACGGCAACCGCGACCGGGTCCGGGCCGCACTGCGGGTCGCCCTGTTCCGCAACGACCGGCCCGCGGTGAACCGGGCGTTGAAGGAGGTGCCGGGCGTCAAGTTGACCGACGGCGTCGAGGTCCGCATCCGGGGCCGGGTCGACTTCTACCCGCCGACGGGCCGGCTCCAGCTCGTCATGAACGGCATAGACCCGGTGTTCACGGTCGGGCGCCTCGCCGCCGACCGGGAGCGGGTCCTCAAGCTCATGGCCGCCGAGGGGCTGCTGCGGCGCAACGCCGACCACGACCCCGGCCCGGTGCCGCTGCGGGTCGGGCTGGTCACGAGCGGCGGCAGCGCCGCCTACCACGACTTCCTCCAGGAGCTCACCGCCAGCGGCTACGCCTTCCGCGTCGCCCACGTCGACGTCCGGGTGCAGGGCGGCGGCGCGTCGCGCCGCATCGCGTACGCGCTGCGCCGGCTCGGCCAGCTCGACCTCGACGTCGTGGTCGTCGTCCGGGGCGGCGGCGCCCGCAGCGACCTCGCGCCGTTCGACAGCGAGGTCGTCGCCCGCGCCATCGCCGAGCTGCCCCACGCCGTCTTCACCGGCATCGGCCACGAGGTCGACCGCACCGTCGCCGACGAGGTCGCGCACACCTGCTGCAAGACGCCGACGGCCGCGGCCGGGTTGCTCGTCGGCCGGGTCGACGAGTTCTGCGCCCGGCTGTCGCGCCTCTCGCACCGGATCTCGGTGCGGGCGCGCTCCGGCTGCGCGATGGCGGCCCGCGACCTCGACCGCGTGACCACCCGCATCGCCCGGGGCGCGCCCGCGGCCGTCCGGCGCGAGTCGACCCGGGTCGACGGCCGCGCCCGCCGCGCCGCCGAGTTGGGCCGGCGCGCCACACGCGACGCCGCCCGCACACTCGACACCCGCGCCCGCCGCACCGCCGAGCTGGGCCGGCGCGCCACACGCGACGCGGCGCGACTCCTCGCGGCCCACGAGCGGGTGCTGGTCGCCGGCGCGACGCGCGGCACCCGCGCCGCCGACGCCCGCCTCACGCTCGCCGGCGCCCGCCTGCGCGCGCTCGACCCGCAGCGCGTGCTGGAGCGCGGCTACACGATCGCTCGTGACGCCGACGGCCGGGTGCTCACCCGGGTCGACGGCCTGGCACCGGGCAGCACCCTCTCCGTCGAGTTCGCCGACGGGACCGCCACCACCCGCGTCGACCGGGTCGAGCCCACCCCCGACCCGCACCAGGAAAGGGGGAGCTCGCCATGACCGACGACGAGCCCACGACCGGCTACGCCGAGGCGATCGGCGAGCTCGAGGACATCCTCGAGGAGCTCGAGGGAGACCAGCTCGACGTCGACGTGCTCGCCGAGCGGGTGCGCCGGGCCAGCGAGCTGGTCAAAGTCTGCCGCGAGCGGATCACCCGCGCCCAGGCCGACGTCGACGCCATCGTCGCTGAGCTCGACGAGTTCGAGGCCGCCGACCCTGACGCCGACACCCCCGCCGACGAGCTCTTCTGACCGTTCCGTCCGCGATGGCGCGGAGACGCTCGCCGAGCGCAGGAAGCCCGACAGACGCGGGGGAGGGTCCACCACCCGCGCGCCCGATGCCCCTAGCGTTTTTCGCGCCCGAGGGTTCCGGGGCGGAGCTGGGCGGAAAAGGAGACCGAGCCGATGTCGCTGGTGCTCGGCGTCGACTCGTCGCCGACGTCGACCACGGTCGAGCTGCGCGATGCCGAGGACGGCCATCTCTACGGCTCGGGCCGGGCTCCCCACGGCGCGCCGCCCGACGCCCGCGGCGACCACGACCCGAGCGAGTGGTGGCACTCGCTCGTCGAGGCCCGCTACGGCGCCGGCGGGGCCCTCAACGTCAACGCGGTCTCGGTCGCCGCGCCGTCCGACGGCCTGGTGGTCGTCGACGACGCCGGCGACGTCGTGCGCCCCGCGAAGATCGGCCCCGACCCCGAGACGTGCGACGACGCCCGCGCGCTCGTCGACGAGCTGGGGCCCGACGTGTGGAGCGCCGGGTCCGGCTCGGTGCCGACCGCGTCGTCGCCGATCGCCAAGCTCGCGTGGCTGCGCCGGGTCGAGCCCGGCGCCTTCGCCCGGGTCGCCAAGGTCCTCACCCCGCACGACTGGCTGACGTTCCGGCTCTCGCGCCGCTACGTCACCGACCGGGGCGACGCGTCGGCGACCGGCTACTGGTCGCCGCGCGAGAGCCGGTGGCGGCCCGACCTGCTCGCCGTGGTCGACCCCGGCGTCGACTGGGGCGCACTCCTGCCCGACGTGCTCGGCCCGGTCGAGCCCGCGGGCGACCGCGAGGGCGTCTACATCGCGCCCGGGACCGGCCGCTACCAGGCGACCGCGCTCGGGCTCGGGCTCCGGCCCCACGACGTCGTCGTCGCGCTGGAGACGGCCGGCACGGTGTGCGCCGTTCGCGAGCGGCCGACCGAGGACGCCTCCGGCGCCGTCTCCGGCCGGGCCGACGCGACCGGCCGGTTCCTGCCGCTCGCCCGCAGCTGTGGCGGCGTGCACTCGGTCGCCGCGCTCGCCGCCCAGTTCGGCATCGACATGGCCCGCCTCGACCAGCTCGCGCTCGGCTCGCCGCCCGGCGCGCGTGGTGTGCGGCTCGTCCCGTTCGACGACGCCGACGACCCCGTCGGCCGGCTCCCGGCGGGCGGCCGTCTCACCGGGCTGCGGGTCGACACGACGCAGGAGGACGTCGCGCGGGCGCTCGTCGAGGGCGTCGTCTGCGCGCTGCTCGACGGGCTCGACCGGCTGCGCGCGGCGGACGTCCCGGTCGGCGGCCGGCTCTTCGTGCAGGGCTACGCCGCGCGCTCGCACGCGTTCCAGCGTGCGCTGGCCGACCTGTCGGAGCGGACGGTGTTCCTCCCGCACACCACCGACGTCGCCGACACCAGCGCACTCGGTGCGTGCGTGCAGGCCGCCGCGATGCTCTACCAGGTCGACCCGGCCCAGCTCGGCGACCTGTGGGGCCTGGCGCCGACGCGAGTCGTCGAACCCGACTACGGCGTCGACGCCGACGCGATCCGCGCCGACTACACCGTCCCCCGCGCCGCGTAACTCCCCCCCGGGGGTTTTCGGCACGCTGAACGCCGCAGAGCGACGTCCAGCGTGCCACGAACGCGGAGGTCAGCCGTCGGCGCCCTCGAGCTCGGCGGCGGCCTCCCGCTCGCGGCGCTTCCGGTGCCACTCGAGGCCGCCCTCGAGGGCCTTGAAGATGCTGTCGTTGTCGCGGGAGATGCGGTCGTGGACGTACTTCTCGAGTCCGAGGCGGCGCATCCACGGGTTGAACGCCCAGTACTTCTCCTGGAAGTGGACGCGCGTGCGACCGTCGCCCAGGTCTTCCAGCCGCGTGTGCCCCTCGGCGCGTGACCACAGCGGCTTGCCGATCGCGTCGTAGCGCCACGACTCCTTCGGCTTGACCTCGGTCAGCCACTCCCACGACTGCCCGACGCCGCCCGACAGCAGGAACTTCGGCACCGGGAACGTGCAGTGGCGGACCAGGCCCTCGCCGTTCTCGTCGCCCGGATGGAGGATCTCGATCGAGCCGAGCTTCGCCTGCGGACGGTCGGGCCGGCGGTACCAGAACATCTCCCACACCTCGTCGACGGGAGCGTTCAGGTCGACGGAGAACTCGTGCACCTGCATGTCGGCAGGGTAGGCCCGCAGTACCGTTGGCTGCATGGCCGACGCGCGGGACCGGCGTGACATGCAGGTCGCCGACTCCCTCCTCGACCTGGTCGGCCACACCCCGCTCGTCCGGCTGAAGCGCGTCGGCGCCGACCTCGCCTGCGACCTGATCGCCAAGGTCGAGCTGTTCAACCCCGGCGGCAGCGTGAAGGACCGTCCCGCGATCGCGATGATCGACGACGCCGAGCGCCAGGGACTGCTGAAGCCGGGCGGCACGATCGTCGAGCCCACGTCGGGCAACACCGGTGTCGGCCTCGCCATCGTCGCCGCGCAGCGCGGCTACCGCTGCGTGTTCGTCATGTCCGACAAGATGAGCGACGAGAAGGTCGCGCTCCTGCGCGCGTACGGCGCCGAGGTCGTCGTCTGCCCGACGGCCGTCCCGCCCGAGCACCCCGACTCCTACTACTCCGTCGCCGACCGGCTGACCCGCGAGATCCCGAACTCGTACCGTCCGAACCAGTACTTCAACCAGGCCAACCCGGCGGAGCACGAGCGGTCGACCGGGCCCGAGATCTGGGAGCAGACCGCGGGGCGGGTCACGCACTTCGTCGCCGGCATCGGGACGGGCGGCACCATCACCGGCGTCGGCCGCCACCTGAAGCGCATGAACCCGGCCGTGCAGGTCATCGGTGCCGACCCCGAGGGCTCGGTGTTCTCGGGCGGCACCGGGCGGCCCTATCTCGTCGAGGGCGTCGGCGAGGACTTCTGGCCCGAGACCCACGACCCCTCGGTCGTCGACCGCACGGTGATGGTCACCGACGCCGAGTCGTTCGCCGCCGCCCGCCGCGTCACGCGGGAGGAGGGCCTGCTCATCGGCGGATCAGGGGGTACCGCGGTGCACGCGGCCTTGGTCGTCGGTCGCGAGCTCGGGCCCGACGCCGTGGTCGTCGTGCTGATCCCCGACTCGGGCCGCGGCTACCTCTCGAAGATCTTCAACGACGAGTGGATGATGCGCTTCGGCTTCCTCGAGTCGCCCGGCCCGACCGCGGGCGACGTCCTCGAGGCGAAGCACGCCGCCGCGCCCCGGCCCGACCTGCCCGAGCTCGTGCTGATCACGCCCGAGGAGCCGGCCCGCAAGGGCTTCGCGCTCATGCGCGACCTCGGCGTGTCGCAGCTCGTCGTCTCGGTCACCACGGAGCTGCCCCTCGCGGCGAAGGAGGTGTCGGGGACGCTCTCCGAGCTCGAGCTCATGGACAAGGCGTTCCGCGACCCGTCCGTGCTCGACCGGCCGGTGCGCGAGCTGATGGAACCCGCCATGCCCATGGTCGGCATCGGCGAGACGGTCACCGACGTCGTCGACCGCCTCGACCGCACCGCGTCCGTGCTCGTGCTCGACGGCGGTCACCCGATCGGTGTGGTCACCCGCCAGGACGTGCTCAGCTTCCTCGCCGCCCGCGCACCAGGATGAGCGAGCGTCGCGGAGCGGGTTTCCCGCGGAGCAGTGAGCGTCGCGGAGCGGGGCTGGGCTTCGAGACCCGTGCCATCCATGCCGGCCAGGACCCCGACCCGCGCACCGGCGCGGTCGTCACGCCGATCACCCTGGCGACGACGTTCGCGCAGGCCGCCGTGGGCGAGCACGCCGGATTCGAGTACGCGCGCACCGGAAACCCGACCCGCCAGGCCCTCGAGGAGTGTGTCGCGTCGCTGGAGGGCGCGGCCCGCGGCCTCGCGTTCGCGTCGGGCATGGCCGCCGAGGACGCCGTCTTCCGCCTGCTCGGGCCCGGCGACCACGTGGTCATCCCCGACGACGCCTACGGCGGCACCTACCGGCTCGTCTCGAAGGTGCTCGCCCGCGCCGGCATCGAGTGGAGCGCCGTCGACCTGACCGACCCGGCCGCGCTCGACGCCGCCTGGCGCGACGAGACCCGCCTGGTCTGGGTCGAGACCCCGACGAACCCGCTGCTGACGATCGTCGACATCGCCGCCGTCGCGACGGCCGCGCACGCCCGGGGCGCGCGCGTCGTCGTCGACAACACGTTCGCGACGCCCTACCTGCAGCGGCCGCTGGAGCTCGGCGCCGACGTCGTCGTCCACTCCAGCACCAAGTACCTCGGGGGGCATTCAGACGTCGTCGGCGGGTTCGTCGCGGTCGCGGACGACGCGCTGTCCGACGAGCTCGCGTTCCTCCAGAACGCCGCCGGCGCGGTCCCGTCGCCGTTCGACTGCTACCTCGTGCTGCGCGGGCTCAAGACCCTCGCCGTCCGCATGGACCGCCACTGCGAGAACGCCCGGGCGGTCGTGGCGATGCTCGACGGGCACCCGGCGGTCGCCCGCGTCCTCTACCCGGGCCTGGCCGGGCACCCCGAGCACGAGGTCGCGGCCCGGCAGATGCGCGACTTCGGCGGGATGGTCAGTTTCGTCGCCGCCGGTGGCGAGGCGGCGGCGCTCGGGATCATCGCCCGCACCCGGCTGTTCACCCTGGCCGAGTCGCTCGGCGCGGTCGAGTCGCTGATCGAGCACCCGGCGCGCATGACCCACGCGTCGGCCGCCGGCTCCCCGCTGGCGGTCGACCCCGCGGTCGTCCGGCTCTCGGTCGGCATCGAGACGACGGCCGACCTCGTCGCCGACCTCCGCGCCGCGCTCGACGGTTGACGCGGCCTCCACGGCGGGCGACGATCGCGAAGCGGTCGAACGACCGGTCCCGAGTGGAGGCGACATGGGCTTCGTGCAGATCATCGAGATGACGACGTCGGAGATCGACCAGATCCGCAAGCTCGACGACGAGTGGGAGCAGGCGACCGAGGGCAAGCGGACGGCGACACGGGCGATGGTCCTGAAGGACCGTGACCGGCCCGACACCTACCTGGTGGTGGTCGAGTTCCCGTCCTACGAGGCGGCGATGGCCAACAACGACCTGCCCGAGACCGCGAAGTTCGCCGAGCAGATCGCGGCGCTCACCCAGAGCCAGTCGTTCCGCAACCTCGACCTGCTCGAGCTCAACGAGCTCTGACCCGGGCCGCACCCGGCGGCGTTCGGTCAGGCGCGCTGCGCGAGGAGGCGGCGCTGCTTGAACTGTGACTTGATGTAGTCGCGGTTCATCAGCGCGATGAAGTCGATGCTGATCTCCTTCGGGCACGCGGCCTCGCACTCGCCGTGGTTGGTGCACGAGCCGAACCAGCGCTCCATCTCGTCGACCATCGCCCGCACGCGCGCGTAGCGCTCGGGCTGGCCCTGCGGCAGCAGGTTCAGGTGCTGGATCTTCGCGGCGGTGAAGAGCTGGGCTGCGCCGTTCGGGCAGGCCGCGACGCACGCGCCGCAGCCGATGCACGCGGCCGCGTCCATCGCCGCGTCGGCCACGTCCTTGGGGACGAGGATGAGGTTGGCGTCGGGCGCGCTGCCCGTCGGTGCCGTGATGTACCCGCCGGCCTCGATGATCCGGTCGAACGCGCTGCGGTCGACCGCGAGGTCGCGCACGATCGGGAACGCGGCGGCGCGCCATGGCTCGACCGTGATGTGCGCGCCGTCCTCGAACTTGCGCATGTGCAGCTGGCACGTGGCGGTGCCGAGCTCCGGGCCGTGCGGGCGGCCGTTGATCATCATCGAGCACATCCCGCAGATGCCCTCGCGGCAGTCGTGGTCGAAGGCGATCGGCTCGCGCCCCTCCGACACGAGGCGCTCGTTGAGCACGTCGAACACCTCGAGGAACGACATGTCGGGGCTGACGTCGTCGACCGCGTACGTCTCGAACCCGCCTGCGGCGCGCGGACCGGCCTGGCGCCACACCTTCAGCGTGACCTTCACTGTTGGCTGCTCCCGATCACTCGTCGCGCGCTCACTTGTACGACCGCTGGGCGAGGTGGACGTACTCGAACTCCAGCTGCTCCTTGTGCAGCTTCGGGCTCGCGAGGTCGCCCGTGTACTCCCAGGCGCCGACATAGGCGAAGTCGTCGTCGTTGCGGAGCGCCTCGCCGTCCTCGGTCTGGTGCTCCACCCGGAAGTGGCCGCCGCAGCTCTCCTCGCGGTGCAGCGCGTCGCGGCAGAGCAGCTCGCCGAACTCGAGGAAGTCGGCGACCCGGCCGGCCCGCTCGAGCGACTGGTTGAACGACTGGCCGTCGCCGAGGACGCGCACGTCCTTCCAGAACTCCTCGCGCAGCGGCGGGATCTCGGCGATCGCCTTCGTCAGGCTCTCCTCGCTGCGGGCCATGCCGCAGTTGTCCCACATGATCTTGCCGAGCTCGCGGTGGAACCAGTCGACGGAGCGTGACCCGTTGATCGAGAGCAGTTGCTTGACGCTGTCGGCGACGCCGGCCTCGGCGGCCTTGAACACCGGGTCGTCGGTCGAGACCGGGTTCGTGCCGAGGAGGGGCGCGAGGTAGTCGTTGATGGTCGCGGGGAGCACGAAGTAACCGTCGGCCAGACCCTGCATCAGCGCGCTGGCGCCGAGCCGGTTCGCGCCGTGGTCGGAGAAGTTCGCCTCGCCGAGCACGAACATCCCCGGGATGGTCGACATCAGGTCGTAGTCGACCCAGAGGCCACCCATCGTGTAGTGGAGCGCAGGGTAGATGCGCATGGGCACGACGTAGGGGTCCTCGCCGGTGATGCGCTCGTACATCTGGAAGAGGTTGCCGTAGCGCTCCTCGATGACGTGGCGGCCGAGGCGCTGCGTCGCCTCCGAGAAGTCGAGGTAGACGCCGTTCTTGAGCGGCCCGACGCCGCGGCCGGCGTCGACCTCCCGCTTGATCGCCCGGGACGCGACGTCACGAGGCACCAGATTGCCGAACGCCGGGTAGCGGCGCTCGAGGAAGTAGTCGCGCTCCGACTCCGGGATCTGCTCGGGGGAGCGCTGGTCGCCGAAGTCGGCCGGCACCCACACCTTGCCGTCGTTGCGCAGCGACTCGCTCATCAGCGTGAGCTTCGACTGGAACTCGTCCGACGCCGGGATGCACGTCGGGTGAATCTGCGTGTAGCACGGGTTCGCCATGAACGCGCCCCGCTTGTGTGCCCGCCAGATCGCGGTCACGTTGCACGCCTTGGCGTTCGTCGAGAGGAAGTACGCGTTGCTGTAGCCGCCCGTGGCGAGCACGACCGCATGCGCGGAGTGCGACCGCACCGCGCCGCTGATGAGATCGCGGGTGACGATCCCGACGGCCCGGCCGTCCTTCACGACGACGTCGAGCAGCTCCGTACGGTTGTAGAGCTTCACGTTGCCGAGGTGGATCTGCCGCGCCATCGCCTGGTAGGCGCCGAGCAGGAGCTGCTGGCCGGTCTGGCCGCGCGCGTAGAACGTGCGCGAGACCTGGGCGCCGCCGAAGGAGCGGTTGTCGAGGAGGCCGCCGTACTCACGCGCGAACGGCACACCCTGCGCAGTGCACTGGTCGATGATGTTGGCCGACACCTGCGCGAGCCGGTAGACGTTGGCCTCGCGGGCGCGGTAGTCGCCGCCCTTGATCGTGTCGTAGAAGAGACGGAACACGCTGTCGCCGTCGTTGTGGTAGTTCTTCGCCGCGTTGATCCCGCCCTGCGCCGCGATGCTGTGGGCACGCCGTGGCGAGTCGTGGAACGTGACCATCTCGACCTGGTAGCCGAGCTCGCCCAGCGACGCCGCCGCCGAGGCGCCGGCGAGCCCGCTCCCGACGACGATGATCTTGAACTTCCGCTTGTTCGAGGGGTTGACGAGCTTCACGTCGAACTTGTGGTTGTCCCACTTGTCCGCGATCGGACCCTCGGGGATCTTGGCGTCGAGCACCGTGGTGCCGTTCATCGTGGAGGTCATCGGGTCACCGCCCCGGTCGTGATGAGCAGCGGCATGCTGACGTTGCCGACGACGATCAGGCCCGCGAACCCGACGGCGAAGTACCGGCGCCAGACGTTGAACCGCGGGTTGTTCCACCCGAGGCTCTGGAACATGCTCCACGCGCCGTGGAGCAGATGCACGCCGAGCGCGAGGTTGGCGACGATGTAGGCGATCGCCACCGGCACGCGGTCGAAGGACTCGAACAGGTTGTCGTAGGGGTCGCCGCGGACGAAGTGCGGGTTTGCCGTGCCCCACGTCAGGTCGAGGAGGTGGAAGATCACGAACAGGCCGACGATGACGCCGGTCCACCGCATCGTTCGGGACGCGAAGTTGGCCGCCGCGTAGTCGCGCGGTGACTTGTAGCGATCGGGCCGGGCCTTCTGGTTCATCCGCGTGAGCTGGTACGCGGCGAGGATGTGGACGAAGAAGGCCGTGATGATGATCGTGCGCAGGATCCAGAGCACGACGGTGCGAGGCGCGGCGGGGTGACCGAGGTCGCGCAGCCACTCGGCGTAGTCGTTGATCTGGCCCTTGCCGAGGAACACCTTGAGGTTCCCGAGCATGTGCGCGAGCACGTAGCCCATCAGCACGATGCCGCTGATGGCCATCAGCCACTTCTTGCAGATCGCCGACCGGTAGAACTGGATCAGGAACGGCGCCGGTTTGCCGCTGGGCACCGGCGGTCCCGTGTAGCGGGCCAGGGCTTCCGCCGCGTCGGCGTCCTCGCGTTGCGATTCGGTCGAGATCTCTTCGACCTTCGCCATGTCTCCCTCCCACGGACGCCCGTCGGGGCGAACCTACCTCCGGCGCCCGCCCGAGGGCCTATCCGGCGGGTGTTCGCGGCCGGGAGCCGGGGCAAGGTGTTCCGGTCCCGGTAGTAACCTGCCGCGCTCGCGGCCGGAACGGACGAAGAGGCGCATCGAGAGAAGAGAGAGGGACGCGTATGACACGACCGGGAACCCTCGGCGAGCTGCGGGCGAGCGGGTGGGTGTCGCGCCCGGTCAAGCAAGAGGTCCGCGAGAACGCGATCCGCTGCATCGCCGACGGCCGCTCGGTCGTCGAGGGGGTGGTGGGCTACGAGGACACGGTCCTGCCCCAGCTCGAGAACGCCATGCTCGCGGCGCACGACGTGATCTTCCTGGGGGAGCGGGGCCAGGCCAAGACCCGCATGATCCGCTCGCTCGTCAACCTGCTCGACGAGTGGATGCCGATCGTCGCCGGCAGCGAGATCAACGACGACCCCTACCACCCGGTGTCGCACCACGCCCGCATGCTCTGCGCGGAGCGGGGCGACGACGCCCCGATCGAATGGGTCCACCGTGAGCGGCGCTTCGGCGAGAAGCTGGCGACGCCCGACACGTCCATCGCGGACCTCATCGGCGAGGTCGACCCGATCAAGGTCGCCGAGGGCCGCTACCTCTCCGACGAGCTGACCATCCACTACGGGCTGGTCCCGCGGACCAACCGCGGCATCTTCTGCGTGAACGAGCTCCCCGACCTGCCGGAGCGGATCCAGGTCGGCCTCTTCAACCTGATGGAGGAGCGCGACGTCCAGATCAAGGGCTACCGGATCCGGCTGCCGCTCGACGTCCTGATCTTCGCCACCGCGAACCCCGAGGACTACACCAACCGCGGCCGGATCATCACGCCGCTCAAGGACCGGTTCGGGGCCCAGGTCCGCACGCACTACCCCCTGCGCCCGGCCGACGAGCTGGCGATCGTCGAGCAGGAGCGGACGCGGTTCGGCGCCGCCGAGGAGCGGGTGGTGGTCCCGGACTACATGGCCGAGATCGTGGCCGAGCTGTCCGCGCTCGCCCGCCGGAGCCCCGAGATCAACCAGCGCTCCGGCGTCAGCGTGCGGCTCACCATCGCCAACGCCGAGACGCTGCGCAGCGCGGCGCTCCGGCGGGCGCTCCGGCTCGACGAGAAGCGCGCCGCCCCGCGGATCACCGACCTGCCGGCGCTGGCGGCCTCGATGCGGGGGAAGATCGAGCTGGAGTCGGTCGAGGAGGGGCGCGAGGAGGCGCTGGTCGACGAGCTGACCAAGCGCGCGGTCGCCGCGGTGTTCGAGCGACGGTTCCCGGCCGCGGACGTGCCCGCCCTGGTCGCGGCCTTCGACGACGGGCTCACCGTCACCACCGGGTCGGCCGTGCCGGCGGCCGACTACGTCCGGCTGTGCGACGAGGTGAAGGGGCTGCGGGCGGCGGTCGAGCGGCTCGGCGGCGGCACGTCGCCGGCCGAGACGGCGGCGGCGGTCGAGTTCGTGCTCGAGGGCCTCCACCTCAATCGCCGCCTCAACCGCGACCGCACGGGGGGCCGCGTCGTCTACCGGAAGGCGCCCCGGGAGGCCGGGGAGCCGGGCCTCTCGCGTCGCGACCGGCGGCGCGGGGAGCGGGAGCGGTTCGAGTGACCCGGTTCCGCTACAGCCGCTGGGACGGCACCCAGGACCCGTTCGCGCCGGACGCCGACCGGCTCCTCGACGCGCTCGCCGAGGGGCTCTTCGAGCACGGCGACCTCGCCCGGGCGCTGCGCGACCTCTTCCGCCAGGGGCTCTCCGGGCCGCACGGCGAGCGGCTGGCCGGGCTCCGCGACCTGCAGCGGCAGCTCCAGGCCCGGCGCCAGGCGCGACTCGACCGCTACGACCTGGGCTCCGTCCTCGACGACCTGCGCCGGCGGCTCGACCGCGTGCTCGGGCTCGAATGGGCCGCGGTGGACCGGGCGGCCGAGCGCCCCGAGCTGCGCGAGCGGGTCGAGACGGCCCGGGCGACGCTCGAGCGGCTGCCGAAGAGCCTGGGCGGGGCCATCCGGACCCTCGCCGGCCACGACTTCCTCGACGCCGCCGCGCGCGAGGAGTTCCAGGCGCTGCTCGATGCGCTGCGCGGGCAGATGGCGGGCCAGGTGTCGCGCGAGGTCGCCGACTCGCTCCGGCAGATGACCGCCGGCCAGCAGCAGGAGCTGCGGGAGCTGCTGCGC
This sequence comes from Acidimicrobiia bacterium, assembly GCA_035650535.1. Classification (GTDB taxonomy): domain Bacteria; phylum Actinomycetota; class Acidimicrobiia; order IMCC26256; family PALSA-555; genus DASRHL01. The sequence continues at coordinate 12,700 of DASRHL010000316.1, forward strand.
GCGCTCAACCGGATGCTGCGGGAGCGGCTCGGGGGCGGCCGGCCGGACTTTTCGGGGTTCATGCAGCGCTTCGGCCAGCACTTCGGCCCGACGCCCCCGCGCACGCTCGACGAGCTGCTGGACCGGATGCAGCAGCAGATGGCCCGCATGCAGTCGCTCATGGCCGGCCTCGGGCCCGAGCAGCGCGAGCAGCTCATGCAGGCATTGACGGAGAGCCTGGACCCGGCGACCATCCGCGAGATGGCGGAGCTGGGCTCGCTGATGGAGGCGCTCCGGCCGCCGGACGAGCTGGCCGGCCGGTACCGGTTCCGCGGGGCCGAGGGGCTCGACCTCGACGAGGCGATGCGGGTGATGGGCGAGCTGATGGAGCTGGACGCGCTCGAGCAGGCGGTCGCGCAGGCCGAGCGGAGCGGCGACCTCGAGCGGGTCGACGGCGACCGCCTCCGGGAGGCGCTCGGGCCCGAGGCCGAGCAGGCGCTGCGGGAGCTGCGCGACGTGGCCCGGAAGCTCGAGGAGGCCGGGTACGCCCGCCAGGTGGGGGACCGGTGGGAGCTGACGCCGCGGACGATCCGCCGGCTCGGCCGGGGCCGGATGGGCGGCCACCGGATCGCGCCGGCGGGCCAGGGTGGCGAGCCGACCGGCGACACCAGGCCGTACGAGTCGGGCGAGGTGTTCGCCCCGAACCTCCACCGCTCGCTCATGAACGCGCTCGCCCGCCGGGGGCCGGGGACGCCGGTCCGCTTCCACCTCGCCGACTTCGAGGTGGACCGGGTCGAGGCGACGGTCAGCGCGGCGACCGTCCTGCTGCTCGACCAGTCGAGCTCGATGTTCTACCAGGGCCGCTGGCCGTCCGCGAAGAAGGTCGCGATGGCGCTCCACGCCCTGATCCACGGCCAGTTCCCGCGCGACCGGCTGTTCGTCATCGGCTTCTCCGACCTGGCGGCCGAGATCCGGCCGGAGGAGCTGTCGGCCGCCGAGCCGAACATGTGGCAGCAGGGCACCAACATGCAGCACGCCCTGCGGCTGGCCCGCCGGCGGCTCGCCCGCGAGCCGGCCGCCACCCGCCAGGTCATCATGGTCACCGACGGCGACCCGACCGCGCACCTCGAGGGCGGCGCCCCCTACTTCAGCTACCCGCCCACCCGGAAGACGATCGTGGAGACGCTGAAGGAGGTGCGACGCTGCACCGCCGCCGGGATCACGATCAACACGTTCATGCTGGCCCGGGCGCCGTACCTGCTCGAGTTCGTCGAGTACGTGACCCGGATCAACCGCGGCCGCGCCTTCTACGCCGAGCCCGGCCGGCTGGGGGACTACGTGCTGGTCGACTACGTGAAGAACCGCCGCCGGCGGGTCGGA
>DASRHL010000317.1:0-4042 GCA_035650535.1 Acidimicrobiia bacterium
GGCCAACCGGATCCTCGACGAGGGGGACGTGCAGCACGCGCTCACGCAGGTCGTGGTGCGCCAGCTGTCGGACGCGGCGGGCGCCGACCTGCAGCTCGCCGAACCGTTCCTCGCCTCGGTCGTGCAGCAGGTCGTCGAGGCCGACGCGTTCCGCACGGTGTTCGACGGCGCCGTGTCGCGAGCGCATCACGTGCTCGTCACCCGCGGGTCGACCGACTTCGTCCTCGACCTGAAGCAGGCCTACGGGCGGATCAAGGGGACGCTCGAGCAGGTCGCGCCGAAGCTCGCCTCGCAACTCCCGAGCGAGCGGAAGCTCGACATCCTCGTCCTCACCCACAACCAGCTCTCGGCCGTCTACGACACGATCGACCAGGTGAAGCGGATCGTCGAGGTCCTGACCATCGTCGGCGTCGTGTCCGTCGCCTCCGGGATCGCCCTCTCGCCCCGGCGCTGGCGGGCGCTGGCACTCGCCGGGTTCGTGCTGCTCGGTACCGCGGTGCTCTTCCTCCTCGCGCTCGTCGTCGGACGCGCGGTCCTCCACTCGCGGATCGGCGATCCGGTCTATGCCGACGCGGCGCGCTCGGTGTTCGGTGTCCTCACGCGCGGCCTCGTCGTCCAGACGGTCGTGATCGGCGCGGTCGCCGTGATGGTCGCAGTCGCGGCGCGCTTCACCGACCGCCACGGGCTCCCGGCCTGGCCCCGGGCGACCCGGGGGGCGTGGCGGTGGATCGTCCACGCCGTCCCGGTTCCGGTGCTCGACGTGGACCACGACGGCACGGTGTCGGACGCCGAAGCCGCGCCCGGCGCGGTCCTGGCGCGCCTGCGGCTCCCGGAGCCCCGCCGGCAGGTGCGCCGGCAGCACGTCGCGCGCGCGCTGGCGCTGCTCGCCGTCGGCCTCGTGGCCCTCTTCGACACGGACTTCGTGACGACGGTCGCCGTCGTCCTGTTCGGCGTGGCGGCGCTCTACTTCGCGGTCGTGGAGGGACTCGCCGCATGGCGCGGTCCGCGACACCCCGGTACGGAGCCGCTTCCCGGGTCCCGGCTCTGACGTCGGCCTACGCTGCCGCCGATGAGCGAGCGTCGCAGCGGCGAGTGCGGGTAAGGCGTGCACGAGCTGGTCCCGGCCACTCGCTCCGGCTTCGACACGGACGGGGCGCTGGCACCCGCGGTGCGGACGGCGCGTCTCGGCTTCGGGCTCGCCGGGTTGATCGCGCGGGGCGCGTTCGTGGCGGCCGGCGGCCGGCCGGGACCCGACAACCCGCGGCCGCGCGGTCCCGCGTTGTGGGCCGGGGCCGCCCTCGGGTTGGCGATGGAGGCGGAGCGCCGCGCGGTCGACGCGGCAGAGGCGCTCGTGTCGGCGGGGTCCTCGGTGGCGCGGGGCGCGGCCGGCCTGCCCGTGGTCGACGGTCAGGTCCGGCGTCTCGACGCCTGGCTCCTGCGCTGGAACGCCCACGCCCGGATGCAGCAACGGCGGAACCGGGCCGAAGCCGAGGCCGTCGTCCGCCGCGTCGTCCGGCAGGTGACCGATGCCGTTCTCGAACACGTCGACTTCGGGCGCGTCGTCGACCGGATCCCGATCAACGAGATCGTCGAGAAGGTCGACGTCGACTCGATCATCAAACGGATCGACGTCGCGGCGCTCGTGAACGGTGCCGTGAGGGAGATGGACCTCGGCGGCCTGATCCGCGAGAGCACCGAGGGCGTGACCGCGGAAGCCGTCGACGCCGTCCGATCGCAGACGGTCAAGACGGATCTCTTCGTCTCCCGACTCTTCGACCGCGTCCTCTTCCGTAAGGCGCCACGCGACCTGACCCTCTCCGCGCCGGTGATGCCGGAAGCACCCGAAGGCGGTACGTGATGCCCCGCGCCATCCGCAACGCGCGCGCACGTGCCATGCAGGGGCGCCGCGCCGGGATCGTCACCCGGCTGCTCGCGGACGCCCTCGACGTTGCCGTCGCGTTCGTCCTCTACACCGGCGCGCTCTACGCCTATGCGGTGCTCCACTACCTCCTCACGTCGAAGCCGCTCGAGCTCCCCACTCCCGACACGTGGGTGCGGATCCTCGTGGCCGGCGGCGTCGCGCTCGGCTACCTGGCGTCGAGCTGGGCGAGCACCGGACGCACGATCGGCGCGCAGGTGTTCGGCGTCTGCGTCGTGACCGAGGGGGGCAGGCCGCTGTCGACCGGGCGTGCGGTCGCCCGGGCCCTGCTCTGCATGCTGATCGGCGGTCCGAGCCTCGTCTGGGTGCTCGTGTCCCGCAAGAACGCCGCGATCCACGACCTCTTGTGCCGGACGGCCGTCGTCTACGACTGGCGGGGTCGTGCCCTCGCGGTCGCCGACGCGGCCGACACCTGAGGGCGGTCGTGAGCGCGGTCTACGTCGTCCTCGGCGTGATCGTCGTGGGCTTCGTCGCGGTCGACGTGGTCGCGACCCTCGTCACGACCCGCCGCCTCCGCCGCCGCTCTCCGACGCAGGTCTTCTACCGCTCCACGTGGACGGCCTGGGCCGCGCTCGGCCGGCGCATCGACGACGGCGACCGGCGCGAGTCGTTCCTCTCGCTCTACGGGCCCGCATCCCTCCTCGGCCTGCTCGCGGTGTGGGTCGTGCTGTTCATGCTCGGTTGGGGGCTCGTCTGGCTCGGTCTGCGCGACCGCGTCCACGGCGTCCACGACCTCGCGGACGCGGTCTACTTCGCGGGCACCACGTTCTTCACCGTCGGCTTCGGCGACATCGTCGCCCACGGCCCGGCAGCACGGCTGCTGACGCTGGTCGAGGCGCTCATGGGCGTGCTGACCACCGCGCTCGTGATCGGGTACCTCCCCACGATCTACGGCGCGTACAGCCGCCGGGAGTCGCAGCTCCTGCTCCTCGACGACCTCGAGGAGGGCACGGTCACCGCCGCCGGCTTCGTCGCGAGCTTCGCCCGGCACGGCGACCTCGACGCGCTCTACGCGTCGTTCCAGGAGTGGGAACGCTGGTGTGCCGACGTCTTCGACAGCCACACCGCGTACCCGATGCTGCTGCTGTTCCGGTCGCGCCAGCAGGGCCGCTCCTGGCTCGCCGGGCTCGCCATCGTGCTCGAGGCCGCCGTGTACACGCTCGGCGTCCTCGACCAGCCGCCCCGCCGCGAGGCCGAGCTCCTCTACCGGCGGGGGGTGCTCCTGCTGACCGCGCTCGTCAAGACGCCCGACCAGGCGCTCGTCGAGCTGGGGATCCCGGCCGAGCACTCCGTCGCGATCGCCGAGGAGCCGTTCTTCCGGCCCGCGTACGAACGGCTCACGGCCGCCGGGATCGCGTGCCGGCCGTACGCCGAGGCGTGGCCGAACGTCCGCGCCCTGCGTGAGCCGTACGTGCGCCACCTCGCGGTGCTCGGACGCGTGTTCGTCGTGCCGCCGACCTTCCGGACGCACGCGCCGCCGATCCCGACGCTCGCGTAGGCGCCGAGCACCCACCGCCGTCAGGCGAGCAGGGGGTCGAGGGTGCCCGCCACGAGCTCGACGTGCCGGCCGACCAGGTCGTCGGGCATGCCCGCGATGCTGGCCCACAGGTACACCTGCTCGACCGGGAGCCCGGCGGTCTGCTCGCGCAGGAACCGTGCCGCGTCCGTGGCCGTGAGCACCTGGAAGCGCGGCGGCCGGTCGCCGGTCGGGGTACGCCAGCGATCGGGATCGATGGGACGCGGGACGGGCCGGCCGGTGCCCTCGACCATGTAGCGGTTGTACGAGTCCCACTGGTACGAGAGGTGGGGTGCGATGCGCGGCCACGCGGCTTCCGGGTCGTCGGCGAGCACCAGGTTGAACATCCCTGCCATGCGCGCGGCGTCCGCGGGGAACCCGCCCTCCAGCAAGCCGGCGACGTACGGGTCGAACAGCGTGCGGTCGAGGGTCAGGAGCCCGGTGCCCAGCCGGCCCGCGAGGCGCGCGCCCCGCGGTCCCTGGAACCCACCCCACAGCGGGACCGGGTCCTGGACCGGTGGTGGGGTGACGGCGTGCTCGCGCCACAGGCGGATGACCTCGCGGATCCGTTCCTCCACGAGCCGGTA
>DASRHL010000318.1:0-2293 GCA_035650535.1 Acidimicrobiia bacterium
TCCGGCTCGGGCTCCTGCACGGCCAGATGCCGGGACCCGACAAGGAAGGGGTCATGGCGCGCTTTCGCGACCGCGAGCTCGACGTGCTGGTCGCGACGACGGTGATCGAGGTCGGCGTCGACGTCCCGAACGCGACCGTCATGGTCGTCGAGGACGCCGACCGCTTCGGGCTGCTCCAGCTCCACCAGCTGCGCGGTCGCATCGGCCGCGGCGAGCACGCGTCGCACTGCATCCTCCTCGCGGAGCCGGCGACCGTCGACGGCCGCGCGCGCCTCGAGGCGATGGTCGAGTCGTCGGACGGGTTCGAGCTCGCCGAGCGCGACCTCGAGATCCGCGGCGCGGGCGAGGTGTTCGGCGAGCGCCAGTCGGGTTGGACGGACCTCAAGCTCGGGCGCCTCCCTCGCGACGAGGCGATCGTCGTCGAGGCCCGGGGCGTCGCGGAGCGGATCCTCGACGACGATCCCGAGCTCGAGCGTCACGCGCAGCTGCGCGAAGAGGTCGAGGACCTGCTCGGCGACGCGGTCGAGTTCCTCTTCAAGAGCTGAGCACGGGATGGCGCGCCGAGGGCTCCGTGTGATCGCCGGCACGGCGGGGGGTCTCACGCTCGTCGCGCCCCGCGGCGGCCGCGCCCGCCCGACGACCGACCGGGTGAAGGAGTCGCTGTTCGCCGCGCTCGGTGCCGACCGGCTCGAGGACGTGGTCGTCCTCGACCTCTACGCCGGCAGCGGCGCGCTCGGGATCGAGGCGCTGTCGCGGGGCGCCCGGCGCGCCGTCCTCGTCGACCGTGACCGGCCGGCGGCCGATGCCTGCCGCCGCAACCTCACGTCGACGCGCTTGCGCGACCGGGCGCGGGTGCAGTGCAGCAGCGTCACGGCGTTCCTCGCCGCGGGTCCCCCGGCCGAGGCGCCCTTCGGGCTCGTGTTCCTCGACCCTCCCTACGACACGCCCGACGCGGAGGTCGAACGGGTGCTGCACGCGCTCGCCGACCCCGGGTGGCTCACGGCCGACGCGTCGATCGTCGTCGAGCGGGCGGCGGGCACGCGCGTCGACGTGCCGGTAGGGTTGGTTCCCGGGTGGGAGCGGGGGTACGGCGATACGCTCGTCGCGGTCCTGACCACCGCAGCCGGTGGTCGGTGGCCGGGACACACGACTGGTTGAGGGGAGCTGCGTGGCCACCGCCCTGTGCCCCGGGTCGTTCGACCCGGTGACCAACGGTCATCTCGACATCATCGAGCGCACCGCCCGCCATTTCGACGACGTGATCGTCGCGGTGATCCGCAACCCGCAGAAGGCGCAATCGTTGTTCACGCTCGAGGAACGTCAGCAGATGCTCTACGAGGTGACGAGCCACCTCTCGAACGTCCGGATCGAGTTCTTCAAGGGCCTGCTCGTCGACTTCGCGAAGGACCACGGCGCCGAGGCGATCGTGAAGGGCCTCCGCGCGGTGTCCGACTTCGACTACGAGCTGCAGATGGCCCAGATGAACCAGCGGCTGTCGGGCATCGACACCTTCTTCATCTCCACGAGCCCGCAGTACTCGTTCCTGTCGTCGAGCCTCGTGCGGGAGGTCGCCCGGTACGGTGGCGACGTGTCGAGCATGGTCCCCCCGATCGTCGTGAAGCGCCTCGCCGACCGGTACGAGCCCGGCGCGCCCGACGCCGCGTTGCCGTGAGACCGGCCGGGTAGAAGCGGTAGACGTGAGCGACGACGAGGCCCGCGACCTCGAGGGGTACCTCTACGAGCTGCGCGATCTCGTCGAGAACGCGCGCACGATGCCGATGTCGGCCTCGGTCCTCGTGAACCGGGAAGAGGTCGTCGCGCTCATCGAGGACATCCTGCGGTCGTTCCCCGAGGAGCTGCGCCACGCCCGGTGGCTACTGCGAGAGAAGGACCAGTTCCTCGGGCAGGCCCGCCACGAGGCCGAGGACATCATCGAGCTCGCCCGGGTCCAGGCCGAGCGCATGGTCGAGCGGACCGAGATCGCGCGCGAGGCCCGCCGGACCGCCCAACGGATCGTCGACGACGCCCAGATGCAGGCCCGCCAGCTCGTCCACGAGGCCGAGGACTACATCGACCAGAAGCTGGCCTCGTTCGAGACCGTCCTCGAACGGACCCTGCAGACGGTGCAAAAGGGACGGACCCGCCTCCAGGTCGCGGTCGAGCCGCTCGTGCCGGAGGGCGAGGTCGCCGACGCCGAGGGCCACGGCACGGAGTTCTTCGACCAGGACGGTCGGTAGCCGGATATCCTGAACGGCTGCCCGAGCACCAACGGGTCCGCATCCACCTCTTTCTG
>DASRHL010000319.1:0-4015 GCA_035650535.1 Acidimicrobiia bacterium
ACCGTCCGCACGGCGCTGCGGGCCGGCGGCGAACCCGTCCGGCGCGCGTACCTCGGGCCCGCGACCCGGCCCCGCCGGGTGGTGCTCCTGTGCGACGTGAGCGGGTCGATGGAGCCCTACGCCCGGGCCCTGCTGCGCTTCCTCCACGCCGCCGTCGTCGGCCGGGGCCGGGTCGAGGCGTTCGCGATGGGGACCCGGCTGACCCGCATCACCCGCGAGCTCTCGTCGCGTGATCCCGACGCCGCGCTGGGCGCGGCCGCCCGCCGGGTCGTCGACTGGTCGGGCGGAACGAGGCTGGGGGAGGGGCTGCGCGAGTTCAACGACCGGTGGGGCGTGCGGGGGATGGCGCGGGGCGCGGTCGTCGTGATCCTCTCCGACGGCTGGGACCGGGGCGACCCCGACGTCCTCGCCGAGCAGATGGCGCGGCTCGGCCGGGTGGCCTACCGCGTCGTCTGGGTCAACCCCCTCAAGGCGACGCCCGAGTACGCGCCGCTCGCCCGCGGGATGGCGGCCGCCCTGCCGTACGTTGACGAGTTCGTGGAGGGACACTCCCTCGCCTCGCTCGAGCACCTCGTCGAGGTGATCGGCCGATGAACCCTCCCTTTCCGGACGAACAGGAGACACCTGGTGCGTGAGGTGCTGGACGACATCGAGCGGTGGCGGCGCGACGGCCACCGGATCGCGGTCGCCCGGGTCGTCGGGCTCGACGGCTCGGGACCGCGCGACCCCGGAGCGACCATGGTCGTGAACGACGCCGGCGAGGTCGCCGGCTCCGTCTCGGGAGGCTGTGTCGAGGGCGCCGTGGTCGGCGAGGCGCTCGCCGTCCTCAACGGCGAGCGCGAGCGCGGCGTGATCTCGTTCGGGTACTCCGACGACGAGGCGTTCGCCGTCGGCCTCACGTGCGGCGGCACCATCCACCTGTTCGTGGAACCGCTGGATTGGTAGCCGCGCCGTGCCCGCAGACGCCGCGCCGATCTACGAGGTCCTCCGCGACACGCTCCGCGAGGACGCGCCCGTCGCGCTCGCGACCGTCACCGAGGGCCCGCACGCGGGCGCGAAGCTCCTCGTGCGACCGGGCCGCGACCCGATCGGCTCGCTCGGCGATCCCGACCTCGACCGGGTCGTCGCCCGTGACGCGCTCGGCGAGCTCGAGGCCGGCCTGACCTCGACGCGCCACTACGGCGTGCACGGCGAGGCGCGCGAGCAGGACGTCGCCGTGTTCATCGAGTCGTTCGCGCCCGCGCCGCACATGGTCATCTTCGGCGCCGTCGACTTCACCGCCGCGCTCGCGCGCGCCGGGAAGCTCCTCGGCTATCGCGTGACGGTGTGCGACGCCCGTCCCGTGTTCGCGACCCCGCGCCGGTTCCCGATGGCGGACGAGGTCGTCAACGACTGGCCCGACCGCTACCTCGCGAAGATCGCCGACGCGCTCGGACCGCGCGACGCGGTCTGCGTGCTCACGCACGACGCGAAGTTCGACGTGCCCGCGATCGTCGGCGCGCTCGCGACCCGGGTCGGCTACCTGGGCGCGATGGGTTCGCGCAAGACCCACGCCAAGCGGGTGGAACGCCTGCGCGAGGCGGGCGTCGACGACGCCGGCCTCGACCGGGTCATGGCGCCGATCGGGCTCGACATCGGGGCCCGCACGCCGGAGGAGACTGCGATCGCGATCTGCGCCGAGATCATCGCCCTGCGGACCGGACGCGCCGCCGGTTCGTTGCGCGGCGGTTCGGGGCCGATCCACCAGTAGGCCGGCCGGTCGGGAGCCGACGTGGACCTCGGACTGCAGGGCCGGCGCGCCGCCGTGGCGGCCGCGTCGGCCGGCCTCGGCCTCGCCGCAGCCTCCGCGCTGGCCGGTGAAGGAGCGCACGTGGCGATCTGCGGCCGCCACCGGGAACGGGTCGAGGCGGCCGCCGCGGGCGCGGGTCTCGTCCCGCTCGTCGCCGACGTGTCGACCCCGGAGGGCGCGGCCGGGTTCGTCCGCGAGGCTCGCGAGCGGCTCGGCGGGCTCGACATCCTCGTGGCCAACGCGGGCGGCCCGCCGGCCGGCAACTTCGCGTCCTTCACCGATCCGGCGGCCTACCAGGCCGCGTTCGACCTCAACTGTCTCTCGACGATCGCCATGTGCATCGAGGCGGTCCCCGCGATGCGGGAGCAGCGGTGGGGGAGGATCGTCGCGATCACCTCGATCGCGGTGCGCCAGCCGATCGCCAACCTCATCCTGTCGAACACCGCTCGCGCCGGTGTCACCGCCTTCCTCAAGACGCTCGCCGGCGAGGTCGCAGCCGACGGCGTCACGGTCAACACGCTCCAGCCCGGCTACCACGAGACCGACCGCATCCGCGAGCTGCACGGCGGCGACACCTCGGGGCTGGCGGCCCTCGTTCCGGCGCGGACGCTCGGCCGCTCCGAGGACTTCGGCGCGATCGCCGCGTTCCTCTGCTCCGACCAGGCCCGCTACGTCACCGGCACGTCGGTGCTCGTCGACGGCGGTGCGTACACGGGATTGATCTGATGCTGCGCCACGTCGTGTGTCTCACGTGGAAGGACGGGACACCAACCGAGGCCGTGGCCGCCGTCGAGGCCGCGCTCGCGGCGCTGCCCGGCCGCATCCCGCAGATCCGCGCCTACTCGTACGGGCGCGACGTCGCGCTCGCGCCCGCGAACGCGCAGTTTGCGATCGTCGCGGACTTCGAGGACGCGGACGCGTGGCGTGCCTACCAGGCCGACGAGGAGCACCAGCGCATCGTCAGGGAGCTCATCCGGCCCCACCTCGCCACCCGGACCGGCGTCCAGTTCGAGCTCGGCTGAGCCCCGACCGCGCCGGGCGGGGCCCACTACCCTGGGCCTATGGAGGGTCGGGTCGTCACGGTCCCCAACGCGATCTCGCTCGTGCGACTCGCCTGCATCCCGCTGTTCTGCTGGCTGCTGTTCGGCGCCGACGACCCGGTCGCGGCCTTCCTGCTGCTCACGGCCCTCGGGTGCACCGACTGGGTCGACGGCTACATCGCCCGCCACTTCGACCAGGGGAGCGACCTCGGCAAGGTCCTCGACCCGACCGCCGACCGGCTGCTCCTGCTCACCGCGGTCGTCGCCCTGCTCGCCGACGGCAGCGTCCCCGTACCCGTGGGAATCCTCGTCCTCGTGCGGGAAGCCGTCGTCGGCGGTGCGACCTTGCTGCTCGCGATCGCGGGCGCCCGCCGCATCGACGTTCTCTGGGTGGGGAAGGCGGGAACACTCGCCATCATGGTGGCGTTCCCGTCGCTCCTGCTCGCTCACCACACCTACGCGACCTGGCACGTCGTCGGAACGGTCGTCGGGTGGGTGTTCCTCGTCCCGGGCCTCGTGCTCAGCTACTACGCCGCGGTCAACTACGTACCGCTCGCGCGCCGTGCGCTGCGGGAGGGCGCGGCGGGCGCCGGCCGCTCCCGGTCGTCGACTGCGAACCCGGCAGGAAAGGTGTCCGTGTGAAGGCCGTGATCCTGGCGGGCGGCGAAGGCACCCGTCTCCGCCCGCTCACCAGCAACCAGCCGAAGCCGATGATGCCGCTGGTCAACCGGCCGATGCTCGAACACATCGTCTCGTTGCTCACCCGGCACGGCTTCGACGACGTCGTCGTGACCGTCGCCTACCTGGCGAACCAGATCCGCGACTACTTCGGCGACGGCTCCGACTTCGGCGTGCGGATGCGCTACGCCACCGAGGACGAGCCGCTCGGCACCGCGGGCTCGGTCCGCAACGCCTCCGCCGAGCTCGACGACACGTTCCTCGTCATCTCGGGTGACGTGCTCACCGACATCGACCTCACCGGCCTCGTCGACGCCCACCGCGAGAGCGGGGCGATCGCGACGATCGCGTTGAAGCGGGTCGACGACCCGCTCGAGTTCGGGATCGTCATCACGCGACCCGACGGCTCGATCGAGCGGTTCCTGGAGAAGCCGACGTGGGGCCAGGTCTTCTCCGACACGATCAACACCGGCATCTACGTTCTCGAACCCCTGGTCTACAACTTCAT
>DASRHL010000320.1:0-17913 GCA_035650535.1 Acidimicrobiia bacterium
GACGAGGGCGGCGACGCCGAGACCGAGGGCTCGTGCGCCGTACGGGTCGCACAGCCGCCGGGCGAGCGCGGTGATGCCCGACACGACCGCGGGCCAACCCGTCGTCGGGCACGGGATCCGCTCCTCGGCGAGGAGGCGCCCGTCCGCGTCGACGACGCCGACCCGCAGGTTCGTCCCGCCGAGATCGACGCCGAGCGTGGGCGCGGCGCCCGCGCCGCTCACTCGCCGACGTCGAGGTGATGCACCGTCGCGCCGGCGTCCGGCTCCGCGGCCGGCGCCGCCGCCGGCCGCCGGAGTGCCTGCTGCTCCTCGACGGCGCGCTGCGCGGCGTCGACGACCGTCTGGGCGGCGAGCAGCAGCTCTTGGGCCGCGCGCACGACGTGGTCGGCCACGTCGGGTCCGGCCTCGAGCAGCGCGTTCACGAGCGACTCGACCGCGGTCGGGGGCGCCGGCGCCGGCCCCGGGCCGACCTCCGAGTACTCCGGCCCGGCGTCGAGGTCGTCGCCCCGGTCCCCCGGCTGCCGACTCGCCCTCGCCTGCTCGCTCACGTCTCCACCTCTCTCTTCAGCTCGCGGAGGGCCGTCCCCATGATCATCCCGGCGGCCCGCCGCTTGATGAGGCCGGGCATCGGGATCGCGATCTCGACCGCGAGGTCGTAGGTCACCCGGGTTCCGCCCTCCTCCGCCTCGAACCCGTAGCGGCCGTCGAGCCGGCGGAGCACGTCGCCCTCGAGCAGGTGCCACGAGAAGGCGCCGACGGCCTCGGTGTAGTCGTACTCGAGGACGTACCGGATGCTTCGGCCGAGCCCGGCGACGCGGAACTCGACCGTCTTGCCCCGACCCTCCTCGTCGCGGCCGAGCACGTCGATCTGCTTCACGTCACGCGCCCACTGCGGGTAGCGCTCGAAGTCGGTCGCGACGTCGAAGCACCGTCGCACCGGGGCGGCGACGAAGATGTGCTCGTGGGCCTGCTCGGGCATCGGCCCATGCAAGCAACTCGCATCCCGCCGTGCAAGGGCGGGCGCGGGTCGCCCCCGCCGGCGGTCAGCGGCGGCTCGCGGCGTCGCGGCGGGCCGGGAAGACCCCGTGGCGGGCACCCCAGAGGCCGACAAGACCGAGCGGCAGCATCGGGACCAGCACGCCGAACGGGTCGCCGACCGCCGTGCCGGCGGTGATCGCCAGGCAGACGGCGAACGAGCCGAAGAGGTGCCACCGAACCCGCGCCGGCGCCGGTCCCTGCATCAGGAACAGGCTGCCGACGACCACGTCGTCACCCCGAGCGCTGCGGCCGACGGCGATCACGAACGCGTAGGACCACACTCCGAGCGCGACGAGGAACAGCGTGAGCGCGACGCCGACCGCGACGCCGTCGAGCGCGTCGACCCCCGCAGCGACGGGCACGGCCGTCACGGCGAAGATCACGTTCGAAGCCCACGACGCCAGCACGATCGCCCGGCCCGGCTCCGCGGCGGCGCGCCTCTCGTTCACTCGCTCGAGCGTATCGGGGAGCGACCCGAGCGAGCGTCGCGGAGCGGGTCTCCCGCGAAGCAGCGAGCGAGCTCCTCGCCGATCGGCGAGGCATCCGAGCGAGCGTCGCGGAGCGGGCATCCCGCGAAGCAGCGAGCGAGCTCCTCGCCGATCGGCGAGGCATCCGGTCTCAGCCGGGCACACGGACGGGGTCGAGCACGCCGAGGTCGCCGCGGGCGAGGGGCGCGAGCCGCGCCGCCAGCACGTCGTAGGAGAGCGGGCCGGCGGCCCGGGCGCGCGCGGCGGCGCCCATGCGGGCACGGAGGGAGTCGTCGCGGAGGAGCGCGGCGACCGCGCGGCGCGCCGCACCGACGTCTCGAGGGTCGACCACGATCCCGGTCTCGCCGTCGACGACGGCGTCGTGGGATCCACCGCTGCGCCCGGCGACGGCGGGCACGCCGCATGCCGCCGCCTCGACGAACACGATTCCGAAGCCCTCGGCCTCGAGACCGCCCCACCGGTCGCGGCAGAGCATGGCGAAGACGTCCGCGCACGCGTACAGCTCGGGCAGCTCGGCGTCGGGAACCCGGCCGAGGAACCGGGCCCGCGCCCCGAGCGGGAGCGACCGGCGCTCGAGGCGGGCACGGTCACGGCCCGCGCCCGCGATCGCCACGTGCACGCCGGGAAGGCCTCCGACGGCGTCGAGCACCGTGTCGAAGCCCTTGCGGGGCACGAGCCGGCTCACGCCGAGCACCAACGGTGCGTGGGGGTGGAGCCCGTGCCGGGCCCGAACGACCCGCCGCCGCTCCGGGTCGAGGGGGCGGAACCGGCCGGGGTCGACGCCGGGCGGAAGGACGAGCGCGGGCAGCGGCCGCCCTGCCGCGTGCGCCGCCTCACGCGCCGGGTACTCCCCGGCGGCGACGATGCCGGCGGCGGACCGCAGGACCGTCGCCGCCAACGATCGCAGGCCCGGGAGCCGGCCCGGCACGGTGATCTCGGCGCCGTGCACGACGACGACGTAGGGCGCGCTGCGCAGGCGGGGCCCGACGAGGCCGAGCGGGAGCATCGGGTCGAGGAAGACGACGCCGGCGCCGAGCTCGCGGGCCAGGGCGTCGATGCGGCGCGTGAGCGACGCCGTCGGGAGCAACCAGCTCTCGCGCGTCCGCTCGACCCGGAACGGTTGCCGGGCGTCCCAGGCGGCGGCGCCCTCGTACGGCGTCGTCAGGACGGTGGTCTCGGTCGGTGGCAGCCGGCGCCAGAGCTCGTAGAGGTACGACTGGATTCCGCCGATCTTCGGCGGGAAGTCGTTGGTGACGAGCAGCGACGGCACGGGGTGGGCTCGCTCGGCGGGCTCAGGCCGTCGCCGGCGCGACGCGGACGATGCGGTCGCGGAGGGTCCGCATGGCGACGAGGCCGAGCAGCGCCGCCGCGCCACCCGCCGCGAAGGCACCGGGAATGCTCGTCGCCGCCGCCACGCCGCCGACGACCACCGCGCCGAGACCCTGCGAGAGGTCGAAGAAGACGCTGACCGTCCCGACCGCCGAGCCTCGTTCCGATTCGGCCACGCCGTGGAGGGCGAGCAGGAAGAACGCCGGGTACAGCAGCGACATGCCCGCCGCGAACACGACCGTCCCGACGACGAGGCCGGCCGCGCTGTGCCAGGCGACGACGATCGCCATGCCCGACGCGTTGCACGCGAGCGCGAGCGCCCCGGTCGTGCCACCCCCGAACCGGTCGGGGATGCGGGCGCCGAAGATCCGGACCACGAGGATGAGCACGCCGTAGAGGACGAAGATGCCGTCGGCGCCGTGCAGCCCGACGTCTCCGACGTACAAGGGCACGAACGAGTTGAAGGCCGCGAGCGGCAGGATCCCGAGGAACAGCAGCACGCCCGGGCCGACTGCCGCCCGGTTGATCAGCTTGGCGTGGACCGGCGCGCCGGGGTCCCGTTCGACGTCGCGCGTCCCGGTGGCGAGCACCGACGCGACGGCAGCGAGGCCGGCGGCGACGAACCAGACGACCGTGTAGTGATCGGCGCCGAGCAGCGCCTCGCCCAGGATCGGGCCGATCGCGAGCCCGCCGAACACGCCGACCGACCAGTAGCTGATCGCCTCGCCGCGACGCGCCGCCGGCGCGAGATCGGTGACCATCGTCGCACCGCCGACGAAGAAGCCTGCTTCGCCGACGCCCGTCAGGAGCCGGGCCGCGACCAGGACCGTGAACGACTCCGCGCTCGCGTACAGCGCGATCGACACCGCGACGACCGCGGCGCCACCGATGAGGAGGACGCGGCGTCCGAACCGGTCGCCCACCCGCCCGGCGATCGGGCGGCAGACGACGGCGCTCACGAAGAGGGCGCCCACCGCGACGCCGACCGCGAGACCGCCGCCTCCGAGCCGCTCGTCGACGTACACGGGAACGACCGGCAGCAGCATCCCGAGCGCGGTGAAGTACGCGAGGCCCGCTCCGACGACGAGGGCGAACCGCGCCGTGACGAGGCGATCCCGCACGCCGTCGCCGTTCACAGGTCGAGCGTCGCGCCGAACCGGATCCCGGCACGCCACGCGATCTTCCGCTTCATCTGCAGGAGGACGTCGCGAGGCGCCCGCGCGATCTCCCGCGCGACGGCGACCGCGTCGTCGAGGAGGTCGCCGTCGGCGACGACACGCGTGACCAGACCCAGACTCTTCGCCTCGGCGGCGTCGACGACCCGGCCCGTGAGGGCGAGGTCCCGGGCGACGGCGCCGCCCACGAGGTCGTGCAGCGGCGCGTACACCACCTGGCTGAACGCGTGCTCCGGGTGCGCGAAGCGCGCGGTCGTCGACGCGATGCGCAGATCGCACATGACCGCGAGGTCGAAGCCGCCGCCGAACGCAGCACCGTTGACGGCCGCGACCATCGGCAGCGGGAACTCGAGCACCGTCCGGTGCCAACGGTCGCTCGACTCCCAGAGACCAGCCGCGAACTCGGGCTCGCCGAGCCGTCCGAACTCGTCGAGGTCGAACCCCGCCGAGAACACGGAGCCGGCACCGGTGACGACCACCACCCGCAACCGTTCGTCGCCCGCGAGGCCGTCGAGCGCGTCGCTCATCTCGTCGCGCAAAGCGATCGAGAGCGCGTTGCGCCGCTCGGGTCGCTGCAGCGTGACGACCGCGAGCGCGCCGTCACCCTCGCCCGCACCATCGGGGGCTGCGCCGAGGCGGTCGACGGTGACGAGCGGTGCCACAGGTCAGCTTCCGGCCCGCGCCGACGCGAGCGCGTCGTCGAACGAGACTCGCTCCTGCACCATCCGCCGGTACTGCATCAACAGGCGCGGGCGGCTGAACGCGACGGCGCCGACGAGGCGACCGGCGCGCCCGACGATCGCGACGAACCGCCGCTCGTCGACCGACCCGTCGACGATCTCGATCGTGTCGTCGCCGCGCACGTGCCCCGCGACCTGGATCTTCACGTCGTACTGGTCGGACCAGACGAACGGCACCGGCGCGAACGGCTCCGCCTCCGCGTCCGTGGCGAGCAACCGCTTCGCCGCCATCACGCCCTGCTCGGCGGCGTTGGTCCAGTGCTCGAGCCGCATGAGCTCGCCGTCGAAGAGCGCGTTGGGCCAGCGGGCCACGTCGCCGGCGGCGACGATCCCGGGCGCGGCGAGGCAGGTCTCGTCGCAGACGACCCCGTTGTCGACGGTCAGGCCCGACCCGTCGAGCCACCCGGTCGCCGGGACGACGCCGACGCCGACGACCACGACGTCGGCGTCGACCGCGCTGCCGTCGGCGAGCCGCACCCGGGCGACCCGGCCGGCGCCGTCCGCCTCGAATCCGGCGACGCCCGCGTCGACGCGGAGGTCGACGCCGTGGTCGCGGTGGAGCGCTCCGAGGGCGTCGCCGAGCCGCGGGCCGAGGCCGCGCACCATCGGGCTCGGGAGCGCTTCCAGCACGGTGACGTCGAGGTGGCGCCGGCGGCACGCGGCCGCGACCTCGGCCCCGATGAACCCCGCGCCCACCACGACGACGCGGGGGCCGTGCTCGAGCGCGGCGCGCAGGGCGATCGCGTCGTCGAGCGTGCGCAGCATGAAGATGCCGGGTAGCGCCGGCTGGCCGGGCAGCGCCCTGGGTGTCGAGCCGGTGGCGAGCACGAGACCGTCGAACCCGACGCGGTCGCCGTCGTCCAGGTGCACGACCCGCGCGCCGACGTCGAGTGCCACGGCCCGCCGCCCCAGCCGCCAGTCGAGGTCCAGATCGTCGTAGCCCTGGCGCCGCAGCACGGTCTGCTCCGGCTCCCAGTCGCCGAACAGCAGCTCCTTCGAGAGCGGCGGGCGGTCGTACGGCAGGTGGACCTCGGCGCCGATCATCACGAGCGGCCCGTCGTGCCCCAGGCGTCGCAACTCCTCCGCCGCCCGCAACCCGGCCAGAGACGCGCCCACGACCGCGATCCTGCGCGGGGCCCCATCCATGGTTCGAAGCTAGCCCCCGGTGACTCGCAGGAAGACTGACTCCCGTGTCATTGTCTTGGGCCCTCGTCCCGACCCGCGGAGGCTCCATGCCCGAATCACGCCCCGTGGACGCCCGCCCGACCGACGTCAGCGGCCGCCCGCTCGCCTTGCGCGACGTCGACCTCGACGTCTTCCTCCACCCGAGGACGGTCGCCGTCATCGGCGCGTCGGAGACACCGATGCGACCGAACACGCAGATGACGAAGCGCGTCAAGGAGTTCACCGACCAGAACGGCGGGACCTTCTATCCGGTGCACCCGACGCACGAGACCGTGATGGGCGTGCGCTGCTACCCGACGATCGGCGACGTCCCCGGCGACGTCGACCTCGCGGTCATCCTCACCGGGAAGGCCGTCGACAGCTTCGAGGAGGTCGTGGCGAAGAAGGCCAGGTTCGCGGTCATCTTCGCCGCCGGCTTCTCCGAGACGGGCGAGGAGGGCGCGGCGCTCGAGGCCCGGTTGGCCGGCCTGGTCCGGGGCGGCGAGACGCATCTGCTCGGTCCGAACACGAACCTGAACGCCTTCTCCGAGTTCGAGGACCTGCCCGGACCGTCGATCGCGCTGATCACGCAGAGCGGCCACCAGGGCCGCCCGGTGTTCCAGGGCCAGGAGATCGGGATCGCGCTGTCGCACTGGGCGCCGACGGGCAACGAGGTCGACCTCGAGTTCGCGGACTTCGCGCGGTACTTCGTCGACCAACCCGAGGTCGGGGTCGTCGCCTGCTACATCGAGGGCTTCAAGGACGGCCGCACGCTCATGCTCGCGGCCGACCACGCCGCCCAGCTCCGCAAGCCGATCGTGATGGTCAAGGTCGGTCGCACGGACGAGGGCACCTCGATGGCGAAGGCGCACACGGGACACCTGACCGGGTCGGACGCGGTCGTGTCGGCCGTGTTCCGGCAGTTCGGCGTCACACGCGTCGACGGGCTCGACGAGCTGCTCGAGACGTCGATGGCGTTCGCGCGCACGAAGCTCCCGGCGGGCGACGGTGTGTGCGTGTACGCCATCTCGGGCGGGACGGGAGCGCACATGGCCGACATGGTCGCCGCCGCCGGGCTCCGGCTCCCGCCCCTGGCGGCCGAGACGCAGCGCAGGCTGCACGCCGGGCTGATCCCGGGCTACCTGCGGGTGTCGAACCCGGTCGACTCGGGCGGGCCGCCGGTCGCGACGCCGGCCGGGCGCGAGATCCTCGACCTGATCCTCGCGGACGAGAACGTCGACATCCTGATCGTCCCGATCACGGGCGCGGTCGAGCTGTTCAGCAAGCCGTTCACGCGCGACCTGGTCGACGTCGCGAAGACGACCGACAAGCCGATCTTCGTGATCTGGGGCGCGCCGGCCGGCACGGACGACACGTACTACCGGTACCTGCTCGACGGCGGTCTCCCGACGTTCCGCACGTTCTCGAACTGTGTGGGCGCGGTGCGGGCCTGCGTCGACTACGCCGAGTTCATCGGTCGCTACCGGTCACCGTTCGCGGACGCGCCGACGGCACCGCTTCCCGCAGCCAAGCGGGCCCGCAGGATCCTCGAGAACGCCGGGCCCGGCGACGCGCTGTCGGAGCACGATTCGAAGCAGCTGCTGAAGACGTACGGCGTGAAGCCGAGCCGCGACGTGCTGTGCACGACGCCGGCCGAGGCCGTGAAGGCGGCGAAGGCGATCGGCTACCCCGTCGTCATGAAGATCTCGTCCCCCGACCTGCTCCACAAGTCCGACCTCGGCCTGGTGAAGGTCGGCGTGAGCTCCGATCGGGAGGTCCGGACGACGTTCGACGAGCAGATGCGCAAGGCGCGCCGCGCCGCCGGTCGCAGCGGCCGCGTCGACGGCGTGCTCGTCAGCGAGCTCGTGAGCGGGGGCGTCGAGATGGTCGTCGGCGTGTCGCAGGACCCGCTGTTCGGCCCGGTCGTGATGGTCGGTCTCGGCGGTGTGTTCGTCGAGGTGCTGGGCGACGTGACGTTCCGGGTGCCACCGTTCGACCGCGACGAGGCGCACCGGATGCTCCGCGAGCTGAAGGGCTTCAAGCTGCTCGAGGGGGTCCGGGGCGCGAAGCCGGCGGATCTCGAGGCCCTGGTCGACGTGGTGATGAACGTGCAGCGCCTGGCCCTCGACCTGTCCGACGACGTCGCCGAGCTCGACGTCAACCCGTTGGTCGTCAAGCCCCGCGGCGCCGTCGCGCTGGACGCGCTCGTCGTGAGGGCGAACGAGCGCACGGATCGTGCGGCGCAGTAAGCCGGGCCCGAGCATGAGGTGGCAATGAGCGAACCGGACGTTGATCAGGAACTTCTCGCGCGGGTCGACAACCAGGTGCTCTGGTTGACGCTCAACCGGCCCGACGCCGGCAACGCGATCACGCCGGCGGTGCGCAACCGCATCATCGAGCACCTCGGCGACGCGAGCGCCCGCTTCGACGTGCGCGCCGTCGTGCTCACCGGCACGGGCGAGAAGCACTTCTGCACCGGTGCCGATCTCCGGGCCGGCCGGGCCAACCCGCCCCCGCCGCCGCCGGACGGCATGCCCGAGCGGCTCACGGGCGACGCCACCCGCATGATCCGGACCGGGATCCAGCGTCTGATCGGCGCCTTCCTCGACTGCGAGAAGCCGATCATCGCGGCGGTCAACGGGACGGCCGCCGGCGGAGGCGTCGCGATGGTGCTCGCCTCCGACCTCGTGATCGCGGCCGACCACGCCCGGCTGATCCAGGTGTTCGTGCGGCGCGGCCTGATCCCCGATGGCGGACCCACCTACCTCCTCCCCCGCCTCGTCGGCCTCCAGAAGGCCAAGGAGCTCGTCTTCTTCGGCGACGACCTCCCGGCGGCGGAGGCCGAGCGCATCGGCCTCGTGAACAAGGTGGTGCCCGCCGCCGAGCTGCAGTCCACGGCGCGGGCATGGGCGGAACGGCTGGCGCAGGGACCGACACGCTCGATCGCGTTCGCGAAGCAGCTGCTGAACCGCTCGCTCGACACCGACCGGGCGTCGATGTTCGAGCAGGAGTCGATGATCGTCGAGCTGATCGCGGGCACGCACGACTCGGCGGAAGGCGTCGCCAGCTTCGTGGAGCGCCGGCCGACCGAGTTCAAGGGTTACTGAGGCATGGCCGAGTCAGTGCTCAAGGACAAGGTGGCGATCGTCGGGATCGGCCAGACCGCGTTCGGCAAGGGCCTCCCCGACTCCGAGCTGTCGCTCGCGTGCCAGGCGATCTCCGCCGCGCTCGACGAGTGCGGGATCGCACCGTCCGAGGTCGACGGCCTCGTGTCGTTCACGATGGAGCCCAACCGGGAAGTCGACGTCGCGCGCAACGTCGGGCTCGGCGACATCACGTTCTTCTCCCAGATCGGCTACGGCGGAGGTGCCGGCTGCGGGACGATCGTGCACGCGGCGATGGCCATCGCGACCGGCCAGTGTGAGGTCGCGGTGGCGTGGCGGGCGCGAAAGCGCGCCGACAAGGCGAGCCGTCCCTGGGCCCAGGTGACGGAGCGCCTCGAGGACCACTGGCAGTGGAGCCGTCCGTGGGGCCTGCTCCGCCCGGTCGACGAGATCGCGATGCTGACCCGGCGCTACATGCACGAGTTCGGCGCCAAGCGCGAGCATCTCGCGAACGTCGCGATCGCGTTCCGCAAGCACGCGAACCGCAACCCGGCGGCGACGATGCACGACCGGCCACTGAGCTTCGAGCAGTACATGGACGCCCGGTGGATCTCCGAGCCGCTGTGCCTCTTCGACAACTGCCTCGAGACCGACGGGGGTCTCGCCGCCGTGCTCGTGTCCGCCGAGCGGGCCAAGGATCTGCCGCAGAAGCCGGTCTACGTGCACACGGGCGCGCAGGGCCTCCCGCCGCAGCACCAGACGATGATCAACTACTTCAACGACGATCCGCTGCGCGGCCCGGCGTGGACCGCGGCGAAGCAGCTCTGGCGCGACGCCGACTTCACTCCGGCCGACGTGAAGGTCGCGCAGATCTACGACGCCTTCAGCCCGCTCATCCCGCTGTCGTTGGAGGGCTACGGCTTCTGCGGGCGCGGTGAGGGCGCCGCGTTCACCGAGGGCGGCGCGCTCGAATGGCCCGACGGACGCCTCCCGACGAACACGAGCGGCGGCGGGATGTCGGAGGCGTACGTGCACGGCTTCAACCTGGTCCTCGAGGGCGTGCGCCAGATGCGCGGGACGTCGACGAGCCAGGTCGAAGGCGCCGAGTGCTGCCTCGTGACGAGCGGCGAGGGCGTGCCGACGAGCGCCGTCCTCCTGCGCCGGTGAGACCCCCGGAGATCAACATGACCGACGTCGTATCCGGCTTCCTCCTCCCCGACCTCGAGAGCGAGGACGGCGCGCCGTTCTGGGCCGGCACCGCGCGGGGCGAGCTGCTGGTGCAGGCGTGCGCGAGCTGCGGGCGCCGGCGGTTCCCGCCCCGTCCGATGTGCCCCCACTGCCGGTCGATCGAGACCCGCTGGGACCCGATGTCGGGCCGGGCGACCGTGTGGTCGTTCGTCGTGCCCCACCCGCCGCTGCTGCCCGCCTACGCCGAGCTCGCGCCCTACAACGTGATCGTGGTCGCGCTCGACGACGACCCGACGATCCGCATGGTCGGGAACCTCGTCACCGGCCCGGAGGGCGGGATCAACGAGATCGACCCGGCGTCGATCGCCATCGGCGAGCCGGTCGAGGTCGTGTTCAGCCGGGTCGGCGACACCACGCTCCCGCGCTGGAAGCGCGCCTGAGGCGAAGACGCCGGAAGCCCGGCTCCGGGGGGATGGAGCCGGGCTTCCAGGTTTGACACCCGGGTGCCGGAGGGCGGGGGGACACCCTCCGGACCGCTGGTTGTCGAAGAACGGGTCAGGCGGCCTTGCGCTCGGTCTCGACCTCGACGGCGCCGGCGTCGTCGGCCCTCAGCTGCGAGAGCGTCCGTTCCCACCGGAGCTGACGGGCGATCCAAGCCAGCGCCTTCTCCCGGTCGGGATTGGTCGTCGTGGCCATGGTTCCGGATTCCTTCCTGGCGTTCCGCACAGTCTCGTCGGCTTGCGCTCCAGTGCACAAGCTCGTTGAGTCGTGGCTCATTGAGTCTGGACTCCGTCTGTCTTGACTTCGTGAGTAAACACTCTTATGGTATCCGCTGTCAAGCTCCGTGACCGACGTCACAGGCCGGCCCCGATGGGGCACGATTGGCACGATCCATGAGCAACCCGCCCGCGAGCCCCTGGCGTATCGACGACCTGGCCCACCGCGCCGGGCTCACGGTCGACACGGTGCGCTACTACCAGACCCAGGGCCTGCTCCCGCCCGCGGAGCGGTGCGGGCGGGCCAAGGTCTACGGCCCGCAGCACCTCGAGCGGCTCGAGCGGATCCGCCAGCTCCAGCAGCGCCGGTTCTCGCTCGCCGCCATCCGCGCCCTCGTGTCCGAGGACCACGAGGGCCTCGCCAACGGCGTCTTCGCCGACCGGGACGAGACCCGCACCTACGACCTCGACGAGCTCGTCGAGCGCTCGGGAACCGACCGCCCCTTCGCCGAGGCGATGAAGGCCTCGGGGCTCCTGCGCGATCCGGCCGACCACGGCCGCGACGCCTACGACGGCGAGGACCTCGAGCTCCTCCGGGCGATGGCGGAGCTCCGGCGGATCGGGATCGACGACCGCGTCATCGTCGAGCTGGGACGGATCTACGCCGACGGCGTGGAGGCGACGCAACGCCAGGTCGTCGACCTGTTCGGCGGCCGCCGCCCCCTCGACATGACGGCCGACGAGCTCGCCGCGTTCCAGCGGGTCGTCGGCCAGAGCTCGGCGGAGCTGCTCACGCCGATGCGCCGCATGGTCGACTACGCCCACCACCGGACGATGCAGCGCCTCGCGCTCGCCGCCATCGAGCGCGGCCTCCTCCCCGACCCGTCGAAGTAGCCCCCGAGCCGCTCCGCATCAGTCCAGGTGCCAGATGCGGGCCGCGTTGGCGCCGACGATCTTGGCCTGGTCGTCGGTGGGGATGTGACCCATGGTCTCCTCGATGACCTTGCGCGAGTAGGGCCAGTCGTTGCCGTGGTGCGGGTAGTCGCTCGACCACATGATGTTGTCGATGCCCGCTGCGTGACGCAGCGCGATGCCCGACCGGTCGGTGATGAACGACGCCGCGTTGTTGCGGTACCAGTAGAACGACGGCGGGTTCTTGATCGGCAGGTCACCCCATACCCGGTTCCGCCAGTAGCGGTCGTCGATCGACTCGATCAGGTGCGGGATCCAGCCGACCCCGGTCTCGATCCAGCAGATCTGGAGCTCGGGGAACCGCTCGAACACGCCCGTGAAGAGCATCGACGTCATCGAGCCGGCGGTCATCGAGAAGACGTGGCTCATCGATCCGATCGCCTTCGCGCGCGCCGCCTCGCTGTCCATGGCGTAGAGCGCGTTGCCCTGCCTGGCCGCGGCCTTCCGCTGCGCGGCACGCTGGCTCCGGCTGATGATGTTGATGTGGATCGAGACCGGGATGCCCTCGTCGACGGCGGCAGCCCAGAAGGGGTCGTCGTCGGTCGACAGGCTCTCGCCGCCCGACGGCCAGTTGGAGATGATGACGCCTTTGGCTCCACGCGCCTTGGCCTTGCGCAACGCGTCGACGGACTGGTCGATGCCGAGCGATGGCATCTGGGCCAGGCCGATCAGGCGCTTCGGGTCGGCCGCGCAGAACTCCTCGAACAGGAAGTTGTTGTAGGCCTCGACGCCCGCCAGCACGAAGTCGTCGTCGTCGTCGCCGAGGAAGTGACTCATCGTGCGCTGCGGGGGGAACAGGATCTCGACGTCGACGCCGTCGACGTCCATGTCGGCGAGGCGCGCCTCGCCGTTGTAGCAACCGCGGCGCGCCTCCTCGTAGGTCACGCCGAACCAGCGGAACTGGTCGAACGGCATCCCCGGCGTCGACACCAGCCCGATCGGGTCCGCGTCGCCGCCGACGGCCGTGAGCCAGGCGTCGCCCCCCGCCCGGTCCTTGACGAGCCTCGGCGCCTTGTCCTGGTAGCGCTCGGGCAGCCAGTTCTTCCAGATGTCGGGCGGCTCCAGGATGTGGCAGTCGGCGTCGACGATGCGGTGCTTCGGCACGGCGGTCTCCTCGAATCTCCGGACGGCCGGATCCCGGAGCGGAGGCTTCCGGGCCCGGCGACGGTTCCGGAGGCCAAGAGTAGGCTGACGCCAACGTCAGAGAAAGTTCCGGGGAGGCGCGCGTGGCGACGGCACTGCTCGACGGCCTGCGGGTGGTCGACCTCTGCGGCGAGGCGGGAGCGCTGACGGGCCGGGTGCTCGCCGACCTCGGCGCCGAGGTCGTCGTGGTCGAACCCCCGGGCGGGATGGCGCTGCGTGGCGTCGGCCACCGCTTCGACGCGTGGGGTGCGGGCAAGCGGAGCGTGGTCGTCGACGGAGCCGACGACCCCGCGCTCGACACGCTCCTCGCCGCCGCCGACATCGTCCTCGACACGCCCGGCGCGCCCGACGCGCTCACCCTCGACCCCGACCGGGCGCCGCAGGCGGTCTGGGTGAGCATCACGCCGTTCGGCCGCACGGGCCCGCGCTCGTCGTGGCGGGCATCGGATCTCGGCGTGATGGCCTCGAGCGCCAACATGTACTCGACCGGCGATCCCGACCGGGCCCCGGTCCGCTGCACGGAGCCGTCGGGGTACAACCACGCCGGCGCCGAAGCCGCGTTAGCGGCGCTCACGGCATGGTGGTCCGGCTACCCGCACCGCGTCGACGTCTCGATGCAGGAGGTCGTCTTCGCCGCCAACATGGCGACCCAGGCCCGGTTCCCGCAGACGGGGTTCCGCGGTCAGCGGATCGGCGCGTCCATCGGCCGGACCCGTGAGATCTGGCCCACGCGCGACGGCTTCGTCTCGTTCGGGTTGCGGGGAGGCAAGGCGCGGGTCCCCAGCCTCGAGACCATCGCGCGCGTCGTCGCCGAGGAGGGCGTCGAGGGTGCCGACTTCCTGACCAGCCGCGACTGGAACGAGTACAACCCCAACACCGCGACCGACGACGAGCTCCGCGCGATGGAACGGCCGCTCGCCGAGTACTTCTCACGCCACACGATGCAGGAGCTCTACGACCTCGCGTGCGAGACGAACCTCATGCTCGCGCCGGCCAACTCGCCCCGCGAGATCTACGCCAGCGCGCAGCTCGCGGCGCGTGACTTCTTCGGATCCGTGGGCGACATCGAACGCTTCCCGTGCAGCTTCGTCGTGGTCCGCAGCGCCGACGGCGAGGCCGCGCCCGCCCGCCCGTCCCGGCCCGCACCCGCGGTCGGCGACGCCGAGGGGTTCACCTCGGGATCGGGGCCCGCGCCGGCGGGGCGCGCCACGGGGAAACCCGCCTGGGACGGTGTCAACATCCTCGAGTTCGGCTCCGGCGCCGCGGGGCCGATCGCGACCCGCTACTTCGTCGAGCACGGCGCGACCGTGCTGCGGGTCGAGTCGAAGGGCCGGCCCGACTTCCTGCGCGTCTACGCGCTCGGCCCGAAGAACCCGCACGGCCTCGAGGGCGCACCGATGTACGACGGCCTCAACGTCGGCAAGCGCAACGTGACCCTCAACCTGAAGGATCCCGAGGCGATCGAGCTCGTCCGCCGCCTCGTCGTCGAGTGGGCCGACGCCGTCGCCGAGAACTTCGCCCCGCGCGCGATGCGCGGCTTCGGGCTCGACTACGACACGCTCGCGGTGATCAAGCCCGACCTCGTGATGATCAGCGCGTGCCTCAACGGCCAGACCGGCCCGCACAAGGACTACCCCGGCTTCGGCGGGCAGGGTTCGGCGCTGTCGGGCTACAACTGGCTCACGGGCTGGCCCGACCGCGAGCCGGTCGGGCCGCACGCCACGATCACCGACTCGCTCGCGCCCAGGTTCGTCGCCACCGCGCTCGCCGCCGGTCTCCACTACCGCCGTCGCACCGGCCGGGGTGTCTACCTCGACCTGTCACAGGTCGAGAGCGCGATCTACTCGCTCTCGCCGTGGCTGCTCGACTACGCGCTCGACGGCGTCAACCGCGCGCGCGAGGGCAACCGGTCGGCGCGGGCGGTGCCGCACGGCGCGTTCCCCTGCGCCGACGAGGGCGACGTGGGCGACCGCTGGATCGCGATCGCGTGCTGGACCGACGACGAGTGGGCTCGCCTCGCTCCCCTGGTCGGCCTCGACGGGCCCGGGCTCGCCACCCTCGACGCCCGGAAGGCGCGCATCGACGAGGTCGAGGCCGCCGTCGCCGACTGGACCCGGACCCGCACGCGCCTCGACATCGCCGGGCAGCTCCAGGATCTGGGCATCGAGGCCGTGCCGGTCAACGACTTCGGCGACCTCCACGCCGATCCCCAGGTCGCGGCGCGCGAGCACTTCGTGCCGCTCACGCACCCGTTCATGGGCGACGGTCTCTACGAACGCAACGGCTTCCGCCTGTCCGACGCACCGAGCGGCTATTGGCGCGCCGGCCCGACCCTCGGCCAGGACAACGACTGGGTGCTGGGCGAGCTCCTCGGCCTCGAGGAGAAGGAGATCAAGAGGCTCGAGGAGTCCGGCGCGGTCGAGTGAGGCTCAGCGGCGCCGGGCGCGGAGCACGACGTCGTCGACGTGCGGGGTGCCGGGCGGCGGGTCGACGCGCGGCTCCACGGCGTGCACCTCGACGGTGAAGTCGTCGCCGAGCAGCCGGTGGAGGTCGTCGGCGCCGACGTAGTCGTCGGGGTCGATGCCTCGGGACTTCATGTGCTCACGGTGTTCGCCGTCGAGGTCGTGGAAGACAGCCAGGAGCAACCCCGCCGGGCGCACGGTGGCGAGCAGTCGTCGCACGGCCGCCTCGCCGGCCGCCTTGGGGAGGGCCGGGTACTGCATCGACACCAGGTCGAACGAGCCGGCCGGCAACGACGACTGCAGCGCGTCGCCGCAGACCCATTCGACCGCGGCGCCGACCGCCTCCGCGGCCTCCCGCGCCCGGCGAACGGCCACCTCCGAGATGTCGATCGCCGTCACCGCCCAGCCGCGCCGGGCGAGCCAGATCGCGTCGGCCCCCTCGCCGCAACCGACGTCGAGCGCCCGGCCGGGGGTCACGTCGGCAACCTCGGCGACGAGGCGACCGTTCGGCCGCCCGCTCCACTTCGGCCCGTCGCCCTCGCCGTACCGCGCGTCCCACTCGGCTGCCTGCGCCGCCGTGTCGAACCGCGCGCCGCCGGGTTCGCGCTCGTGCACGACCGACAGGCTAAGCGTTCAGGAGGGCGCGCCCATGACCTGGACGACGCCACCCTCGGCGTCGCCCACCCACGACCCGGGACAGCCCGGGTGGGCCGCCAGGTGGTTGTGACGAGCGACGGGCACCACGCCGCCGTCGGCCGAGGGGCAGCCGAACCAGGCGACGGCATGCCCGAGCTCGGCACACGTCCGCAGCGGCGGCGCGTAGCGCTCGGTCCACATGACCGAGGTCGGCGCCAGGCCGCCCCAGCCCGCGTCCACGCGGATCCGCCCGACGAGCCGGTCGCCGACCTCGGCGCGCCACCAGCCGTCGCCGTCGGAGCCAACGTCAACCGTTCCCGGCGGCCCGGCGCCCACTCGTGGCGGATGCGGACGGTCATCCCGGTCCCCTCTCCCCCGAACGCGCCGGCGTGTTCGGGCCCCTCCGCACCGAGCGCGCCCCAGACGGAGAAGATCGCGATCTTCCCAGTGGGCTCCGAACCCTGCGTCTGCAGTCCGAAGTACGCGGCGTCCCCGCCGAGCAGCGCCACCTGGTGGCTCCAGAAGTAACCGACCGGCGACGGATCGGTGCGGGGCTCGAGATCCCAGTGGACCTGCGCGTAGCCCGCGGCCGTCGGCGGCCACGTCCACGTGGTGTAGGTGCCGACCGCGACCGCGGGCGGGCGGCGCCTGACGAACCTCACCCCGCGGCGCGGCGGTGGATGAGGTTGAACTTCTCGGTGATCACGGGCTCACCGGTCGCCTCGTCGTGCCAGGCCGTCTCCACGACGATGAACGTCATGATCGAGCCCTTGCTCTCGCGCTCGTAGACGTCCGCGACCCTGCCCTCGCCGCGCAACACGTCGCCGACGACGATCGGCCGGTGGTACTCGAACTCCTGCTCGCCGTGGAGGATCAATCCACCCTTCGCGAACAGCGAGCCCATCAGCGTGTGCATCGGGTTCTCGCCGCCGGTCGGGTCGTCGGGCTGCTCCTCGGTGAACCGGCCCATGTGCTGCATGGCGAACGAGAACGTCGGCGGCGCGGGGATCGCGTCGAAACCGGCCGCCTTCGCCACCGCGGGATCGTGGTAGATCGGGTTGTCGTCCTTCACCGCGGTCGCGAAGAACTCGAGCGGCCCGCGTTCCACGCGCACCCGGTACGACCCGGTCGGCTTGCCGATGATGCTCGTGTCGACGGCCATGCGGTGGCGCTCCCCAATCCCGACGAGGCGTTTTGACGCGTTCGGTCACGGCCTTGATACCGTGACGCCGATGTCAGTTTTCAACGAGGGGGGAAGGACGCGCAAGTGAGCGGGATGCTGGACGGCAAGGTCGCGATCGTCACGGGCGCGGGTCGCGGCGTCGGCCGGGGCGAGGCCATCGCCCTGGCCGACCACGGCGCCAAGGTCGTCGTCAACGACCTCGGCGGCTCCGTGACCGGCGAGGGTCACGACAAGACGGCAGCCGACGAGGTGGTCGACGTCATCAGGCGGCGGGGCGGCGAGGCGGTCGCGAACTACGAGAGCGTCGCCGACTTCGACGGCGCCGGGCGGATCATCGGGTGCGCGCTCGACGCCTTCGGCCGGCTCGACGTGCTCGTCAACAACGCGGGCATCCTGCGCGACAAGATGATCTTCACGATGACCGAGCAGGAGTTCGACTCGGTCATCAGCGTGCACCTCAAGGGCACGTGGAACACCATGCACCACGCGTCCGTCTACTGGCGCGAGCAGTCGAAGGCCGGCAACCAGCCGCGCGCCGCGATCGTCAACACCGTCTCGAGCGCCGGGCTCCAGGG
>DASRHL010000321.1:0-11813 GCA_035650535.1 Acidimicrobiia bacterium
GGCGACCTGCTGGTCGAGGGAAGCGACCGGTCACTCGTCGTGGCCGCGCCCGACCGGCCGCGTCTGTTCAGCCGCGTCGTCGGGGTGCTCGGTCTGAGCGGCCAGGACGTGCGGGCGGCCCGGGCCCGTACCACCGACGACGGCGTGGCGATCTCCGAGTTCGAGTTCGAGCCGGCGTTCGGCGAGCCACCGGACTGGGCGCGCTTCGAGGCCGACCTGCGCCGCGCGCTGCGGGGAGCGATCGCGATCGACGCCCGGTTGGGCGAGCGGGCGGCGCGCTACGCGCGACTGCACCGCCCGAGCGCGGCCGCCCCGCCCGAGACGCGCGTCATCGTCGACAACGACGCGTCGCCGGACGCGACGTTCGTCGAGGTGCGCACCGCGGACCGTATCGGCGTGCTCTACGGGATCACGCGGACCTTCGCCGACCTCCAGCTCGACATCCGGCACGCAAAGGTCGCGACGATGGGTCACGAGGTCGTCGACAGCTTCTATCTCGTGACCGAGGAGGGCGGGAAGGTCGTCGACCCCGACCTCGTCCGGGAGCTCGAGGCCGCCATCCGCTTCACGCTCGACCGGCTGGCCTGAGCCCGCACCGCGTCGGACGACGGACGCCCGTCATGCCGACGGGCGCACCATGACCTTTCCGGGCAGCTCGCCCGCGGCGAGACGGTGCATCGTCTCGAGCAGGCCGTCGAGCGTCACGTCGTCGGGTTCGACGAGGAGCTCGACCGGGAGCGCGCCCGAGTCGAGCAGCTCGAGCGCGGGGGCGAACCCGCCCGCGTCATAGTTGTACGCGCCGACGGCGGTGAGCTCGAGGACGATCATCCGGTTGTGGTTCACGCGCGGGAGCTCGTGCCCGGTACCCACGAACACGAGCGTTCCCGCGTAGTCGAGCTGGTCGAGCGCGACCTCGGCCGCAGCGGCGCGCCCGGAGCACTCGAACGCGATCGTGTAGGGATCGGCGACGGGCACGCCGACGGCCGGGCGGTCCAGCTCGGCGGGTTCGACCACCCGCGCCGCGCCGATCTCGCGCGCCCGCGCCCGCCGGCGCGGCGCCGGCTCCGAGACGGTGACGGCCTCGACGCCGCGCGCGCGGAGCACGGCGAGGGTCAGGAGCCCGACCGGACCCGCGCCGGTGACCAGCACCCGGTCGTCGGGCGTCGCGCCCGACAGCGTGACGGCGTGCATCGCGACGGCGGTTGGTTCGGTCAGGGCGGCGGCGCGGGTGGTGAGCGACGTGGGGACGCGCAGGAGGCGTTCCCCCGCCACGGTCACGTACCGCGAGAAGGCGCCCCGGAACGAGAGGTAGTCGGGCGGCTCGCGCCGGAGGCACACCGACGGGCGGCCGCGGCGGCAGGCGCGGCACTCGCCGCAGCCGGGCGTCGCATCGGCGACGACGCGCTCGCCGGGCCGCCACGGGCCGGCCTCGGCGCCGGCGGCGACGACCGTGCCCGCCCACTCGTGGCCGAGCACCGACCCGGGCCGGGCGATCCGTCCGAGGACCAGGTGCAGGTCGGTGCCGCAGATCCCGCAGTGCGACACCTCGACGAGCACGTCGCGGGGGCCGGGCTCGGGCACCGGCAGGTCGCGGACCTCGATCCGTCCGTCGCCGGTGTAGACGGCCGCGGGCATGGAGTCCGGGGGCATGGCCCTAGATTGTTGCGTGATCCGCCGGGCCGAGGGTCGACGAACGGTCTCGAGCAGATCCGACGGGCAAACCTGGGAGCAGCACATGACCGACACGCGTGTCGCCGAGACCTTCGACCTGCCCGGTTTCCGGGGTGAGCTGATCCGGCCCGGCGACGCCGGCTACGACCCGGCGCGGGCCGTGTTCAACGGCATGATCGACCGCTCGCCGGCCGTCATCGCCCGCTGCGCGGACGCCGACGACGTCGTGCTCGCGGTCGGGCTCGCACGCGAGCGGGGCGCCGACCTCTCGGTGTACGGCGGCGGGCACGGCGTGACCGGCGCCGCGGTCTGCGAGGGCGGGATCTGCATCGACCTGCGGGGGATGAAGGGCATCGCGGTCGACCCCGAGGCGCGCACGGTGCGCGCGGAGGCGGGTCTCAACTGGGGTGAGTTCGACGCGGCCACCCAGGCCCACGGGCTCGCGGTCACGGGTGGACGCGTCACCGACACGGGCATCGCCGGGCTCGCGCTCGGGAGCGGGAGCGGCTGGCTCGAGCGGAAGCTCGGGTTCACCTGCGACAACCTCCTGGCGGCCGAGGTCGTCACCGCGGACGGCCGCAAGGTGCTGGCGTCCGACACCGAGAACCCCGACCTGTTCTGGGGGCTGCGGGGCGGTGGCGGCAACTTCGGGATCGTGACGGCGTTCCACTTCCGACTCCACCCCGTCGGTCCGATCGTCCTCGGCGGCATGCTCGTCCACCCGGCGGCGACGGCCGTCGAGGTCACCCGGTTCTGGCGTGACTTCATGCTCGACGCGCCCGACGAGGTCGGGAGCGGTCTGGCGTTCATCACCGCGCCGCCGGCCGACTTCGTGCCCGAGCCCGTGCGCGGGCAGCCCGTCGTCGGGATCATCCTGTGCTACGCCGGGCCGGTCGAGGAGGGGGAGGCCGTCCTGCGTCCGCTGCGCGAGTTCGGCCCGCCCGGCGTCGACCTCGTCCAGCCCATGCCGTACGTCGCGGTCCAGCAGCTCCTCGACGCGGCGAACGTGAAGGGCGCGCGCAACTACTGGTCGGCCGACTTCTACGCCGGGCTCCCCGACGCGGCCGTCGACGTGCTGGTCGAGCACGCCACGCGGCCGGTGTCGCCGTTGAGCCAGATGATCGTCGTCCCCGGCGGTGGCGCGATCGCGCGCGTCCCCGACGACGCGACGGCGTTCGGCCAGCGGACGGCAGCATTCAACATCCACTACCTGTCGATGTGGACCGAGCCCGCGGACGACGCGCGCAACATCGCCTACACGAAGGCCATCAGTGCCGCGATGAAGCCGTGGTCGACCGGGCGGGTGTACCTGAACTTCATCGGCGACGAGGGCTCCGACCGCGTGGAGGCCGCCTTCGGCCCCGAGAAGTACGCGGAGCTCCGTGCGCTGAAGGCGAAGTGGGACCCGACGAACCTGTTCCACCACAACCAGAACATCCCACCCGCCTGAGCGGCCGTCGCACCGCGGGGTGTCCCCCGGGTCAGCTCGCGGCGGCGACGGCGCTGACGTTCCAGAGCTCGGCGTAACGGCCGCCACGCGCGAGCAGCTGCTCGTGCGTGCCCTGCTCGACGACCCGACCCGCGTCGAGCACGACGATGCGGTCGGCGGTGCGCGCCGTCTGCAGACGGTGCGCGATCACGAGCGTCGTGCGACCGGCGGCGACGACCCCCATGGCCCGCTGCACGCGCGCCTCGGTCGCGAGGTCGAGGTTCGCGGTCGCCTCGTCGAGCAGCAGGATCGACGGGTCGACCAGGAGGGCACGTGCGAGGCAGATCAGCTGCCGCTGCCCGGCCGACAGCGAGCGCCCGCGTTCGGTCACGGGTTGGAGGTAGCCGTTCGGAAGGCGCGAGATGAAGTCGTGGGCGCCGACGGCCCGCCCTGCCCGCTCGACCTCGGCGTCGGACGCGTCGGGCCGGCCGTACGCGATGTTGTCGCGCACCGTCCCGGAGAAGAGGAACGGCTCCTGGGGCACGTAGCCGAGCCGGCGCCGGAACGCGCCGAGGTCGAGCTCGTCGACCGGCACGCCGTCGATCAGCACCCGCCCGCCGGTCGCGTCGTGGAAGCGGGCCACGAGCTTGACGACCGTCGACTTGCCCGCGCCCGTCTCGCCCACGAGGGCGACGGTCTCACCCGGCTCGACCTCGAGATCGATGCCGCGCAACGCCTCGCCGACCGCCGTCGGGTACCGGAAGTGGACGTCCTCGAAGCGGATCGCCCCGCTGACGCGACCGGGGTCGACCGGCACGGCCGGCTCGGGGGTCGCGGTCGGCGTCGCCATGAGCTCGTCGATCTTCGCCATCGAGGCCCGGGCCTGCTGCCACGTGTCGAACGTCTGCGAGAGCTGCTGGATCGGCGAGAAGAACTGGTCGAGGTACAGGAGGAAGGCGATGATCGTCGGGACCGCCACGGCACCGCCCGCGTGGAGCACCGACCCGACCCCGAGCACGATCGCGTCGGACACCGCCGCGAGGAACAGGACGAACGGGAAGTAGATCGCGACGAGCCGCTGGGCGTCGAGCCGGTGGCCGAGGTACTCGCGTCCGACGGCGCGGAACTTGCCGATGTTGCGGTCCTCGCGGACATAGGCCTGGGCGACGCGCACACCCGAGAGGTTCTCCTGGAAGTTGGCGTTGACCGTCGCGATGCTCTCGCGGGCGCGCCCGTAGGCCAGGTCGCTCCGCCGCCGGAACCACACGGTCGCGACGAGCAGCGGCGGGATGACGACCGAGACTGCGAGCATCAACGGCCAGTCGAAGACGAACAGCGCGACGAGAACCCCGCCGAAGCTCAGCAGGCTCACGAGCGCCTGGACGAGGCCGTTCTGGAGGAGCTGTGACAGCGCGTCGATGTCGGTGGTCATCCGGGTCATGACCCGGCCGGCCATCTCCTGGTCGTAGTAGTCGACGGACAGACGCTGGAGGTGGGCGAAGATCCGGATGCGGAGCGCGAACAGCAGCCGTTCCGACGTGTACCCCAGGTACTTCGTGTACGCCCACGTGTCGAGCCAGTCGACGACGGTCACGGCGAGGAAGACCGCGGACGCGATCCACAGCGCGTCGTACGAGCGGTCGTGCACGCCCTGCAACAGCCCCTGGCGTACGAGGAACGGACCGGCGAGCGTGAGCAGCGTGTCGACGACGACGAGCGTGAAGCCGAAGGCGAGCGGGGCGCGGTAGGGGCGGAGGAACCGCCGGAGCGAGAACCGGTCGTCGGGACGGGATTCGGCCTCGACGTCGACGCGGGCGGCCGCGTCCGCGGGCGGGAGACGGTCGACCGCGGCGAGCAGCTCCGGGGTGGCCGAGAGCAGGCCGCCGAAGTTCCCGCCCCCGCCGCCGCCGGGCGCGATGCGGGCGGCGGCCGCCACCTGGGCGTACGGCCGGGCCGTGGTGTCGACCTCGTCGTGGCGCCACAGCTCGGGTGTGGGGACCAGGTCCTCCTCGCCGTCGGCGGGGCCGGCGGGAAGGAAGGCGTCGTCGACCGCTGCGGCCGTGGCCGCCTCGGCGGCGGCACCCGGCTCGCCCTCGCACTCGTCGCCGGGGCCCGCCAGCAGCGCCCGGTAGAGCGCCGAGCGGGCGAGCAGCTCGTCGTGGGTCCCCTCGGCCGCGACCTGCCCGCCGTCGACGAGCACGATGCGCTGGGCGAGCTGCAGCGTCGACCGCCGGTGCGCGACGACGATCGTCGTCCGGCCCGCCATCACCTCCCGCAGCGTCGCGTGGATCTGCTCCTCGGTGCGGGTGTCGACCGACGACGTGGCGTCGTCGAGGACGAGCACGGCCGGGTCGGTCACGAGCGCGCGCGCGATCGCCACGCGCTGGCGCTGCCCACCCGACAGGGTCAGCCCTCGCTCGCCGACGACCGTGTCGTAGCCGTCGGGCAGCGCCGTGATGAAGTCGTGCGCGCCCGCAGCCCGCGCCGCCTGCTCGACCTCGGCGCGCGTGGCGTCCGGGCGACCGTACGCGATGTTGTTGTGCACGGAGTCCGAGAACAGGAAGCTGTCCTCGAAGACGACCCCGATGCTGCGCCGGAGCGAATCGAGGGTGACGTCGCGCACGTCGATGCCGTCGACGCGCACGGCGCCGTCCTGGGTGTCGTAGAAGCGCGGGAGCAGGAGACTCACCGTCGACTTCCCCGATCCCGAGGCGCCGACGAGCGCGACGGTCTCGCCCGGCGCGACGTGCAGCGTGAAGTCGCGCAGCACGGGCTCCG
This sequence comes from Acidimicrobiia bacterium, assembly GCA_035650535.1. Taxonomy (GTDB): domain Bacteria; phylum Actinomycetota; class Acidimicrobiia; order IMCC26256; family PALSA-555; genus DASRHL01. Next base: position 5,879 of record DASRHL010000321.1, read on the forward strand.
AGCGCAGGTAGCCGTAGCTGACGTGGTCGAAGTCGACGGCTCCGCGCACGTGCTGGAGCGGGGCGGCATCGGGCCGTTCCGTGACGAGCGGGTTCGAGTCGAGGATCTCGAGGATGCGCTCGGCGCCGGCGCGTGCCTGCTGACTGACCGCCAGCAGCGTCGCGAACATCCGGACCGGCGCGACGAGCTGGACGAGGTAGCTGGAGAAGGCGAGGAACGCGCCGAGCGTCAGGCGCCCGTTGATCGCGAGCCAGCCGCCGAGGGCGAGCACGGCGACCTCGCCGAGCACCGGGATGGTCGACAGCGCCGACTGCAGCCGGGCCTGCATGTTGATCATCCGCACGCGCGAGCGGAAGAGCGTCTCGGCCGTCCCGGTGAGGTGGTGGAGCTCGCGCTGCTCCTGCCCGAAGCCCTTCACCACCCGCACGCCGCTGACCGCCTCGTCGACGACGCCGGCCACCTCGCCGGCCCGTTGCTGGGCCTCCCACGTCGCGGGGAACAGCGACATGCGCAGCCGCAGGGAGACGAAGAGGAGCGCCGGGATGCACAGCACGGCGACGAGCGTGAGCAGCGGCGAGAGCACGAGCATGACGACGAGCGACACCGCGAGCATCACGAGGTTGCCCACCATGATGGGCGTGAACGACAGCAGGCCCTGGATCAACCCCAGGTCGCTACTGGCGCGCGACACCAGCTGACCGGTCGGGAGCTCGTCGTGGCGGGCGAAGTCGAGTCGTTGCAGCCGCTCGAAGATCGCGTTCCGCAGGTCGAACTGGACGTCGAGGGCGACGCGCCCACCCACGAAGCGCCGGACGTACGCGGCGCCGAACGCGACGACGGCGGCACCGAGGAGGAGGGTGAGCCAGGGCCACAGCGGCTGGCGGTGCGTCGTGATCACGTCGTCGATCACGACCTTCTCGATCACCGGGGTGAGCGCGGTGACCACCTGCCCGGCGACCGCGACACCGAGCGCGATCGCCACCTTGCGCTTGTGTGCGGCCAGGAACGGCCAGAGCCGGCGGATCCAGCCGCCCTGGGCCGCGGCCTCGACGGTCATGGGCCCAGGATACCGAATAGTTCGAAGGGCGAACTATTGAACGACTCCAGGCGCGGCAGGCCCCCGGGACAGATGCCCCGGGGGCCTGTGTCGGAGAACGGATGGGTCGCGCTCAGGCGGGAACCGTGGAGCCGTGGGCCAGGTTGCGCTTCGGGCTGTACTGGTAGTTCGTGACGAGGCTCACGGCGAGCACGGCGAGGCCGGCGGCGACGTAGAACGCGCTGAGCCCGCTGTCGCTGCCGTCGAAGCTGAGCGCGAACGGGGCCGCGATCAGCAGCGCCGCGGCGAGGTAGTCGCCGGCAGAGTGGACCGTGAACGGCAGCACCTTGAACACGCCGAGCGGGTAGCGCGTGGCCATGCTCACGAGCAGCACCACCGCGCCGACCACGATGCCCGTCGCGACCGCCTCGTCGGAGCCGCCGGCCACGATGGGAACGACGATGAGCAGGGCACCGACCGCGTAGTCGGCGATCGCGTGGAACCACGCCGGGAGGAACTTCACGAGGGACATCGGGCTTCCTTTCGAATCACTCGCCGCACCGGGTGCGCGTGCGCTGCTCTTGATTCGCCGCCGGCGGAGCCCCGGATCATCTTGACGGCCGGACCGTCGCGGCGGTCCAATCGCGGGACGCGAGCAGCAAGGGGGACCCAGTGCGCATCGCCGGTGTCATCGACGCGGACGGTCACGTATCCGAACCGGGCGAGATGTGGGAGGAGTACCTACCGGGCGAGTACCACATCTACGCGCCGCGCCGGCTCCGCGACCAGGCGGGGAACCCGCGCAACGCGGTCGCGGGGCATCTGTTGCCGCACATCCCGCAGGCTCCCGAGTGGTTGTCGCCCGACCGGCCCACCGGCGGCTTCGACCCGAAGGCGCGCCTCGTCGACATGGACAGCGAGGGCATCGACCGTTCGGTGCTGTTCCCGACGACCGGGCTCTTCTTCGCGGGTGTCGAGGATCCCGAGATCGAGACCGTCCTCTGCCGCGCGTACAACGACTGGCTGGGCGACTACTGCGCGACCGACGCGACGCGCCTCGTCGGCGTGGCGATGGTCCCCCAGGGCGACATGGTTGCCGCGGTCGAGGAGTTGCGCCGCGCAGTCGGCGAGCACCGGTTCTGCGGCGTGATGGTGCGCCCGAACGTGCTCCACGGCCGCACGCTCGACGACCCCTTCTACGAACCGCTGTGGTCGACCGCGGAGGAGCTCGGTGTCACGGTCTCCGTGCACGAGGGTACGACGCTCAACATCGCGCAGTCCGGTGACCGCTACGAGACGTTCGCGTTCCGCCACGCGTGCTCGCACCCGCACGAGCAGCAGATGGGGATGCTGTCGCTGATCTGCGGCGGGGTGCTCGAACGTCATCCCGAGCTGCGCGTCGTGTTCCTCGAGTCGGGGTGCGGGTGGGTCCCCGCGTGGCTCGAACGGCTCGACGAGCACATGGAGCACTGGCGGCACGCGACGATCCCGCTGCCGCTCGAGCCGTCCGACTACTTCATGCGCCAGTGCTTCGTCTCGACCGAGCCCGACGAGCGGACGCTGCCGCAGGTGCTCGAGATCCTCGGCGGGGACAACATCGTGTTCGCGTCCGACTACCCGCATCCGGACGGGATCTTCCCGGGAGTCGTCGCGGCCCTGGCGGACCGCGACGACCTCTCCGACGTCGCGAAGATCAAGATCCTCGCCCAGAACCCGGCGCGCTGCTTCGCGCTCGATTGACGCGCGGCTCGACGCGGGCGGCGCGTCAGTCCTGGCGCAGGATCGCCTCGATCTCGAGCGCGATCTGGACCCGGTCGCCGACGACGACACCGCCGCCCTCGAGGGGCATGTCGAGCGAGATGCCGTAGTCCTTGCGGTTGATCTCGGTCGTCGCCGAGAAGCCGGCCCGCACGTCCCCGAACGGCGACGCGTGCTGGAAGCCGTTGACCTCGAGCGCGAGCGTCACGGGCCGGGTCACGCCGTGGATCGTGAGCTCCCCGTCGACGGCGAACCCGTCGCCGTCGCGCCGGATGCCGGTGGAGCGGAAGGTGAGGGTCGGGTGTGCGTCGACGTCGAAGAAGTCGGCCGAGCGGATGTGCGCGTCGCGGTCCGCGTTCCCGGTGTCGATGGACGACAGGTCGACGGTCGCCGACACGCTCGACTGCAGCGGGTCCGGTGCCGTGACGATGTCGGCGTCGAAGGTCGTGAAGTGGCCCCGCACCTTGCTCACCATGAGGTGGCGGACGGTGAACGACACGCTCGAGTGCAGCGGGTCGACGCTCCAGCGGCCGGCGACGTAACCGGGGAGGCCGGGGACCTCGGTGGTGGTCGGGTTGGCGACGGGCATGGCGGGCTCCTCGAAAGACTATGAGGCTTCAATCATTGAGCTTGCAACAGTCATCGTAGCACAAGTGCTTGAACTGTCAACTAGATTCCGGGCTAGACTCCGACCGTGGCGCAGGGCGGATCACCCCAGGAATCACCGCGGTGGCTCGACGCCTCCGAGCAGCGCATCTGGCGGTCGTTCATGCTCAGCCATCTGCTGCTCTTCGATCAGTTCGAGCGTGACCTGCAGCGCGACGCCGGCCTCCCGATGGCGTACTACGAGATCCTGGTCCGGCTCTCGGAGGCACCCGACCGCCGGCTGCGGATGAGCGACCTCGCAGACCGGTCGCAGTCGTCGCGCAGCCGGTTGTCGCACGCGGTGGCCCGACTCGAGGCGTCGGGGTGGGTCCGGCGGGAGAGCTGTCCGACCGACCGGCGGGGCGCGATCGCGGTGCTCACCGACGAGGGGTTCGCGGCGTTGCGCGCCGCGGCTCCCGCCCACGTCGAGAGCGTGCGCCGGCACCTGTTCGACCAGCTGACGCCGGAGCAGCTCGAGCAGCTCCGCGACATCAGCACGACGATCCTGGGGCACCTCGCCGACCTCGGCGTCGTGTGCGCCTCGGCGATCGAGGTACCGCTCCCTACTGGTGCTGAAGCAGCACCTTGACGGCGCCGGTGCGCCGGCGCCGGGCGATCGTGAGCACGGCCCGCTTCCACTCGTCGAACGGGAACCGGTGCGTGATGATCGGCGTCAGGTCGAGGCCGGAGGCCACGAAGTCGAAGTAGTGCTCGATGGCGTGCTTGCGCACGCCGCCGACCTCCTCGACGCCGAAGGCGTTCGACCCGATCACGTGGAGCTCCTTGAAGTACAGGGGCGTCCACTCGAACCGCTTCGGCGCCTCGACGCCGCTGATCACGAGCGTGCCGCCCGTCTGCAGGACGCGCATCGAAGTCTCGACCGTCTCCGGGCTGCCCACCGTGTCGTAGACGACCGCCGGGCCGTCCTGCAGCCAGGCCCGCCGGCTCCACGGCACGAGCGGGCGGGCGCCGGTGCGGCGCGCGACCTCGGCGACCGCCTCGTCCGGACGTGACGGCAGCACGGCGTGCGCGCCCATCCGGAGCGCGAGCTCGGCCCGGGGCCCGGGCCGGCTCACCACCCAGACCTCGACGTCGGGATGCAGATGGCGGAGCAGCCCGACGGCGGCGAGCGCCAGCGTCCCGCAGCCGTAGACCAGCACGGGCCGGCCCGGCTCGGGCGGGTGGAGCAGGATCGTGCGCAGCGAGACGCTTGCCGGATCGGCGAGCACGGCCGCGTCGTCGCTCATCGCCTCCGGGACGTCGAAGAGCTGGCTCTCGTGGGCCGTGAACCGCTCGGCGTGGGCGCCGGGGGCGGCCGCGCAGTTGCCGAGGTGCAGCGCGGCCGGGACGGCGCCCCGGTCGAAGTTGCGGCACCACGGGTATCGGCCCGCGGCGCAGGCCGGGCACACCGGGTCGATCCCGCGCGGGACGCACGACAGCCACGGGTTCAGGACGACCCGGCGGCCGGAGTCGCGCCGGCGGGCCACCACCTCGTGGCCCAGTACGTGCGGGAACGACAGGAGCGCGGTGAGCGGGTTGTCGAGCGCGCCGTGCAGGAAGATCTGCTTGGTGTCGGAGCCGCAGAGGCCGCTCACCGCGGTGTCGCACACGACCCACCCGGCCCCGGGCGCGACGGGTTCCGCGACCTCCTCGAGGCGTGTCGGGGCGGCGCGGCCGACGAAGGCCCGCGGGTCGATCCACCCGCCGACCCGTCCGGCCGCCTCGCGTACGAAGCTGTGGCGGAAGACGAGACCCTTCACCTCGGGGCCACCGCTCGGGTTTCCCACCGGAAATTGCCGCTCGTTCGGGGCCGCTCGGCGCGAACCTCGCGGGGAACGCGCGTAACCCTGCGAGCGTTCTCAGAATCAGAGGACACGGTCAAGACAATGACGACCAGAGGGAGGTGAGGACAAGTGGAGAAGCTGCACAAGGTCGTGCACGAGCTTCGTTGGTGGGGCCGTGGGTTGGTCCGGCACCTCCCCGACAAGCCGTACCCGAGCAACCACCCGACGAGCCGCCGCGGCCGCTCGTTCGGCTAGAGGGCCGACGCACCCGGCCCGTCACGGGCCGGGTGCCGCGTCAGGCCGGCCGCGAGAACGGCCAGGCGAGCTGGCGCAGGTAGCCGGCCGGCACCGGCTCCGCGATCCCGTACGCCTCGGGCCAGCGGGCGCCGTCCGACCCGTCCCGGGCGGGCAGGTGCAGCGTCCCGAAGATCCGGTCGAGCACGGGGAGCTCCCCGGCGAAGTTCGAGTTGTACGCCCGCGGGTCGGCGGCGTGGTGCCAGTGGTGGAACTCGGGGGTGGCGACCACGTGGCGGAGCGGTCCGAAGGTGAATCGCACGTTGGCGTGGATGAAGATCGCCTGGGCCGTGAAGAGCACCAGGAGCGCCCCGAACGTCCCGCGGGTGAAGCCGAGCGCGAACAGCGGGACGACGATGCACGACCGGCTGAACGCCTGGTCGACCGGGTGGAGCCGGGCCGCGGCCAACCAGTCGAG
>DASRHL010000322.1:0-7171 GCA_035650535.1 Acidimicrobiia bacterium
ACGTCCTCGTGGTCGCGGACCGCCAGGGCGCCGACATCACCGTCGCGGGTTGGCACCAGAGCGACCCGGAGCAGCGCTCGGTCGACGGCGCCGAGCCGCTGCCGAAGGTCAATCCGGGCGGGTGGTCGCAACGGCAGTACCAGCAACACGCGGAGGAGGGCTTGGAGGCCAACGCGCGCCTCGTCGCGGCGGCGGTCGAGCGGGCAGCCGACAGCGTCGCCGCCGAGGTGGTGGTCGTCGCGGGCGAGGAACGCGCCGTCCAGCTGCTCGAGAAGCACCTTCCCGACCGCGTGTTGGCGCGCGTCGAAGCCATCGCCGGTGGGCGCGCCGCGGGTGTCTCGCAGTCCGCGATCGCCGCCGACACGCACCGCTGGGTCGCGACCGCGGCCGCGAACGCCACGGTCGCGACGATCGAGAAGTTCCGGGAGGAGATCGGCCAGCACGACCGGGCCGTCGAGGGAGTCGCCGCGACGCTGACGGCGCTGAGCGAGGCCCGAGTCGACGTCCTGCTCGTGCACGACGACCCGACCGACGACCGGCGGGCGTGGTTCGGGCGGGACGTGGTGCCGGTGGCCACCGAACCTCAGACGCTGCTCGACCTCGGCGTCACCGGCCCGAGGTCGAGCCGCGTCGCCGACGTGATGATGCGCGCCGCGCTCGGCACGCGTGCCGGCGTGCGCGTCGTGCCCAGGAGCGGTGGACCCGCCGAGGGCGTCGGCGCACTGCTGCGCTGGCGAGCGGGCTGACACGTTCCGCGCCACGATCGCGACGCACGACGCGACGGTCGAGGAGTTCGACGGGCTCGTCCTGCCGGGCGGCGTCGCGAACGTCCTCGTCAGCAGCCGCAAGCCCGGCGACCTGCCGGCGTTCGACGAGAAGATCGTCGAGGTCTTCAGCGAGGCCGCGCGCTTCGCCCGCGCAGCGGGCCGGTGACCGGCGACGGCGTGCCCTACATCCCGCCGAATCCGTTCGCGGCGGCAACGACCTCGAGCGGACGTGCCGGGCACGTGTCGATCGGAACGAGCAGGACCGGCGCGCCCGCATGCGCGAGCGCGTCCAGCACGACCTGGCCGTGACGGCCGGTGAACCGGCGCCGCCACGCGAGCACGACGAGGTCCGTCGCCTCGGCGCGCGCTGCTTCGGCGATCTTCGTTCCCGGCGGCCCGATGCACACGGCGACGCGGGCGTCGGCCAACCGGGGACAGGTCCGCCGGACGAACTCCTCCTCCCAGAGCTCGAGTGCACCCGTGTGATCGAGCGTGGAGGGGATCGTCTCGGGCGTGAACACGTGCACCACGACCAGCTCGGCGCCGTGGCGCGTGAACGTGTCGACGAGACCGGTGACCGCGCTCCCGGTCGCGATCGACCCGTCGAGCGGCACCAGGACGTGCTGCAGCTTCGCGGGCCGATGGTCCGGCGGCACGACGGCGACGAGCTTCGGGAGCCGGCGGAGGAGCCGCCCGGTGACATGGCCGACCGAATGGCGTGCGCCGGGCAGACCCCGCGCACCGACGACGACGGCTTCGACGTCGTCCGCAGACGCCTCGCGCACGATCGTCGACACGACGTCTCCGTGCAACGTGCGAACCGGGACGCCGGCGCGGGCGCCGATGCACTCTGCGGGGTCGCCGCGTCCGACGTGGATCGCATCGGGCGTCGCACCGAGGGCGTCGGCGAGGAGTTGCGTTTCGTCGAGGACGGGGCCGGCGACGGCCGATGCGTCGATGGCAGCAAGGACTCTTGCCACGCCGATCACCTCCCCCCGCCCACCCTTCAATCTGGACGGGCGCGGGTCAGGCGACCAGGGCCGAAAGCCTCTTCGCGGCACGCGCCGCGGACGCTGCGAGCGTCGACGGGCCCGCTACGAACGCCAGACGTCGTCGTGCACGTGCCGGCGCCCACCGAGCGCGCGCATGAACGCGGCATCGAGGTCGCTCAGGAACTTGAGCAGTCGGGTGAGCATCGTGACCAATCTCGTGTGGCACGGCGGGCGCAGGCCAGAGGAGAAGGACTCTAGCCGTCGGCGCCCGTTCGGCCGGTCGGGCGTCAGTGGCTGAAGCGGACGACGGGGAGCGCCCGGGCGAGCCACCGCGGCAGGTACCAGTTGCGCTCCCCGAGCAGCGCCATCGTCGCGGGGACGACGAGAACCCGCACGACGGTCGCGTCGAGCAGCACGGCGAGCGCGAGCGTGATCCCGAGCTCGGTCGGCGGGATCGGTCCGGTGACACCGAAGGCGATGAAGACGACGATCATGATCAACGCCGCGTTCGTGATCGGCCGCCCGGTGCGGGCGATTCCCTCGCGAACCGCGCGCCGTGTGTCGCCCGTGGACTCGAAGCGTTCGCGTATGGCGGCGAGCAGGAACAGTTGGTAGTCCATCGAGAGACCGAACAGCAGCGCGAAGAAGAACAACGGCGCCCACGCGTCGACGAATCCCTGGGGGTCGATGCCGAGGATGCCCGCACCGACGCCGTGCTGGAAGACGAGCGTGGCGAAGCCGAACGCGGCGCCGACGGTGAGCAGGTTCATCCCGATGGAGAACGCCGCGATCACGAGGCTGCGGAACACCACGAGGAGGAGTACGAACGCGACCACGAGGATGATCGCGATGGCCACGGGCGCGCGGCCGGTCAGCACGTCGGTGAGGTCGTGGTTCTGGGCGGCCGGGCCGCCGACGCGGGCCGACGGGACGCTGCGGGCGAGGTCGCTGCGCAGCCGGCCGACGAGCGCCGACGTCGCGGGGCTGTCCACCGGCTTCGAGGCGACGACGCGCACGACGACCCGCCCGGTCGCCGCCGGTTGCGTCACGACACGGGCGTCGACCACACCCGGCTCGCTGCGCGCGACGCTGACGACGCGTGCCGCGTCGGACGCGTGCGTCGTGACGAAGACCGGCGCGGCCGCGCCCGGTCCGAACGCGGCGACGAGCGTGTCGTAGCCGTCACGGCTCGTGTTGCCGGGGTCGACGACGCGGGCGCCCGGCATCCCGAGTCGCATCCCGAGCGCCGGCGCGGCGAGGACGGCGAGCACGACGACCCCGGTCGCGAGGGTCAGCGCGGGCCGGCGGAGCGCCACGCCCGTGATCCGGGCCCAGTGGCCCTCCGCGGTGACGTCACGGTCCTCCCGGCCGCGACGGACGAGCACGCGGTCGCCCAGCGCCACGAGCACGGCCGGCAGCAGCGTGAGGGACGCGGCGGCGACCGCGACCAGCGACAGGATCATGCCGAGGGCCATCGAGCGGAAGACCATCACCGGCACGAGGAAGACCGCCGCCAGCGAGAACACGACCGTGAGCGCGGAGAGGAACACCGCCTTGCCGGCCGTGCTCGCCGTGTTGGCGACCGCGTCGACCGGTCCGGCTCCGCTCTCGCGTTCCTCGCGGTAGCGGCTGACGATGAACAGGCTGTAGTCGATGCCGACCGCGAGCCCGATCATCATCGAGAAGTTCATCGCCCACACCGAGAGCGGGAGCTGCAGGCCGATCACGTGCAGTGCGGCGAAGCCGACCGCGATGCCGGCGACCGCGAGCAGCAGGGGCAGCCCGGCGGCGGCCAGGCTCCCGAACGCGATGAGCAGCAGGATCACGCTGGGGATCCCCGAGAGGAGCTCGGCCTTGTGGAGCGCCTGCTCGTTGGTCCGGTTGAAGTCCGCCCACACGGGCCATTCGCCCGTGACGTTGGCGGTCGTACCGCGCCCGAACGTCAGCCCGCGCACGTAGTCGCCGAGCTTCCCGGCGGAGACCGGAAGGTCGGCGTCGACGGACGCGCGGAGCGCGACGGGGATCAGCGCCGTGCGGCCGTCGCGCGCGAGGAGGCCCGCGCCGGCCGGCATCGCGAGCGGGTCGACGACCGATGCCGAGCCGGGAGCGTGCCGCAGCTCGCCGACGAGGTGCTGCAGGGCCGACCGATCGTGTGAGATCGAACCGGGCTGGCGGTAGACGACGTAGGCCGCCTCGGCTCCGAGCGCCCGGAAGTCGCGGCGGATCTCGTCGCGCACCTGCTGCGACGTCGTGCCCTGGGCCTCCCAACCCGCACCCGACAGCGCCCCCGCGAGCGTGACCGCGAGTGGTGCCGCCGCGACGGTGAGGAGGACCCACACGACGATGACGGCTCGCCGCCGCCGCGCCGAGAACGCGGCGATCCTCGCCAACCAGCCGTCCCGTCGGGTGCGGCCGTCGTCGGCCGGCGGCGCCACCGGAGCGCCCTCGAGTGTGGTCGTCATCCCGGGTCTCTCCTTCAGAACGCGAGGTGGAACAAGAACCAGACGGAGAACGCGACGAGCAGCGCGCCGAACGCGCGCCGGGCGAGCGCGGTCGGGATCCGTTGCGCGAAGCGCGCGCTGAACATCGAACCGGGGACGAGCCCGGCGGCGAACGCGACGGCGACCACCCAGTCGACGTGACCCAGCGCGATGTGCGCGGCGACGGTCGGGATCGTGAGCGCGCCCACCGCGACCATGCTCGTGCCGGCCGCCCTGGCCGTCGTCATGCCGAGCGCGATCACGAAGAGCGGAACGAGCAGGAACCCGCCGCCGTTCGCGAGCAGGCCGGTGAGGAACCCGATTGCGAAGGCGCTGCCGACGATGAGATTGCGGTCGTGGATGCGTTCGTGCGCGTTCGCGGCGCCGGCGAGGGTGTCGGGCATGAGCACGCGCGCGCCGACGGCGAACAGCATCACGCCGGAGAGCACGAGCAGGAACTGGCCGCTCACGACGTTGGAGGCGAGAGCGCCGAGCAGCGTGCCCGGCACACCGCCGACCACGACGAGGCGAGCCACGCGTGCGTCGAGGTTGCCGGAGCGGAGGTAGTAGCGCGCCCCCGCGGCCGACGCGGGCAACATGGCGGGCAGGGGCGAGGCGACGGCGACCACCGGCGGGACGCCGACGAGGGCGAGGAGCGGGGTGGCGAACGCGGAGCCGCCGGCGCCGAACATCCCGAACACGAGCCCGACCCCGAGACCGGTCACGAGCACGAGCAACTCACTCACCCGTCCAGGGTCCGGCCCCCGAACCGAGAAGTCCAAGAGCAATCTCTTCGGATTCACATAAGCTTTCCGTATGGATCTGCGGCGGCTCGAGATGTTCGTGGCCGTCGTCGACCGCGGCGGCATGACCCCGGCCGCGGCGGCCGTCCACGTCTCGCAGCCCGCCTTGTCGCAGGCCATCCGGGCGCTCGAGGCCGAGGTCGGCACCGCCCTGTTCGACCGGGTCGGCCGCGGGGTGCGCCTCACCGCGGCGGGTGAGGCGCTGCTCGAGCCGGCCCGCCAGGCCCTGCGCGACGTGCAGACGGCCGAGGCGGCGGTCCGGGCGGTGCGCGGCCTCGAGGCCGGGTGGCTGGCCCTCGGCTGCCTGCGCACGATGGCGGCCGACCCGACCGCGCCACTGGTCGGGGCGTTCCGGGCCGCGCACCCGGCCGTCGGGGTCGAGCTCGCGGATCCCGACGCTCCCGACGACCTCCTCGCGATGGTCCGCGCCGGCGACGTCGAGCTCGCCATCACCGAGGCACCGGGCGCCGTGCCCGGCCTGACCGTCCACCCACTCGGCGACCAGGAGCTCGTCGCCGTGCTGCCGCCGGGGACCGCCGTGCGGGGCGACCGGCTTCCCCTTTCCCGCCTCGCCGAGCACCCGCTGATCGCGACCCCACGGGGCACGTCGAGCCGCCGCCTCCTCGACGAGGCGCTCGCCCGCAGCGGGCGGGTGCCCACCGTCGCGGTCGAGACGGCCCAACGCGAGGCGGTCCTGCCGCTCCTGCTCGCGGGCGCCGGCGCCGCGCTCGTCCCCGCCGCGGTCGGCGACACCGCCCGGCGGCTGGGCGCGACCGTGGTGCCGTGCAGCCCGACGGTCCGCCGCGCGGTCGGGCTCGTGCACCGCACCGGCCCGCTCTCCCCCGCCGCCGACCGGTTCCGTGGGCTGGTCCTCGGGCGCCGCTGAGCGCCGGGGTGCCATGCTCGCCCCCGGGTCGGCGACCCGAGCGCGCCGTCACGAGGAGGGACCGACGTGGACGACACCGGCTTCGCCGAGCGGTACGGGCCGTGGGCCCTGGTCGCCGGCGCCTCCGACGGCGTGGGCGCGGCGTACGCCCGGGCGATGGCCGAGCGCGGCCTCAACGTCGTGCTCCTCGCCCGGCGCCAGCCGGTCCTCGACGAGGTCGCGGCGGCCATCGGGGCCGACACCGGGGTCGAGACGCGCGCGGTCGCCGTCGACCTCGCACAGACCGACGCCATGGACCGGATCGTCGACGCAACCGCCGGGCTCGACGTCGGCATGGTCATGTACTGCGCGGGCGCCGACCCGAACTACGAGCCGTTCCTCGCCAACCCGGTCGAGGTCGCGCTCGCGATGGTGCACCGGAACTGCGTCGTCCCGGTCCAGGTGTGCCACTACTTCGCCGGCCCGATGACGGCGCGCGGGCGGGGCGGCATCGTCCTCGTGTCGTCGGGCGCCGCGCTCGTCGGCAGCCCGAACATGGTCGCCTACGGCGCCAGCAAGGCGTTCGACATGGTGATGGCCGAGGCGCTGTGGGCCGAGCTCCACGACCGCGGGGTCGACGTCCTGGGGCTGGTGCTCGGCGCGACGGACACACCCGCGCTCCGCGCCCTGCTCGCCCGCCGGGGCATCCTCGCGTCGCCCGACGACCCGGCGCCGATCCCAGGCGCGGCGACGCCGGAGGAGGTCGTCGCGGACGCGATCGCGAACCTGCGCGACGGACCCACGCGGTTCGTCGGCGAGCAACTGCGCGCGGGCGCGCAGCAACTCGGCGCGATCCCGCGCAACGACGCGGTCAAGCTCATGATCCAGCAGGCCCGCGAGCTCATGGGCAGCGGTCAGACCGCCGGATGATCGACGCCGTCGTCTTCGACCTCGACGGCGTGCTCGTCGACTCCGAGGCGACGTGGTCGGCGGTGCGGCGGCAGTACGTCGAGGACCACGGTGGCCGATGGTCGGACCGTGCCCAGCGCGACATGATGGGCATGAGCTCGCCGGAGTGGTCGCGCTACCTGCGCGACGAGCTCGGAGTCGCGCGGCCGCCGACACGGATCGCGCACGAGGTCGCGGACGAAGTCGCCGCTCGCTACCGCGAGGCGATCCCGTTGCTCCCGGGCGCGGTCGAGGCCGTGACCGCGCTCGCGGCCCGCTGGCCGCTCGCCCTGGCATCGTCCGCCAACCGCGTGCT
>DASRHL010000323.1:0-3468 GCA_035650535.1 Acidimicrobiia bacterium
TTCGTCACGAAATGGTCGCGGTAGAAGTCGCGCAGCTCGTCGTGACCCACGCCGCCGGTCACGACCGGAACGTGGGTCAGGTACGGCGACGCGGTCATCGTCTCCATGGTCGCGTCGGCGTCGTGCGCCTCGAACTCCGCGGCCATGTGTGCGTCGAAGACGGCTCCCAGATCGACAGCCATGACAACCCCCTGATGCTCCGCCGCCACCGGTGACGGACGGTACCGCTACCCCTCGAACGCCTGCAGCTCCGGGTGGTCGTCGAGGAGATAGTCGTTCGTCAGGTCGCCGACCAGATCGACCGGCGCGACCCGGTCGAGGTCGTCGAGGGTCCACCCGCCGGTCTGGGTGATCACCCGCTCCCCGGCCGGTTCGCTCAGGCGCGTGATGGTGTCACCGGCGACGTGGAAGGTCCGGCCGTTCACGCCGCGTGCCGCGTCCGTGCACAGCCACACGACGAGCGGCGAGATCTTCGCCGGCGGGTGCGTCTCCGGCGTCGCGGCGCTGAACGCGGACTGCGCCCCCCGCGGGTTCATCGTGAGCGCCATGAGCGTCGCCCACTTCGCGGTGTGCTCGGTGTACTCCCGGGTCGAGACACCGAGGGCCAGCGGCCGGATCGCGTTGCAACGGACGCCGAAGCGACCCAGCTCCTTGGCGACGGTGCGGGTGAGCCCGACGACCCCCTCCTTCGCCGATGCGTAGGCGACCGCGGAGGGGTGCCCGAAGCCGGAGCCGGAGCTCGTGTTCACGATCACGCCCGCGCTCTGCCTGCAGAAGTGCGGCGCCGCGGCGCGGATCATCGCGAAGTAGCCCTTCAGGTTGACGTCCATCGCGAGGTCCCACTCGGCCTCGGTGACCTTCCAGAGTTCCGCGTTGCGGGCCGCGGTCGCGTTGTTGACGAGGACGTCGACACGGCCGAACGCGTCGACCGCGTGTTGCACGATCGTGTCGGCGCCGTCCCACGTGGCCGAGTTGGTGTCGGCGACCGCACGCCCGCCGGCCGCCTCGATCTCGGCGACGACGCTCGCGGCGTCCGCGCCCGTCCGCCGTCCGGTGTCGTTCACGAGCACGGCCGCGCCCTCGGCCGCGAACAGCCGTGCGTGCTCGCGGCCGATCCCGCCGCCGGCGCCGGTGACGATCGCCACCTTCCCATCGAATCGTCCGCTCACGTCCACTCCTCTCGACGGCGTCTCGTGATCACAGGTCCTCCCACCCTTCCTTCCGGTCGGCGCGCGAGGGTTGCCGGCCCGTCCGCATCGGCGACAGGGGCGAGTCGACGAGCAGGAACCGGTGCCACCCGTTCGCCAGCTCGTATGTACGGCGGCGCCAGGCGGCGAGGCGCCCCGGCGTGCGCTCGGCCAGCTCGGACTCGGCCCACTGCTCCCACGTCGGGATCGCCCACAGCAGGAAGCACTCGGTCTCGTTGACCATGGCCGTCTCCCACGCGCCGGCCAGGGTCCAGCCGACGGTCTCGTACGCGGGCACCGCCTCCTCGGCCACGATCTCGAGGAACTCGCGCGCCGTGCCCATCGGAAGGTGGATCTGCTCGTGCGCGTACGTCTCTCCGCGCACCCCCGCCTCGCAGAGCTCGGTGATCGTCGGCGACCACGGCGCCGGCACGAGCACCCGGTCGTCGCCGTGGCGGCGGTAGTTGGCCGCCTCGGCCCACCACTTCGCGAGCTTCGGATCCTGCAGGGACGGGTGGTTGAACTCGTGTCGGAACGACGTCGCCAGACCCTCGAACCCCTGCTCCTCCCACAGGTTCACCACCTCCGGCCACCCGCGCGTCGTGCCGACGACGCCCCAGACGCCGAAGCAGAGCTGGTTGCGGTCCTCCTGGGCCATCGGGCTGAAGTTCGCGGTCATGTGGTGCATGTAGTTGGCGCGGTTGTGGCCGATGATGTCGATGAACTCGTGGATGTAGACCTTGTCGTTCACGGCGACGGAGACTACGCGCATGAGGGCATGGCCGACCGAGGTGGTGATCCATCCCGGATCGGGGCCGTTCCGTGCGGTCGTGGCCGGGCTGGGCGCGGTTCGCTCGGCGCTGGCCGCGCAGCTCGCCGATCAGGGGATCGAGCGGCCGATGGTCGTCTGCGGCGCGCAGGTGGCACGGTCGCCGTCGCTCGCCATCGTGCTCGACTCGCTGGGCGACCGCGACATACCGGTGTTCGACGGCTCACGTCCCCACACGCCGGTCGAGAGCGTGAACGCGGGAGCGGCCGCGGCACGGGCGTGTGGCGCGGACGCGCTCCTCGCCGTCGGCGGCGGCAGCACGATGGACTGCGCCCGCGGGATCGCGCGGCTGCTGCGTGAGGGGCTCGACGACCTCGCCGCGGTGGCGCCGGCGGAATGGGGTGGGCTGGCGCGGGCGGTGCGGCGGCGCCGGGCCGACCGCCGCTTCCCATCCTCTGTGTCGGCACCACGCTGTCGTTCGCGGAGTTCCTGCCGTTCTTCGGCGCGCGTCACGCCGCGGTCGCCCGCAAACGTCCGTACTCGGAGGCCGGCACCGCGTCCCGCACGGTGTTCCTCGACGGCGAGGTGGCCGCCCACACACCGGTCGGGCTCTGGCGCGAGACGGGCGTGAAGGCGCTCGACGACGCGCTCTCGGCCTTCTGCCGCGCCGGCGCGCCCGAACCCTTCGCCGACCCGGTCCTCACCGCCGCGATGGGCGAGCTCGCGCGCGCGCTCCTCGCGTCGCGGGAGGCGGGCGACGCGGGTGGCGCGGCCGCCCGGCAGCACGCGTTCACCGCGGTGTGGATGACGAAGGCGAGCCTGCCCCGGCTCGCGCCGTTCGCCGTGCCGGCGTGGTTCTCGACCGCGGCTCGC
The DNA here is from genome assembly GCA_035650535.1 of Acidimicrobiia bacterium. Classification (GTDB taxonomy): domain Bacteria; phylum Actinomycetota; class Acidimicrobiia; order IMCC26256; family PALSA-555; genus DASRHL01. The sequence continues at coordinate 2,830 of DASRHL010000323.1, forward strand.
CACTCGCTGGGCGCGGTCCTCGAGCTGCCTCATGGCGTCGGTTCGTGCGTCGCGCTCGTTCCGGGGCTGCGCTTCCAGCTCGACGCCACCGGCGCCCGCGAGCACGAGCTGCACGCGTCGGTGGCCTGGCCACCCGCGGTCCGCCGTGATGCCCTGATCGAGACGGTGGCCGCGCTGCTCGACGCCTTGGCCGTCCCGACGCGTCTCGGGGCCGTCGTCGACGGTGACCCGAGGCTCGACGAGGTCGCCACCGCGATGTGCGAGGAGGCGCCTGCGCTGGGGCCGCCGTCCGCCGTGCGTCGGGTGTGCGACGAGATGGTCTGAGCGTCGTTACCGGTACGACGCGACGAGGGCAGCCAGCTCAGCCGGCCGCGTGAGGAACGGCGAGTGGTCCGTCGGCCACTCGACGACCGTGTCCGCGCGCTTCGCCATCATGCGCTGCGCGGCGGGTGGGAGCGCGGCATCGTTGGTGCACACGACGTAGGTCGACGGGATCGTCCTCCACGCGGGCGGGTGCGTCAGCTGGCCGCCGCCGCGCATGGGCCGCAGCTGCGCGACGGCCGCGGCCGCGGCGGTGTCGTCGCAGTCCCCGTAGAAGAGCGCGGCGGCCTTGGCGGGGTCGACGACCGCGCCGTCGTC
>DASRHL010000324.1:0-3725 GCA_035650535.1 Acidimicrobiia bacterium
CGGCGACCATGCACAGTCAAACGAGCGTTACGGTGACCCACGAAGACCTCCGGAGTGTGGTGACAGCAATCCCCACAGCTTCGGAGGTCTTCGATTCACATCAGCGGACCGTCACCAACGTCCCGGCCGAGTACATCTAGAGCTTCCAGACGCGCGCCGCGTTGCCGCTGACGACGAGCTCGCGCTCGGCCGCGGGGACGCCGTCGAACATGCGGTCGACGATGGCTCGCGAGTTCGGCCAGCTCGATACGGGGTGCGGGTAGTCGGACGACCACATGATGTTCCCGATGCCGAGCCGCTCGCGCGCGTGGTGGATCGCGTCGGGCTCGTCGATGAACGTGAGGAACACGTTCTGGTGGAAGTAGTGGCTCGGCAGCTCCGAGATGGCCGGGAACTCGTATCCCTGGCGCGTGACCATGTCGTCGACGATGTAGAGCCACCACGACACCCATCCGAGGCCGGGCTCGACGAAGACGACCTTCAGGCGCGGAAACCGGGCGAAGACGCCACCCATGATCCACATGCCGAGCGCCTCGGCCGTCGAGAGCCCGACCATCGGCACGAAGATGCCCTTCTGCGGCGTGGGGTCGCGGCGGGCGAGGTCGTCGAGCTGGGTGTTGAGGCCGATGTGGCAGCAGATCGGTAGCTCCGTCTCCTGGATCGCGGCGAACAGCGGGTCGTAGCGACGGTCCCAGTAGTCGGGCAGCCCGAGCTCGGCCGGGTAGACGGGGAGCTGCAGTGACTTGCACCCCACCGACGCGGCCCAGCGCACCTCGTCGACGGCGGCGTCGACGTCGTGGATCGGGATCTGGTACGAGACGACGAGGCGGCGCGGGTCGGTCGACGCGAACTCGCGCAGTGCCGAGTTGAACGCCCGTGTCGCCTCCCTCCACCCGTGCTCGATCAGGTAGAGGTAGCGGAACGCGCTGACCTCGCAATAGCTCGACGAGACGTCGACGCCGTCGGCGTCCATGTCGTGCAGCCGTTCCTCCGGGTCGGTGTGCCCGGCCCGGCCGAACGCGGCGTGCGTCCGGTTGCTGCCCATGCTCACCGTGGGGTCGGGCGGGAGGCCCTGCTGCTCGCGCCATTGCTGGTTGGCGACGATGGACGCGGTGCTCGTCATCGTCGCCCCGAACGCGGCGACCCCGGCGTCGTAGTCGTCGTGGAAGCGGGTCGCGAGATGCCGCTTCACGCGGTCGTGGCCGAGGTCGACGTGGTCGTCGGCCGAGATCAGCCGTTCGTGGGTCATCGGCGTCGTCGTCATCACAGCGCTCCCGGAGCTCGGGTCGGGGTCATGGTGCCATCCAGACGTCGTAGAGCAGCAGCGTGTCCTGGTACTCGCGGAGCTCGACGATCTGCCCGGCGCGGCAGGTGAAGAGGTGGCAGTAGCGGTTGTCGTAGGTACGCCCGTTCGCGGCGTTGACCGCGTGGCCGACGGCCTCCATCGCGACCCGGTCGGCCTCGGCGGTGAACGACACCGGTGTCAGGTCGAAGCGGCCGCCCACGCAGGCCTGCGTGGTCCGGCGGAAGATCTCGAGCGTCTCGGCCTTCGTGTAGCCGGGGAGGTCCATCAGCACGGGCGCGTCGACGAGCTGTGGCGAGTCGCGGTGGCGCGCCGTCGGGGCCCGCCAGCGGAACTCCTCGTGCAGCACGAGGGCGAGGGCGTCCCAGTCGCCCCCGGTGAAGGCGTCGCAGAACGCGCGGGCGAGCGCCGTGTTCGCCTCCGTCGTCGTCGGCGGCGGCGGCGGGGCGGAGCGCCGCATGAGCGTCACGCGGAAGCCGAACCACTGCGCCGGGTCGAGCACCAGCTGGTGGACGCCCGCCGCCCGTTCCGCCCCGTTCCCGGCTCGGCTGTCGTACTCGAACGTGATGCGGTAGCCGTGGTCGTCGAGCCACGCGCGCGCCTCGTCGACGTCGTCGATCTCCCAGACGAGTGGTCCGATCTGGCCCGCGCCGTGCTCGGCCAGACGCCGTCCGAAGGGACCTGCACCGCCGACCGGCGCGACGAGCTCGATGTGGCCGTCGAAGTCGGTTGCGGAGAGCACGGGATGGCCCGCAATCGCGTGCGGCGCGGGCAACCGCAGGCCGAGCGCCTCGTTGAACTGCGCGACGGCCGCGGCGATCTCGTCCTCGCGCACGACCAGCTCGACCCGGTTGAAGCCGCCGACCCTCATCGTCCGGTCCTCATCGTCCGGCCCTCATCGTCCGGCCCTCATGCTCTGGCCCGAAACATAGTGCTCACTACCGTAACCGCGAACAGTAGTGTTCGCCCGCCGCCGCGCCGACCGACTGGAGCACCCGTGACGAGTCCCGTGCCCGCGCTCGCCTGCTGCTTCCCGCCGAGCCGTGACCTGCCCGAGCACGCGCGGATCGCCGAGTCGCTCGGGTACGAGCGCGTCTGGGTGTTCGACTCGCCCGCGCTCTACGGCGACGTGTGGGTCGCCATCGCGCGCGTCGCCGAGGCCACCGATCGCATCGGCGTGGCGACGGGCGTCGCGGTCGGCTTCCTCCGCCACGTGATGGTGACCGCTTCCGCCGTCGCGACGATCGAGGAGCTCGCGCCGGGCCGCCTGAGCGTCGCGATCGGCACCGGCTTCACGGGCGCGCGGGCGATGGGGCAGAAGCCCATGAAGTGGAGCGATCTCGCCACCTATGTCGAGCAGCTCCGTGGGCTCCTCCGAGGTGACGTCGTGGAGGTCGACGGGGCCCGGTGCCGGATGATCCACTCGCCCGGCTACGCGCCGCCCCGGCCGATCGAGGTCCCGCTGCTGCTCGCGCCGATGGGGCCGAAGGGCTTCGAGGTCGCCCGCAAGCTCGCGGACGGCGTCATCGTCGCGGCCCCACCCGGAAGCCGCGAGTTCGACCCGTGCGCGTTGCTGTGCGCGGGCACGGTCCTCGAACCGGGTGAGGACCACACGACGCCGCGTGTCGTCGAGACGCTCGGCCCGTCGTTCGCGACCGCGATCCACGGGACGTGGGAGTTCGCGCGCGACATGGTGCCGTCGATGCCGGGAGGCGAGGCGTGGCTCGCCGATCTCGAGGCGAACTACGACGAGGCCGACCGGCACTGGGCCGTCCACGAGGGCCACATGATCGCCGTGAGCGAGCGCGACCGGGCGTACGTCGCCCAGGCCGGACCCGCGATCCTGAACAGCGGCTGGACCGGCGATTCCGCCAGCGTCCGCCAGCGCGCCGTCGACGCGGCCGCCGGCGGCGTCACCGAGCTCGCCTATGGCCCGACCGGACCCGACGTCGCGCGCGAGCTCGAGGCCTTCGCGGCCGCCGTGCGCGGGACGTAACCGCGCCTAGTAGTGGATCGGCACCTTCGCGAACCCGCGGACGGTGCTCGTGTGCACCCACTCGATCGTCGACTCGTCGATCTCCCAGGTGGGGAAGCGGGCGAGCGTCTCACGCAGCGCGACGCGCCCCTCGAGGCGGGCCAGCGCGGCGCCGATGCAGAAGTGCGCTCCGTACCCGAACGAGAGGTGCCGGTCGATCGTGCGGCGGACGTCGAAGCGGTCGGGGTCGGGGAAGTGGCGCTCGTCGCGGTTCCCCGAGCCGTTCAACAGGACGAGCTTCGACCCGGCGGGGACGGCGCGCCCGTGGAGCTCGACGTCGCGGGTGACCCAGCGGGCGTTCACCGGCGAGGGTGCCTCGTAGCGGAGGAGCTCCTCGACGCCGTTGGGGATCAGCGCGGGTTCGGCGACGAGCGCGGCCCGCTGGTC
>DASRHL010000325.1:0-4216 GCA_035650535.1 Acidimicrobiia bacterium
CGGCGACCATGCACAGTCAAACGAGCGTTACGGTGACCCACGAAGACCTCCGGAGTGTGGTGACAGCAATCCCCACAGCTTCGGAGGTCTTCGATTCACATCAGCGGACCGTCACCAACGTCCCGGCCGAGTACATCTAGACCGCCGTCGACCGCCCGTGCGGGCCCCGGCCGTTGAGCGTGTCGATGAGCTCGCGCAGCCGGGCCCAACCGTGGCGGTCGAACCGCAGGCCGAGTCGTTGGAGCTCGACGTGGTCGTCGTCGGCGATCTCCGCCGGCGTGGCGTCCATCCGTTCGATCCGGCCCCGCGCCACGATGTCGGCGAACTCGGCGTTGAGCCGCTCGAGGCCCGCGTCGTGGGGCGCCTTGTCCATCCGCAGCACGAGCCGGCCGTCGACGAAACGCTGGGAGTGGTAGTTCGAGAAGAAGCCGGTGATCTCGTCGACGGCGGCGTCGACGTCGTCGGTCACGTGCACGAGACACAGGTCGTGCTCGGAGATGTAGTTGCGGGCGAGCAGCTCGTCCTCGGCGAAACGCCGCCACGTCTGCCAGTACGTCCCGCCGGGGACGTCGAGCAGGACGATCGGGCCGGGCTGGGCCTTTCCCGTCTGCACGAGTGTGAGCAGCTCGAACGCCTCGTCGAGCGTGCCGAACCCGCCGGGAAGCAGCAGGAACCCGTCCGACTCCTTGAGGAACGTGAGCTTGCGCGTGAAGAAGTAGCGGAAGTTGACGAGCTTCGGGTCGTCGGCGATGAACTGGCTCGTCGACGTCTCGAACGGCAGCCGGATGCTGACGCCGAACGCCCGGTCGGGACCCGCGCCCTCGATGCCCGCCTCCATGATCCCGGGTCCCGCGCCCGTGATCACCATCCAGTCCCGCTCCGCGATCGCGGCCGCGAAGCGGCGGGCCTGGTCGTAGAGCGGGTCGTCCTCCTCCGTCCGCGCCGACCCGAAGATCGCGACCTTGCGCTGCGCCCGGTACGGCGCGAACACGTGGAACGAGTAGCGCATCTCCTTCAGCGCGGCGTTGGCGAGCTTCAGGTCACCGCGGTCGGCGTGATCGCGGGCCAGGCGGACGGCCGACACGACCAGCTCGAAGACGACGTCCGCGTCGGCGGTGGCCCCCGCCTGGTCGACGAGCGACGCGATCGCGTCGTCGAGCGCGGTGTCGCCCGTGCGGTAGCGGGGGAGCTTCACCGCTGCGAGAGGAGTGGCCGCGCGAGGTCGGCCAGGGACACTTCGGGCCGTGCACCCAGGTGCGAGATGACCTCGCCGGCAGCGACGGCGCCGAGCCGCCCACAGGTTCCGAGGTCGTGGCCGTGCGTGAAGCCGTAGAGAAAACCGGCCGCGTACTGGTCGCCGGCCCCGGTCGTGTCGACCACGCCCGATGGGACCGGGTGCGCGTCGATCAGGTGCACCTCGTCGCCGCGCACGATCAACGATCCCTTCGCGCTCCGCGTCAACGCCGCGATCTCGCAATGGTGGTTGACGCGCTGCAGCGCGGCGTCGAAGTCGTCGACCTCGTACAGCGAGAGGATCTCGCCCTCGTTGGCGAAGAGGATGTCGACCTCGCGCTCGATGAGATCGAGGAAGTCGGCCCGGTGACGGTCGACGCAGAAGCCATCGGACAACGTGAGCGCGACCCGGCGCCCCGCGCGGTGGGCCAGCTGCGCCGCGTGCCGGAAGGCCTCCTTGGCGCGGGGCTGGTCCCAGAGGTAACCCTCGAGGTAGGTCACCTGCGCGCCGGTCACGAGGTCGGCGTCGACGTCCTCGGGGCCGAACTCCGCGGCTGCGCCGAGGTAGGTGTTGAGCGTCCGCTCGGCGTCGGGGGTCACGACGATCAGGCACCGGCCGGTCGGCAACCCGTCGTTTGCCGGCACGCCCGGGAACTGCACGCCGGCGGCCCGGATGTCGTGCGCGAAGACCTTGCCGAGCGTGTCGTCGCGCACGCGCCCGATGAACGCGGAGGTCCCGCCGAGGGAGGCGATCCCGACCATCGTGTTCGCGGCCGAGCCGCCCGAGATCTCGATGCCCGGGCCCATCGCACCGTAGAGGAGCTCGGCCCGCTCCGTGTCGACGAGGTCCATCGCGCCTTTGACCAGGCCGTGCTCGGCGAGGAACGACTCGGACTCGTGGCTCAGCACGTCGACGAGCGCGTTCCCGAGGCCCACGACGTCGAGCGTCGCCGGCGCGGTTCCCGGCTCCCCGCTCGCGCTCACGCGACCGGCACCCGCGTCGAGATGGTGACCGGGGTCGGCTCGACGTGGGTGCCGTCGACCGGGCGGAGCCGCCGGCCGACGGTCTGCACCGGCCCGTACAGCGTGGTGCGCTGCTCGAGCCGGCGGCCGAGCGGTTCGGCGATGGCCCGGAAGTCGTCGTCGGTCAGCTCCTGGCCGTGGCTGGCTCCCGCCGCGCGCGAGATGTTCTCGTCCATCAGCGTCCCGCCGAGGTCGTTGCACCCGGCGAGCAGGAGCTGGCGAGCCCCCGCGACACCCGCCTTCACCCACGACGCCTGGATGTTGTCGATCAGGCCGCGGTACGCGATCCGGCCGACCGCGTGGACGAGCAGGACCTCGCGGAACGTGGGGCCGCGACGGGCACGCTGCTGCAGGAAGATCGGCGTCGCCATGTGCACGAACGGCAGCGGCACGAACTCGGTGAAGCCGCCCGTCTCCTTCTGCAGCTCACGCGTCCGGACGAGGTGGCGGGCGACGTGCACCGGCCGTTCGACGTGCCCGAACATGATCGTGATGTTGGAGCGCAGGCCGACGGCATGGGCCGTGCGGTGCGCGTCGAGCCATTCGTCGGTCGTGATCTTGTCGGGGCAGATGACCGCGCGCACCTCGTCGTCGAGGATCTCGGCTGCGGTCCCCGGAAGCGTCGAGAGCCCCGCCTCCTTCGCCGCCACGAGGTAGTCGCGCAGCGGCATCCCGAGACGACGGGCGCCCTCGGTCACCTCGAGCGCGGTGAAGCCGTGCACGTGGATCTGCGGCGCGACCTCCTTCACCGCCCGCGCCACCGACAGGTAGAAGTCGCCGTCGAAGTCGGGGTGGATCCCGCCCTGCAGGCAGACCTCGGTCGCGCCGCACTCGACGGCCTCGAGGACGCGCCGTTGCACCTCCTCGAGCTCGAGGAGGTACGGGGTTCCGCGCAGGTTCAGCGACAGCGGGCCCTTCGAGAACGCGCAGAACCGGCACTTGAACGTGCAGACGTTGGTGTAGTTGATGTTCCGGTTCCGGACGAACGTCACGACGTCGCCGACGGCCTCGGAGCGGAGCCGGTCCGCGACCGCGGCGATGCGCACGACATCCGGCCCGCGCGCCTCGAGCAGGGTCACGAGCTCGTCGACACCGGGCTCGTCGCCGGCGAGCACGCCGTCGAGCACCTCGCCGACGCGGCTCCCGGCCCGCGCCGGCGAGGCAGGCGGCGCGGGAAGGAGCTGCGGCGGGTCGACGTCGCCTCCGGCCGCCCACTGGTCGTCGCGCGCGAGACCCTCGCTGTCGGACGCGCAGAGAACCGCGAACCGCACCTCGGCCGCGAGCCACCGCTCGGCGTCGGCCACGTACTCCGGATAGACGGTCAGGCGCGGCGCGAGCACCTTGCCCGCGGCGTCGGTCGCCTCCCGCAGCCGGTCGAGCTCGGGCCAGGGCCGTTCCGGGTTCACGTGGTCGGGCGTGACCGGCGAGACGCCGCCCCAGTCGTCGATCCCGGCGGCGACGAGCGCGCCCAGGTCGTCGCTCAGGTTGGGCGGAGCCTGCACGTGCATCGCGGCACCGAGCACGAGTCGGGCGGCGGCGACCGTCCACAGCAACTCGTCGGGCGGGCACGGGGCCGCCGTGTGCATCGCCGTGCCGGGCTTGGGCAGGAAGTTCTGGACGATCACCTCCTGCACGTGGCCGTGCCGGGCGTGCGCCTCGCGGATCGCCCACAGCGCCTCGATGCGCTCGGCCCGCGTCTCGCCGATGCCCACGAGGATTCCCGTGGTGAACGGGACGCGGGCCTCGCCGGCGGCGTCGAGGGTCGCGAGCCGGCGGGCCGGCGTCTTGTCCGGGGCCCCGTGGTGCGGGCCGCCGGGCTCGCCGAGGCGGGCCGCCAGCGTCTCGATCATCATCCCCTGCGACGGACTCACCGTCCGCAACCGCTCGAGCTCGGCCCGCGACAGCGCGCCCGCGTTGGCGTGGGGAAGCAGCCCGGTCTCCTCGAGGACCGCGCGGGCCG
>DASRHL010000326.1:0-5152 GCA_035650535.1 Acidimicrobiia bacterium
GGCCGGGGCGAGTGCTGCTCGAGCACGCCGGCGGCGAGGAGCGCGTCGATCTCGTCGTCGTCGAGTGACAGCCATTCGCGGCAGACGGCCCGCGTGTGCTGGCCCGGCCACGGCGCCGGCGTCTCGATCGGCTCGCCCAGGTCGGGGCCGCGGAACGGCGGGCCCTCGAAGGCCATCGGGCCGACGCCCGGCTGCTCCAGCTCCACGAGGAAGCCCCGGGCCCGCTCGTGCTCGTCGGCGAGGATCGTGCGCGGGTGGACGAGCCGGGCCGCGGGGACGCCCGCCGCCTGCAGCCGATCGGCGACCGCGGTCGCCGTCTGCGCCGCCGTCCATTCGCCGAGGCGGGCCTCGAGCTCGTCGCGCCGTGCGAGCCGGCCGTCGCGTGTGGCGTACAAGGCGTCGCACCACTCGGGCGCGTCGACGACGGCGGCGAGCCGGGCCCAGTCGGCGTCGTCGCGCACCGTGATCGCGACCCAGTCCTCCTCGGCACCCGGCGCGAGACCGTCGTCGGGCGGCACGTCGGCGCACCGGAAGACGCCCCACGGCGCGTCGGGGCCGCGGTTGCCTTCCGGGCGCAGCGACCCGGGCGCGACGCTCTCGCCGGCGAGCAGGTCGCCGAGCTGCCCGACGATCACCTCGACCTGGGCGACGTCGGCGCGCCCGCCCTCACCCGTCCGGGCCCGCCGCAGCAGCAGCGCGGCAGCCAGCACGGCCATCCACCGCCCGGCCTGGTGGTCGGGATGGATGGTCGTGACGCCCTGCGGGTCGTCGGCGTCCTCGGGGTGGTTCCAGAGCCAGGCGAGGCCGCTCACGGCGCGGGTGATCGGGCCGTAACCCTTCCAGTCGGCCCAGACGCCGCGGTCGCCCATGAGCTGGCTCGACACCATGATCAGGCGCGGGTTCGCGGCGTGCAGGGCGTCCCAGCCGATGCCCAGCCGGTCGAGTGCACCCGTCCCGCGGTTCTCGACGACGACGTCGGCGACGGCGGCGAGCCGGTGCACGAGCCGTACACCCTCCGGGTTCGTGAGCGAGACGCCCAGCGCGCGCTTCGAGCGACTCGAGGACGCGAACGCGCCGTTCATCAGGCCGCCGAGCACGACCCGCTGGAAGTCGGGGTTGGCCGCGCTCTCGACCTTGACGACGTCGGCGCCGAGCAGCCCGAGGATGCGGCTGCACTCGACCCCGACGCCGCCGATCCCGAAGTCGAGGACGCGCACGCCGCCGAACGGGCGGGGCCCGAGGCCGAACGACGCGTCGGGGGTCGGCCGCGCCGCCCACGCGGGCGCGGCGGTGGCCGGCCGGGTCGAGGCCGCAAGGGCCGGTGGCGGCGTGCGGACGCCGGCGCGCCGGCCGTCGATCGACACGAACCCGTCGACGAGGCGCGCCGTCGTGCCCGGCGCGACCTCGACGTCCGTGAACGTGTGGCGGCTCTCGAAGTGCGGGTGCCGGAGAACTTCCGCGGGCGGCAGGATCGGCGCGATCGCGAGCCCGCGCCCGATGCCCTCGGCGACCGTCACGTCGCGCGGCTTGTCGGCGAAGAACTCGGCGAGGATGTCGCGTAGCTCGGGCAGGCGCGACATCCGCACCGCCGGCTGGTTCCACTCCTCCCCCGCGACCGAGTCGGGCCGGCCCAGCCACTCCACGAGCGCCGTCCACTCGCGGTCGGTGAGCGGGGTCACCATGCGGAGATGGCCGTCCGCGCACCGGTAGATCGGGTAGAGCGTGCCACCGGCGTCGCGCACCTGGTCGCGCCCGAGCGCGGAGAACATCGGGAGCGACCAGTCGGCGAGGTTCGCCATCGCCTCGACGGCCGAGACGTCGATCCACTGGCCGTGCCCGTTCCCCAACGCCTGGTGCCACGCGGCCAGCACCGCGAGCGCGGCCGCGATGCCGGCGGTGTCGGACGCCATCGAGCCCGGGGGCGCCAGCGGTGGCCGGTGGCGGGGTCCGAACCGGTAGACCATCGCGCCCGCCGCCGCGTCGACGAGATCGGTGCCCGCCCAGTGGGCGCGCGGGCCGTCGGCACCGAAGTGGCTGATCGAGCAGACGACCAGGTGCGGGTACGCGGCGGCGAGACCGCGGGGTCCGAGCGACTCGTCGACGGCGGCGAGCGCGCCCGGGCCGGCCGACTCGACCAGGGCGTCCGCCCCGCCGACGAGGGCTTCCAGCTCGGCGCGCCCGTCGCTCGAGTGGAGGTCGAGGACGGCCGTGCGCTCGTTGACGGTCCGGTGCGCGAACCAGAGACTCGTGCCGTCGGGCGCGAGGGGCGCGCGCTGCCGGCCGGGCGACCCGCCGGGCGGCTCGACCAGCACGACGTCGGCACCGAGGTCGGCGAGGATGCGGCCGCAGAGCGCGCCCAGGCCGTCGGGACTCCACCCGGTCAGGTCGACGACCCGGAAGCCGTCGAGCGGCAACGACGTGGTCACGGGCTGATCGTGACCACGGTGCGGACGCCGCGTCCGGCGCGCATGTCGTCGAACGCGTCGTTGATCTCCGAGAGCGGCCGGCGGTTCGTGATCAGTCCCTCGAGGTCGAGGCGGCCGGCCTGCCAGAGCGCGACGAGCCGCGGGATGTCGCGCTGCGAGTTGCAGCTCCCGAGCAGGCAGCCGAGCAGCTTCTTCTCCTGCATGCCGAAGACCACCATCGGCGAGATCGTGAGGCTCTCGTCCGCGGGGGGCGCCCCGACCGACACGGTCGTCCCGCCGGGCCGGGTCGCCTCGATGCACGTGCCGACGAGCGCGGCGCGGCCCGCGGCCTCGAACGCGTAGTCGGCGCCGACCTCGGTCAGCGCGTGCGTGGTCGCGACGACGTCGGCATCCGCCGGGTCGATCACGTCGGTGGCGCCGAGCCGCAGGGCCGCGTCACGGCGGTCCGGCAGGGGGTCGCTCGCGATGACGCGCGCCGCGCCCGCGACGCGTGCGCCCTGCACGACCGAGAGCCCGATGCCACCCAGCCCGACGACGAGCACGGTCGCGCCCGGCTCGACGCGCGCGGTGTTGAGCACGGCACCCACGCCCGTCTGCACCGCGCAGCCGATGACGCAGGCAACCTCGAGCGGGGCGTCCTTCGGGATCTTCACCGCGCCGTTCTCCGGGGTGAGCACGTACTCGGCGAACCCGCCGACGCCGAGGCCGCGGTAGACGGTCTGGCCGTTGCGCGCCAGGCCCGTGGTGCCGTCGGCGAAGGTGTTGGTCATCACCGAGCGGCTGTTGACGCAGATGCCGGCCTCACCCCGTACGCACCAGTAGCAGCGCCCGCACGGCGGGACGGGCGTGAGGACGACCGCGTCGCCGGGCGCCACCGCGGTCACGCCGTCGCCCACGGCGTCGACCACGCCCGCGGCCTCGTGCCCGAGCACCAACGGCGTCGGCGCCATCGCGCTGGTCGCGACGGTCAGGTCGGAGTGACACACGCCGCAGTGCTCGACCCGCACCCGTACCTGCCCCGGCCCCGGATCCGCGATCTCGACCGCGCCGTCGACCACGAACGGCGTACCCGGGCTCTCGAGGACGGCGGCGCGCATCAGCAACCTGCTCTCTTTCTACTCCGTGGCGTTCTTGGCACGTTGAACGCCGCTATTCGGCGTCCAGCGTGCCAAGAACCGTAGAGGGTCAGGCCCGCGGGACGGAGCGGACGACCCGACCGGGGCGGGTGGTGGGGTCGGCGACGGGGGTGCCGTCCACCTGGATCGGGGTGCCGTTGACGACGACGTGGCGGACGCCGGTCGGCTGGTCGGCGGTGAGCCGCTCGGCGTCGGCCGGGAAGTCGCGGACGCGCCGGATGGGGCCGGGCGCGACGGTGGCCGGGTCGAAGACGACGACGTCGGCCCAGTTGCCCGGCGCGAGCCGGCCCCGGTCGGGCAGCCCGAGCAGGTCGGCCTGCACGCCGGTCAGCTTGCGGACGGCGGCCTCGATCGGCATCACGTCGCGGTCGCGCACCCAGTTGCCGAGGAAGTCGGTCGGCTGGGGCGCGTCGCACAGCTGGCCGACGTGCGCGCCCGCGTCGGAGAGCCCGAGCGTGCAGTGCTCCTCGGTCAGCAGGCGTGCGACCTCGTCGGTGTCGTCGTTGAACAGCACGCAGCCGACCCGCAACGCCAGGTCGGGCTCGTCGAGCGCGAGGTCGATCATCGTGTCGAACGGCTCGCGCCCGCGCTCGGCCGCGACGTCCGCCAGGCGCCGGCCCTCGAGCTCGGGGTGGGCCCGGCTCTCGTCGATCGCGTAGGTGTCCCACCGCGGGACCGAAAAGCCCGGGTTGTCGTTCCAGATCTTCTGCACCCGCTCACGCCACGCCGGGTCCGCGTACGCGCCCCGCCGCTCGGCGAGCGACTGCGCCATGAGCCCGGCGAACTCCGCGTTGGTGTTGATCGGGAACGGCTCGGCGAGCGTGTACGAGAACTTCAACGGGCGCGGCGTCACCTGCGGCCACACCTGCGCACCGCGTTCCCAACCGGCGCGGTTGAGATCGACCTGCTGGCGGTGCGTGCCCGCAGGCGAGGTCAGGAGCGCGCCGTACGTGAACGGGACGCCTGTGCGCGGCTGGAGCTCGTACATGTCGGCGATGCCGCACTGCTCGCCCGGCGCGATCGCGACGACACCCCGGCCCACCTCGCGCATCGTGTCGAGCAGGGCCTCGAACTCGGCCCGGTCCGCGAAGCGGCTCGGCACCGGCTTGCCGTCGACGCCGCGGTGGGTGATGGCGAAGCTCGTCGCCAGCCCGGCGGCCCCCGCGAGCATCGCCTCGCGCAGGACGGCCTGCATGCGCGCGATCTCCTCGGGCGTCGCCGTGCGCTCGTACGCGGCGTCGCCCATGACGAAGAGGCGCAGGGCCGTGTGGCCGATGTAGGCCGCGTAGTTGAGCCCGACGCCGCGGCGCTCGACCGAGGCCAGGTACTCGGGGAACGTGGCGAAGTCCCACGGGATGCCGGCGGCGAGCGACGCGACGTTCATGTCCTCGACGTTCTCGAGCGTCCGGGCGATCACCTCGCGGTGCTCGGGCCGGGTCGGCGCGATCGAGAAGCCGCAGTTGCCCGCGACGACGGTCGTGACGCCGTGGTAGCAGGACGGCGTCAGCGCCGGGTCCCAGAAGACCTGCGCGTCGTAGTGGGTGTGGATGTCGATGAAGCCGGGCGCGACGACGTGGCCGCCGGCGTCGA
>DASRHL010000327.1:0-5058 GCA_035650535.1 Acidimicrobiia bacterium
ATGTGGTGGACCGGCAGGAGCTCGACGGCGGTCACGCCGAGCCCGCGCAGGTGCGCGATCGCGTCCTCGGAGGCGAGGCCGGCGTAGGTGCCGCGCAGGTCCTCCCGCACGCCCGGATGCCGCTTCGTGAACCCCTTCACGTGCACCTCGTAGATCACCGTCTCGTGCCACGGCGTGTGCAGGAGCGTGTCGCCCTCCCAGTCGAACGCGGGATCGATCACGACGCACTTCGGGATCGCCGCGGCGTCGTCCGCCCCGTCGGGCTTCAGATCGGCGTCGTCCCCGCCGGGCACGTACGGCAGGGTGCTCGCCGCGTCGAAGCGGATCGGCCCCTCGATCGACTTCGCGTACGGGTCGATCAGCAGCTTGGCGGCGTTGAAGCGGTGGCCCTCCTCCGGCGCCCAGCGGCCGTGGACGCGGTACGCGTAGCGCTGCCCGGGGCCGACGTCCGGCAGGTAGCAGTGCCAGTTGAAGGCGGTGCGCTCGGCCAGGGGGATCCGCGTCTCGTGGTCGTGCTCGTCGAAGAGGCAGAGCTCGACCCGGTCGGCGTTCTCGGAGAAGATCGAGAAGTTCGTCCCCTCGCCGTCCCAGGTCGGGCCGAGCGGGAACGGCTGCCCCGGCCACACCCTCACGCGCGCAGCTCCGCAGTCCTCGCGTCGAAGTCGACCACCAGCGCGGCGTCGCCGCGCCGCATGGTCAGCACGCTCCCGTCCGTCTCGACCCGCACCTCGCGTGGCAGCCTACGTCGGAGGCCGAGCAGCCTGCGGTAGCGGGCTCGAACTGCCGGCGACTCGCGGCGGGACAGCTTCGACGCCCGGAAGGTGGCCGGATCCTGCGGATCGGGCAGATCGGCGCGGTCGAATCCGGGGTAGGCGGCGAACTCGCGGCGCCTGCCCGCCCGCGCCGCGGCCGCCGCGGCGGGGTCGACGTGGTCGGTGAAGAACCGGAACGGGTTGGCCTCCCCGTACTCCTCGCCCATGAAGATCAGCGGGGTCTGGGCGGCGAAGAGCACGACCGACGACGCGACGCGCAGCAGCTCCGGCGCGAGCCGGTCGCCGAAGGCGCGGTTGCCGACCTGGTCGTGGTCCTGCGCGTAGACGACCTGCCGCTCGGCGGGGGTTCGGGAGAGCTCGCGGACGACGTCGTCGATCGACCCGTACGCCGCGTAGTGGCCGTCCCGCTCGCCCGTGAGCAGCGCGTGCAGCGCGTGGTGCAGGCCGTCGTCCCAGCGGCCGTCGTGCCCCCACTGCCCGACCGGCCGCTCGTCGCCGGGGAAGGTCTCGGCCAGGACGAGTGCGCGGGGGTCGGTCGCGTGGACGCGGTCGGCGAGCTCGGCGAGCACGTGCGGCCGCGAGCCGTCGCGGATCGCGTGGACGGCGTCGAGCCTGAGGCCGTCGATGCCGTAGCTCTCGACCCACATCAGCGCGTTCCGGATCGCCCACTCCCGGACGCCCGCCTGCGTGAAGTCGACACCGGGCCCCCAGGCGGTCGCGTGCTCGGCGGTCAGGTACGGGCCGAAGGCGTTCAGCGCATCCGAGCCGGGCCCGATGTGGTTGTAGACGACGTCGAGGATCACGCCGAGGCCCTCCCGGTGCGCGGCCTCGACCAGCCGAACCAGCCCCGAGGGGCCGCCGTAGGAATGGTGCGGCGCGTACGCGTAGACGCCGTCGTACCCCCAGCCTCTCGACCCGGGGAAGGTCGCGACCGGCATCAGCTCGATCGCGGTGACGCCGAGCTCGCGGAGCGCCGGGAGGTATGGAATCGCGCCGTCGAAGGTCCCCTCGTCCGAGAAGGCGCCGACGTGCAGCTCGTAGATCACGAGTTCCTCGAGCGCGAGCCCGAGGCGGTCCACCCGCGGGGCTTCGACGACCTGCGACCGGCCGAGCAGGCCGTCCGGCTGGCAGCGCGAGCACGGGTCGGCGAGCTCGCGGCTCCCGTCGAGGACGTAGGCGTAGCGCTCGCCCGGTGCTGCGCGGAGCGCCGTGGCCCAGAACCCGCCGCCCTCAGGCGTCAGCGGGCTGCCGCCGCCGTCGAGCCGGACCTCGACGCTGCGCGCGGCCGGCGCCCACACGCGGAACTCGGTCTGCCCGCCGGACCGCGGGACCGCGCCGAGCTCAGTACCCGGCGGCAGGGGCATCCACCCGGCGCCGGGCGAGCGACCCGCGGACGGCGGCCGCCC
The DNA here is from genome assembly GCA_035650535.1 of Acidimicrobiia bacterium. Classification (GTDB taxonomy): domain Bacteria; phylum Actinomycetota; class Acidimicrobiia; order IMCC26256; family PALSA-555; genus DASRHL01. Next base: position 2,180 of record DASRHL010000327.1, read on the forward strand.
CCGTGGCCGCGGCCACGACCGAGACGGCGGCGAAGAAGTACCACGCGGCCGCGTCGCCGTAGGCGCCGCGGAGCTGGAGCGCCGTGAACGGCCCCAGGGCGAAGCCGATCGAGGCCGTGCTCCCGAACGCGCCCATGTAGGCGCCGCGGATGTCCTCGGGGGCGAGCGCGGCCACGATCGCCTGCGAGGTCGGCACCCAGAGCATCTCGCCGATCACGAACACGACCATCACCCAGACGAACATCGCCAGCGACCCGCTCCAGAGCAGGAACAGGAACGAGCCGCCCATCACCAGCATCGCGGTGACGAGCTTCGGGCCGGCCGGGAACCGGGCCGACCAGCGGGTCACCCGCAGCTGGAACAGCGTGACCAGGACGGGATTGATGATCACGATGAACCCCCAGGTCGACGGCGAGATGCCGTGCGACTTGACCGCCGAGATCGGGAGCACGGTCTCGTACGCGACGTAGACGAGGTAGGCGAGCGCCCCGGAGACGAGGAAGAGCAGGAACGCGCGGTCGCTGCGCAGCGCGCCGAACGACCCGCGCGCGGGCGGCTCCTCGGGCCGGTACTCGCCGGTCCTCGGCAGGTACCGGAAGGCGATCGCGATCGCCGCCAGCGCCATCGTGCACACCCCGACGAACAGCACCGGCCAGTGGCGCCCGATCAGCAGCACGCCGCCGATCGGAGGGCCGAAGGCGACGCCGAGGTTCGACGCCACCCTGGTCGCGGCGTAGCCGGCCTCGTGACGATCGGGCGGGACGAGGTCGGCGACCATCGCCTGGTCGGCGCCGTTGCCGATCGAGCCGCCGATCCCGGCGAGCACCATCAGCGACAGGCCGAGGTCGGTGCGCTTCCCGACGAACGCGTACGCGAGGAAGGTGGCCGCGAGGCACGCCCAGCCGGCCAGGATCATCGGCCGTCGCCCGACGTGGTCGGACAGGTGCCCGCCGGCGTAGCCGGCGACCATGCTGACCAGGGCCCCCGCCAGGAAGGCGAAGCCGACCTGGCGCGAGGTCGCGTCGAGCTCGTCGACCGCCCAGATCCCGACGAAGATCCAGCCCGCCGAGAACGCGGCCGACCCGACGAAGGTGACCGCGAGCACCGGCCGCAGGGCGCGGTCGACGTCGTTGCCCCAGACGAGGCGGAAGAACCAGGCGAAGAGCGCCACGGCCCCACGCTAGCGGCCGGTGCCGGGGCGGCGGCCCGGTCAGGCCGGCGCGAGCCAGACGACGCCGAGCGGCGGCAGCGTCACCTCCGCCGAGAACGGCTGGTCGTGCCACGGCCGTTCCTCGGCGGCGACGGGCCGCGGGTTGCCGACCCCGCCGCCCCCGTAGCGCACCTCGTCGGTGTTGAGCAGCTCGCGCCACCGGCCGCCCGCCGGGAGGCCGAGCCGGTACCCGGTGCGCGGCACCGGCGAGAAGTTGCAGGCGCAGACCACGGCGCGCCTGCCGTCGGCGGCGAGGCGCGCGAACGCGATCACGTTCGCGTCGGCGTCGTCGGCCTCCAGCCAGCGGAACCCGGCCGGCTCGAAATCGGCCCCCCACAGCGCGGGCTCGTCGCGGTAGCGGACGTTGAGGTCCCGGACGAGCTCCTGGATCCCGGCGTGCTCGGGCTGCTCGAGCAGGTGCCAGTCGATCGAGCCGCCCGAGCGCCACTCCTGCATCTGGCCGAGCTCCCCGCCCATGAACAGGAGCTTCTTGCCGGGGTGCGCCCACATGTAGCCGTACAGCGCGCGCAGGTTCGCGCGCTGCTGCCAGGGGTCGCCTGGCATCTTCCCGAGCAGCGAGCCCTTGCCGTGGACGACCTCGTCGTGCGAGAGCGGCAGGACGAAGTTCTCCGAGAACGCGTAGATCAGGCTGAACGTGAGCTGGTCGTGGTGGTGGCGCCGGTGGACCGGGTCGCGCGCGAGGTAGGCGAGCGTGTCGTGCATCCAGCCCATGTTCCACTTCAGCCCGAAGCCGAGCCCGCCCTGGTCGACCGGCCTCGAGACGCCGGGCCACGCGGTCGACTCCTCCGCCGCCATCAGCACGCCGGGCTCGCGCGTGTGCGCAACCGTGTTCAGCTCCCGCAGGAACGAGATCGCGTCGAGATCCTCGTTGCCGCCGTGGACGTTCGGCACCCACTCCCCCGCCTTCCGCGAGTAGTCGAGGTACAGCATCGAGGCGACCGCGTCCACGCGCAGCCCGTCGGCGTGGTACTCGCGCAGCCAGAAGAGCGCGCTCGCGAGCAGGAAGTTGCGCACCTCGTTGCGGCCGAGGTTGAAGACGAGCGTGCCCCAGTCGGGATGCTCGCCCCGCCGCGGGTCGTCGTGCTCGTACAGCGCCGTGCCGTCGAAGCGCGCGAGCGCCCAGTCGTCGCGCGGGAAGTGGGCCGGGACCCAGTCGAGGATCACGCCGATCCCGGCCGCGTGCAGGCGGTCGACGAACGCCCGGAAGTCGTCGGGGGTGCCGAACCGCGACGTCGGGGCGAAGAAGCCCGTCACCTGGTAGCCCCACGAGGGCGCGTACGGATGCTCCATCACCGGCAGGAGCTCCACGTGCGTGAAGCCGAGCCGGGCGACGTACTCGGCGAGCTCGTCGCCGAGCTCCGCGTAGGTGAGCGTACGGCCGCCCTCGAGCGGGTTCAGGCGCCACGAGCCGAGGTGGACCTCGTAGATCGAGACCGGCCGCGCGAGGAGGCTCTCCCGTGCGGCGAGCCAGCCGCCGTCCCCCCACTCGTACGAGGACTCGAAGACGACCGAGGCGTTCCTCGGCGCGGTCTCGGCCCGGAACGCGAACGGGTCCGCCTTCAGCCGCAGGGCGCCGGCCCGTGTCCGGATCTCGTACTTGTAGCGGGCACCGGCCGGGACGCCCGGCACGAACAGCTCCCAGATGCCG
>DASRHL010000328.1:0-2964 GCA_035650535.1 Acidimicrobiia bacterium
CTCGGCGGCGAGGCGGGCGGTGTAGCGGTACCGGGGTGCGGCGTCGGCGTCGGTCATCGCGGGCGAGCGTAGCGACCGGGTCGGGCGCTGATAACGTGAACGGTCCCTCGGGCCCGTAGCTCAGTCCGGTAGAGCGCCTCCATGGCATGGAGGAAGTCGTGGGTTCAAGTCCCATCGGGTCCACGTTCTCGGCACGTCCGGCCGGGACTCTCCCGGTCCCGCGTGCCGAGGACGGCCGAGGCGCCCGCCGGCAGGTGCACGTACGATTCACGCGTGTCGTCCGGGATGAACGATGACGAGTCCCGGCTCGACGACTTCCGGGCGCTCACGGACTCCAGGCTGAACGCGCTCGACGTCGAGGACCTCCTCGACGAGCTGCTCGCCCGGGTCCGCGACATCCTCGACGCCGACACGGCTGCGGTCCTCCTGCTCGACCGCGACGGCGACGAGCTCGTCGCCCGGGCCGCACGCGGCATCGAGGACGAGGTCCGCCAGGGCGTGCGGGTGCCGGTGGGGCACGGCTTCGCGGGCCGGATCGCGGCGACGAAGGCACCCGTCCGGCTCGAGCGGGTCGACGCCGCGACGGTCGCCAACCCGATCCTGTGGGAGCACGGCATCCGGGTCATGGCCGGCGTCCCGCTGCTGAGCGGCGAGCAGGTCCTGGGCGTGCTGCACGTCGGGCGCCTCTCGAACCGACCGTTCACCGATTCGGACGTCGAGCTGCTCCAGATCGTCGCCGAGCGGGTCGCGTCGGCGACCCTGGCGAGGCAGCTGGCCGTCGAGCAGGCGGCGGCGTCGCTCCTGGAACGCAGCCTGCTGCCCGGCAGCCTGCCCCGGTGCCCCGGGCTGAGCTTCGCGGCGCGCTACGTGCCCTCCGAGGGGCGCACCGTCGGCGGTGACTGGTACGACGTGTTCCGGCTGCCGTCCGGCGACGTGTGGCTGGTCGTCGGCGACGTCGCCGGCCACGGCCTCCGCGCCGCCGTGGTCATGGGTCGCATCCGGAGCGCCCTCCGCGCCTACGCGCTCCTCGGGATCGGACCCGAGCGGGTCCTGGAGCTCGTCGACCGGAAAGTTCAGCACTTCGAGATCGAGACGATCGCGACGGTCGCCGTGGCCGTCACGAGCCCGCCCCACGAGACGGTGCAGCTCGCGCTGGCGGGCCACCCGCCGCCCGTCCTCGCGAGCGGCACGGGGCCGGCCGAGCTCGTGACGCCGCCCGTCGGGCCTCCCCTCGGCACGCTGCCCGGTGTCCGCCGCTCGTCGGTCACCCTCCGCCTCGAGCCGGGCGACGTGCTCGCGTTCTACACGGACGGCCTCGTCGAGCGTCGAAAGGAGCCGGTCGACGTCGGGTTCCGGCGTCTCCGGGAGCTGGTCACCACCCAGGAGCCGGATCGGGTCGCCCATGCCCTCATGCGGGAGCTCGTCGGGAGCCGCTCGCCGTACGACGACATCGCGCTCGTCGTCGTACGTCGGACTCCGGAGACGTCGCCTTCTCCGGAGCCGCGGAGCCCGCAGGGCGAGGACACGATGACCGGCGTCGAGGACCGCACCGCCTCCGTCGAGCAACGCTTCCCGAGCGCGCGCAGCACCCCCGCGGCGGTGCGAACGCTCGTCCGCGACACGCTCGCGGGGTGGCAGCTCGACGGCTTCGTCGAGGTCGGGGAGCTCCTCGCCGACGAGTTGGCCGGAAACGCCGTCCGCCACGTCGGCGGCCCGCTGACGTTGCGGGTGACGCGCACGGCTCGGAGTGTGCGGATCGCGGTCGAGGATCCAAGTCGCAACCCGCCGCGTCTCGTCGTGGCGGACCCCGACGCGCTCGACGGGCGCGGGATCATGCTCGTCGACGCGCTCGCGAGCCGCTGGGGCTTCGAGGTCGGCAACCAGGGCAAGACGGTCTGGTTCGAGCTCGAGCTCGAGACCTAGCGATTCCCGGTCGCCGACGCGCGACCGAGCGGCGGCCGCGCCGTCGTGTGCACGAGCCCGCCGTCGGAGACGATCGTCTGGCCCGTCACGTAGCTCGACAGGCGCGACGCGAGGAAGACGGCGACGCCGCCGGCCTCGCGCACGTCGCCGAGGCGACCCAGGGGCGTCGCGGCTTCCGTCGCCGCGACCCAGGCCCGGAGCTGCGGATCGGGCGACGCGGCTGCCTCGCGGGTGGTCTCCGTCCAGTGGGCGCCGGGCGCGATGCAGTTGACGCGGATCCCCCGCGGCGCCAGCTCGAGCGCGAGTGACGCCGTGAGATGGACGACCGCGGCGTTGGCGGCTCCGTAGTCGGCGGCGTTCGGCGCCCCGGCGACGCCGCTCAGCGACGCGATGTTGACGATGCTGCCCGTGACGCCGTGGCCCACCATCCACGCCGCCTCGCTCCGGCAGCACAGGAACGTCGCGAGCGCGTTGCGGTCGACGACCTCGTGCCACTCCTCCACCGTGAGGTCGAGGAACGGCTTGGGTGCATGGGTGCCACCGACCGTGTTGACGGCGACGTCGAGGCCACCGAGTCGCTCCGCCGCGTCGTTGACGGCGCGATCGACGGCGCCGGCATCCAGCACGTCGGCCTCGACCACGAATGCGTTCCGGCCCAGCTCCGCGACCGCATCCGCCGTCGACGACCCGTCCGCGACGTCGACGACCGCGACGTCACACCCGGCACGGGCCAGCTCGAGCGCACAGCCCCGTCCGATGCTCCGCGCCGCGCCGGTCACGAGCGCGACCTTGCCCCGCAACCCGAGCAGGTCGTCCGCGTCGGTCACGGGCGCGTCACGCGTCGACGGTGATGCCGTAGAGCTCGGCACAGTTGTCGCGGACGATGCGGGATCGTTGGGCATCGTCGAGCGACGAGGTGTTGAGGTCGAGGATCTCCTGTGAGCGGGGCCAGGTCGCGTCGGAGTGGGGGTGGTCGTTGGCCCACATCAACCGATCGACGGCGAGCATGTCGATCGTCTTGAACGCGATCTGGTCGTCCTG
>DASRHL010000329.1:0-6606 GCA_035650535.1 Acidimicrobiia bacterium
CGACGAACAGGGCATGCCGGTCGCGCTGCCCGAGTCGATGCTGCCCGTCGAGCTTCCCGAGCTCGACGACTTCGAGCCGCTCGTGCTCGCCGAGGACGACGCCCAGACGCTCCCCGAACCGCCGCTCGCCCGCGCCGAGCACTGGGTGTCTGTCGAGCTCGATCTCGGCGACGGCCCGAAGCGGTACGTGCGCGAGACGAACACGATGCCGCAGTGGGCCGGATCGTGCTGGTACTACCTCCGGTACCTCGACCCGACGAACGAGGACGCGTTCGTCGACCCCGACGTCGAGCGGTACTGGATGTCGTCGAGCGAGCACTCGGGCGGCGTCGACCTGTACGTCGGTGGCGTCGAGCACGCGGTGTTGCACCTGCTGTACGCCCGGTTCTGGCACAAGGTGCTCTTCGACCTCGGTCACGTCTCGACGCCCGAGCCGTTCCAGCGCCTCTACAACCAGGGCTACATCCAGGCGTACGCCTACAAGGACGCGCGCGGCGTCTATGTCGAGGCGTCGGAGGTCGCCGAGCGGGACGGCACCTACACGTTCCGCGGCGAGCCCGTCGTCCGCGAGTACGGGAAGATGGGCAAGAGCCTGAAGAACGTCGTGACGCCCGACGACATCTACCGCGACTACGGCGCCGACACGCTCCGCCTCTACGAGATGTTCCAGGGCCCGCTCGACCAGAGCCGGCCATGGAGCACCGCCGACATCGCCGGTGTCAACCGCTTCCTCCAGCGCGTCTGGCGCAACGCGGTCGACGAGGACACCGGCGCGCTCCGCGTCGTCGACGCCCCGGCCGACGAGGAGACGCTCCGCCTCTTGCACCGCACCATCGCCGCCGTCCGGGCCGACATGGCCGAGATGAAGTTCAACACCGCGATCGCCAAGCTCTTCGAGCTCAACAACCGGCTCACGCAGGTGACCGGCCAACGGGGGAGCGCGCCGCGTTCCGTCGTCGAGCCACTCGTCCTGATGCTCGCGCCGCTGACGCCCCACGTCGCCGAGGAGCTGTGGCGGCGGCTCGGGCACGACCGCTCCCTCGCGTACGAACCCTTCCCGGCCGCCGACCCCGCGTACCTGGTCGTCGAGACCGTCGAGATCGCGGTGCAGGTGAACGGCAAGGTGCGCGCGCAGGTCATGGTCGCGGCTGACGCGTCGGGCGACGAGCACGAGGCCGCCGCGCGCGCCGAGCCCCGCATCGCGTCGCTCCTCGACGGCCGCGACGTACGCAAGGTCGTCGTCGTCCCGGGCCGGCTCGTCAACTTCGTGACCTGAGGGCAGCGCCCGCGCCGTCGGGGCGCGCCGGCAGGTGAACCGCCCCGCGCCGTCGGCTATCGTGAGCGTGGCTTCCCCGGCACTTCCTCCGCTGCCGTTCCGCGCGCCCCGACGGCCCCACCCGGGTCGGCGCGCTGCATCTGGCCCTGGAGGTCGCCGTGCCGGAGTCTCGTCCGCCCGTCCCCGCCCACGAACCCGAGGGCCAGGGGGATCCCGACTTCTGGGGCGCGCCGTCGCGCCGCGAGCTCCGCCGTCCCCACGCCCGGCTCGCGCCCGGCGACGGCTGGGCGGGCATCCTCGACCGGTTGCGCGACGGGCGGGTGGGTGTGGTCGTGCTCGCCGTGCTCGCCCTCGCCGCCGGCGTCGTCTTCTACAAGGTCGGTTCCGATGCGGCCGCCGGCGCGGGGTCGCCGGCCGCGGCCCTCGGCCGGACACGTCCGCGGTCGACCACGGCGCCGGCTACGTCCACGACCGGGCCAACCACCGTCGACCCGGTCGGGTCGACCCTGCCGGCGCGCCCGGTCCCGGCGTCCTCGACCAAGGCCGCCGAGGGGCGCGTCGTCGTCCACGTCGCCGGCGCGGTCGTGACGCCGGGGGTGGTCACGCTGGCCGCCGGGTCACGCGTGATCGACGCCGTCGAGGCGGCGGGCGGTGCGCTGCCCAGCGCCGACCTCGATCGCCTGAACCTCGCCGCGAAGGTGGTCGACGGCCAGCGGGTGCTGGTGCAGCACGTCGGCGATCCGCCGGCCGCGGCCGACCCGTCCGCGGCCGGCGGCGACGGCACGGGCGCGCCGGCGTCGGGCCCGCTCGACCTCAACGCCGCGACCCAGGCCCAGCTCGAGGCGCTCCCCGGCATCGGACCCTCGCTCGCGCAGGCGATCATCGCGGAGCGCACCCGCAAGGGCGGGTTCCGGTCCGTGAACGAGCTCCAGCAGGTGCACGGCATCGGCGAACGCCGCTTCGCGGAGCTGAAGACCCTCGTCACCGTCTGACGTGCGGCGCGCCGCCGGGCCGGTGCTGGTCGTCGCCGCCCTCGTCGTCGGCGTGCTGGCGGGAGGGCGAGCAGGCGCCGGCTCGGGTTCCGCCGCGATCGCAGTCGCCGGGTGCGGCGCCGCGTTCGCCGCCTGCGCGCGCCGACGGGGCGCCGCGCGCGTCGCGCTCGGGTTGGTGGTCATCGCGTCGGCCGCGACCGGTGCCGCCCTCATGCAACGCGCGCTCGACGGGCTGGTGCACTCGCCGCTGAGCCGGCCGGTTCGGACGCGTACGAACGCGACGATCAGCGGTTCGCTGGCCGACGACCCGGACGCGACACGGTTCGCGGCGCGCGTCCTCGTGCGCGTGGCGCGGTTCACACCCGCGCGCGGCACGGGCACGGACGCGGGTGGCCGCACCGTCGTCGTGCACGCCTCGGGCGACGCCGCGTCCAGGCTCGCGGTGCTCGAGGCCGGTGACCGCGTGACGCTCCGCGGCTGGTACCGGCCGCTCGACGGCTTCGAAGCGCGGTTCCGCTGGCGGCACGCCGTCGGCGCCTTCGAGACGGATGCCGTCGTCGCGTTCGCGCCACCCGACTCGCTGCTCACCCGGGTCGCGAACGGAGCCCGCAACGCCGTCCTGCGCGGCACCTTGCCGATCCCGCCGGTCGAGCGCGCCGTCGTGGCCGGCTTCCTCGTCGGCGACACCCGTGACGCGCCGGAGCCGGTCATCGCGCAGTTCCGGGCCTCGGGGCTCTCGCACCTCCTCGTCGTGTCCGGCGAGAACGTCGCGTTCGTGCTCGCGCTGGCCGGGCCGTTGTTGCGCCGGTTGCCGCGACACGCCCGGTTCGCTTCGGCGTTGTCGGTGCTCGTGCTGTTCGGGACGATGACGCGCTGGGAACCGTCGGTCCTGCGCGCGTGCGCGATGGCGGCGTGCTCGTTGCTCGCGGTGTTCCTCGGGCGGCCGGTGGCCGGGCTCCGACCGCTCGCGATCGCGGTGGCCGTCCTGCTGGTCGCCGACCCGTTCCTCGTGCACTCGGTGGGGTTCGCGTTGTCGTGCGCGGCGTGTCTCGGGATCGCGGTGGCGGGTCCGTGGTGCGCGGCGCGCCTCCCGGGCCCGGCGTGGTTCCGGGAGAGCCTCGGCGCGACCCTGGGCGCCCAACTGGGGGTCGCACCGGTGCTGATCCCGGTGTTCGGGTCGGTGCCGCTCGTCTCGTTGCCCGCCAACCTGCTCGCCGTGCCACTGGCGGGTCCGCTCACCGTGTGGGGACTCGTGGCCGGCGTGCTGGGCGGCGTGGTGCGGCCCGTGGCCCCTCCCGTGGCGCGCGTCCTCCAGATCCCGACGTTGGTGCTCGTCCGGGCGGTGATGACGATCGCCGCGGTCGGGGCCCGCTCGCCGGTCGCCGTGGGCGCGACCGCGGCGACCGTGCTCGGCGGGTTGGCCGTCGCGCTCGGGTTGCTCGTGCGCATCCGCCGGCGCGCGGCGGCGCGGGAGGGCGGGCGTATGCTCCGCCGTCGTGGCCTGGTCGTACCGCCTGGGTGAGCGCGTCCACGACCTGACGACCCGCGTGCTCGTGATGGGCATCCTCAACCGGACGCCGGACTCCTTCTACGACCGGGGTGCGACCTACGCGCTCGACGACCTCCTGCGCCGTGCCGAAGCGCTCGTGCGCGACGGAGCCGACCTGCTCGACGTCGGGGGCGTCAAGGCCGGTCCGGGTCCGGAGGTCGGCGAGGCGGAGGAGCTGGAGCGGGTCGTGCCGACGATCGCGGCCCTCGCCGAGCGCCTCGACATCCCGCTCTCGGTCGACACGTGGCGCGCGTCGGTCCTCGACGAGGCCTGCGCCGCGGGTGCCGTAGTGGCCAACGACATCAGCGGGTTCGCCGATCCCGAGTACCTGAGCGTGGCCGCGAAGCACGACGCCTCGGTCGTGGCGACCCACATCCGGTTGCGGCCGCGGATCCCCGACCCCGACCCCCACTACGACGACCTGGTCGGGGAGGTCGTCGCGTTCCTCGCCGACCGGGCGAGCCGGGCCGAGACCGCCGGCCTCGCGCGCGAGCAGATCGCGGTCGACGCCGGACTCGACCTCGGGAAGACGCCCGCGATGAGCGCGGTGCTGCTCCGCGAGAGCGACACGCTCGCCGCGCTCGGCTACACGCTGCTGCTGTCGGCGTCGAACAAGCGATTCTTCGGCGAGCTGCTCGATCTCGCGATCGACGACCGGCGTGCGGAGTCGCTCACCGCCGTCGCCTACGGCGTCGCCCACGGGTGCCGCATCGTCCGGGTCCACGACGTCGCCGGGACGGTGCGGGTGTGCCGGACCGTGGAACCGATCGTCGCGGCCCGGCCCGCGGCCGACGCGGGAGCGAGATCGTGAGCACGCACCTCGTCAAGGGTGACGACCCCGTCCTGCGTGGCGACGCGCTCGACGAGGTGCTGCGCGAGGTGCTCGGCGACGACGACCGAGCGCTCGCGCTGGAGGACGTCGCGATCCCGGGGCGCGGCTCCTCGGAGGGCGAATCGGGTGTCGGCTCGGAGGCCCGCGAGGCAGCCGTCGCGAGCGTGGTCAACGCCGCCCTCAGCCCGCCGTTCATGACGTCGAGGCGGGTCGTCGTCGTGCGGGACATCGGCCACCTGACCGCTGCCGACGTCGGCCCGCTGGTCGAGTACCTCGACGACCCGCTCGACACGACCGTCCTCGTGTTCGTCGCCGGTGGCGGCCGCACGCCTGACGCCCTGGCGAAGAAGCTGAAGGCGGTCAAGGCGCGGGAGCACTTACCGGCGGCGACGGCGACCGCCGACGTTCTGGCCGCCGAGTCCGAGGCCGCCGCCATCACGCTGAAGGCGGACGCCGTGCGCGCCGTCACCGACCACCTCGGTCAGGACGCGGGCCGGGTGGGCGCGCTCGTCGACACGCTGGCAGCCGCGTTCGGGCCGGGGGCGCGTCTCGGCGCCGACGACGTCGCGCCCTACCTGGGCGAGGCCGGCTCGGTCCCCGTCTACGAGCTCACGAACGCGATCGAGCAGGGCGACGTGGCCGGTGCGCTCGCGGTACTGCACCGGCTGCTCCACGCGACCGGGCCCCAGCAGCCGAAGCCCATGCACCCGCTCCAGATCACGGGCATGCTCCACGGCCAGTTCCTCCGCCTCGCCCGCCTCGACGACCCGGCGATCCGCGACGTCGACGCGGCGATGGCCGCGCTCGGCGGTCGGGTGAAGCAGTACCCGGCCCGCAAGGCGCTGGAGCAGGCCCGCGCGCTCGGAACCGGCGGCATCCGCGACGCGTTCGACGCGCTGTTCCAGGCCGACCTCGACATCAAGGGCGCGCGCGCGATCCCGGCCGAGGTGGTCGTGGAGCTGCTGGTCGCCCGGTTGGCCGCGCTGTCGGCCCGGGCCCGGCCGGCCGGTGCGCGGGCGGGCGGGTCCCGCCCGGGCGGCCGGACGCGCCGGCGCTAGGGGAGCCGCGCCCTATTCCGCGGCGGCCCGGTTGGCCCGCCGCATCAGCCGCGACACCCGGCGCGACGCCGCGTTCTTGTGGATCCGGCCCTTCGCGCCCGCCTTGTCGATCCGCTTCTGCGCCGTGCGCACCAGGTCGGCGGCGTCGTCGGCGCCGGCCGTGGCGGCGTTCACCGCCGACTTGACCCGGGTGCGCAGCTCCGAGCGCGTCGAGAGGTTCCGCAGGCGCCGCGTCTCGTTCTGGCGGTTCCGCTTCTTCTGACTCTTGATGTTCGCCACGCGCGTCGGACTCCGGGCTTCTCGAGGGAAGCAGACAGGGTAGCAGCGGGGGCCGGTGGGCACATACCGGGAGCCGCTCGCCCCTCTGCGAGAATCGTGGGCGTGAGTCCCGCCCCGAACCGCTCGTTGGAGCGGTTCCGCGCCCTGTCGATCATCGCCCACATCGACCACGGCAAGAGCACGCTCGCGGACCGGATCCTCGAGCTGTGTGGAGCCGTCGACCCGCGCGAGATGCGTGAGCAGTACCTCGACTCGATGGACCTCGAGCGGGAGCGGGGCATCACGATCAAGGCCCAGAACGTCCGTCTGACGTGGCGTGACCACGTCCTGCATCTGATCGACACGCCGGGCCACGTCGACTTCGGCTACGAGGTGTCGCGGAGCCTCGCGGCCTGCGAGGGGGCGATCCTCCTCGTCGACGCCAGCCAGGGCATCGAGGCCCAGACCCTGGCCAACTGCTACGCCGCGCTCGACGCCGACCTCACGATCGTCGCCGCGCTCAACAAGATCGACCTGCCGCAGGCCGAGCCCGACAAGCGGGCCGAGGAGATCGAGCGCGTCCTCGGCATCCCTGCGGGCGAGGTGCTGCGCATCTCGGCCAAGACGGGCGAGGGGGTCCC
>DASRHL010000330.1:0-2292 GCA_035650535.1 Acidimicrobiia bacterium
GAGGAGCTCGATCCCGATGCCGCAACGGACGCAGGCGACGCGACGACTACCCTGGTCGCCACCCCGGATCCGGAGCCCGCGGCGGCGCGCGCGCTTGAGCCCGAGCCGCAGCAGCCCGAGCCCACGGTGGCGCCGGCCGAGGTCGACGACCGCGACATCCCCCGGATCGCCCCGCCGGGGGGCGACAATGGTGGGGCCAACGCCCCCGAGCCCGAGCCGACGGCAGCGGCCGGCTCGCCGGAGGTCACCGGGAGCGCGAGGAGAAGGACGACCGGAATGCTGGGGGACCCACAGAACTACCTGGCGGTCATCAAGGTCGTCGGCGTCGGCGGTGGCGGCGGGAACGCCGTCAACCGGATGATCGACGCCGGGCTCAAGGGCGTCGAGTTCATCGCCGTGAACACCGACGCGCAGTCGCTCCTCATCAGCGACGCCGACGTGAAGCTCGACATCGGCCGCACCCTCACGCGCGGTCTCGGGGCCGGCTCCGACCCCGAGCTCGGGCGCCAGGCCGCCGAGGACCACCGGGACGAGATCGAAGAGGTGCTCAAGGGCGCCGACATGGTGTTCGTCACTGCAGGGGAAGGTGGCGGGACCGGCACGGGTGGCGCGCCTGTCGTCGCCGAGATCGCGCACTCCGTCGGCGCGCTCACGATCGCGATCGTCACGCGGCCGTTCAGCTTCGAGGGTCGTCGCCGCGCCGTGCAGGCCGACGGCGGCATCCAGCGGCTGCGCGAGAAGGTCGACACGATGATCGTCGTCCCGAACGACCGTCTGCTCGAGGTCGCCGACGAGAAGTCGTCGCTGCTCACCGCGTTCAAGATGGCCGACGACGTGCTGCTCCAAGGCGTGCAGGGCATCGCCGACATGATCACGACGCCCGGCCTCATCAACACCGACTTCGCCGACGTGCGCGCCGTGATGCAGAACGCGGGGAACGCGCTCATGGGCATCGGCAACGCGTCGGGCGAAGGGCGCGCGCTCGCGGCTGCGCGTTCGGCGATCTCGAGCGTGCTGCTCGAAGCCAGCATCGAAGGCGCGCGCGGGCTGCTGCTCAACGTCGCGGGACCGTCCGACCTCGGCCTCTTCGAGGTGAACGAGGCGGCCGAGGTGGTCAAGGAGACGGCACACCCCGACGCCAACATCATCTTCGGCGCCACGATCGACGACACGCTCGGTGACGAGGTTCGCATCACCGTGATCGCGGCCGGGTTCGACCGCGCCGCGGGCGACACCCGTCCGATCACGCGTCGCCCGGGCTCCGGCTCGGCGGAGCCGATCCTCGGGTTGCGCGACGAGCCCGCGTCCTCGGCGTTCGACGACGAGGGTGGCGACGACGACTTCGACGTCCCCGAGTTCCTCCGCTGACGCACTGACGCGCAGCGCAACGTGCTGATCGAGGCGCGCATCGCCTCGGCACGCGTCGCCTGGACCGATCGCCACGGGGGCGTCTCCACGCCGCCCTACGACACTGCGAACCTGTCGGCCGCGTCCGCGGACGACGCCGCGTCGGTCGCGGAGAACCGGCGCCGGTTGGCGACGCGACTCGAGCTCGTCGATCCGGCGCGGTGGTGGTGGTTGCGCCAGGTGCACGGCAACGACGTGGTGCACGCGCACGGTGACCCGCCGTCGATCCCACCCACCGCAGACGCTGCGCTGACGACGGATGTGGGCGTGCCCCTCGTGGTGCTGACGGCCGATTGCGCGCCGATCGTGCTGGCGACCGACGGCGCCGTCGCGGTCGTGCACTCCGGATGGCAAGGGCTGCTGGCCGGTGTCGTCGAACGAGCGGTGCAGGCGCTGCGAGACGTCGCATCGAGTCCGCGCGTGATCGCGTGGGTCGGTCCGTGCATCCATCCGGCGCGCTATGAGTTCGGCCGCGCCGACCTGGATCGTCTCGTCGCCGAGCTCGGCACGGCCGTCGAGGGTGTCACCGACTGGGGCACGCCGGCCCTCGACCTCCCGGGCGGCGTCCGTGCCGCGCTCGTCCGCGCCGGCGTCGACGACGTGCACGACGTGGACGTCTGCACCGCAGCCTCGACCGATCACTTCTCACACCGCAGAGACGCTGAGACGGGGCGCCAGGCCCTCGTGGCCGTGCTTGACGGATGAGCGAAGCCGACGCTGTGTCGCGTGTCGAGGGCGTACGGGCCCGCATCGCCGCCGCCGCGGCGCGTGGGGGACGCGCACCCGATGACGTGACGCTGGTCGCAGCGGCCAAGACGGTGGACGTGGCGCGAGTCGGTGAGGTGCTGCGGGCGGGCGTCGCCGACATCGGCGAGAACCGCGCAC
>DASRHL010000331.1:0-7384 GCA_035650535.1 Acidimicrobiia bacterium
GCGGCAGGAGCGCGACGACGACCACGACCGCGCCGACTCCGGACGTGCCCACCCGGCGGCGCAGCGCATCGCGGCGCCGGGTGAGCGCCGCCGCGCCGTGCAGCCACGACGAGCGATCGATCCGGCGGATCCCCTTCTGGAGGCCGGCGACGCGGACCAGCAGCACGACGAGGAGCACCCCGAAGAGGATCAGCTCGACGGTCGCCGGGTTCGTGACGTTCCAGTTGAGGATCTCGACGACGACCCCGAGCCCGATGCCCGCGACGAATGCCGCGGTCAGGTTCGTCATCGCGCCGACGAGCCCCGCGATGAGCGCGAGGACGAGCAGATCGGGGCTGAGCACCTCGGTGAGCACGGACGTCTGGCCCGGCGCGTTGAGGATGGCGGTGAAGGCCGACAGCACGCCTGCGAGCGTCCACGCCACGGTCGACGTCCGCCGCACCCAGACCCCCGACAGGCGCGCCGAGTCGGCGTTCTCCGAGATCGCCCGCATGGCGAGACCCCAGCGCGAGTACCGGACGAAGGCGGCGACGGAGAGCGCGACGACGGGCGCGACGACGAGCGCGAGCACCTGCCCGGGGGTGAACACGAAGCCGCCGATGCTGAAGGTCCAGTCCACCGGGACGGGGAACGGGTGCGACAGCTTCTTCGGTCGCACGAACGGCAGCGCGGTGAGGAGGAACAGCACCTGCGACAACCCGATCGTCGCGACCATCACGAGGACCCGTTGCCGGTTGAAGATGCGCCGCAGGGTCAACTCGCAGAGCGCGCCGACACCGGCGGCGAGCAGGAGCGCCGCCGCCAGCGCGGCCCAGTAGTTGATGTGCCAGTCGTCGGCGACCTTCGCCATGAAGACGGCCGCCACGACGCCGAGCTGGCCCTGGGCGAAGTTCAGGACCCGGTTCGTCCGGTAGATGAGGACGAGCCCGAGCGCGAGCAGCCCGTAGCCGAGCCCGGTGATGACTCCCTCGACGAGGACGAACGACGGGAACGACATGCGCTACCCCAGGCCCGCCGTCGCCTCGGCGAGGAACACCGGCCGCAGCAGGTCGTCCCGCTGCAGGAGCTCGGCGGTCGGGCCGTCGAAGCGGACCTGACCGCGCTCGATGAAGAACGCGTGGTCGGCGAGGCTCATGGCGCGGTTGACGCTCTGCTCGACCAGGATCACCGTGGTGCCCTCGGCGTTGACGCGCCGGACGATGTCCATGAGCCGGTCGACGGTCTTGGGCGCCAGGCCGAGCGCGAGCTCGTCGATCATCAGGAGCCGCGGCCGGGTCATCATGACGCGCGCGAGCGCGAGCATCTGCTGCTCGCCGCCCGACAGCGTGCCCGCGGGCTGGTTCACCCGCGGTGCCAGCTCGGGGAACAGGTCGAGGGCCTCGGCCATCGCGGCGCGCGCCTTCCGCGTGTCGCGCCGGATCGAGTACTCCCCCACCCGGAGGTTGTCGCGCACGCTCAGGCCCGGGAACGTCATCTTCCCGCCGACGAGCAGCGCGACGCTCTCGCCGATGATCTGCTCGGGCTCGAGGTAGGTGCAGTTGACGCCGAAGATCCGGATGACGCCCCGGTGCGGGTGCTCGAGCCCGGAGACGGCGCGGAGCAGCGTCGACTTCCCGGCGCCGTTGGTGCCGAGCAGCGCCACGATCTCGCCTTCGGCCACCTCGACGTTCACGTCGAACAGCACCTGGTTGGAGCCGTAGAAGAAGTCGAGGTTGTGCACCTGCAGCGCCGGGATCGCCCCGCCGGCCTGCCGGCGCTTGCCCTCGGCGTAACGCTCGAGCACGTCCTCGATGACGAGCGTGATGTCGCGGCGCACGTGCCGCGACCCGAGGTAGAGCAGCGCGCCGCCGGCCGCGCAGACCGGGCCGATGACCGTGAGCGCGGCGGTGACGCCGGCAGCGTCGGCGAAGGCGCCGAGCACGACCGCGCCGGCGAACCCACCGAAGACGAGGCCGTAGACGCCGAACAGCGCGAATGTGATGGAGCGCATCTCGGGCGGCGCGGTCGCGGCGAGGGTCTGGAACAGCGAGATCGCGAGCGGCGCGACGGCACAGTTGGCGAGGAACTGGAACAGGACGACGAGCCAGAGCGAGGGCATGTAGAGCGAGAGCGTGAACAGGCCGCCGAAGGCGGTGATGCAGAGCGCGGCGAGCTTCAGCGGTCGTTGCGGCGCCTTCCGGAAGAGCCGGTCGCCCACGGCCCACGCCATCGGGATGCCGACGAAGGCCGAGAGGCCGATGATCACGTAGATGTGACCGCGGTCGCCCGTCCCCTGGTGCCACACCTTGTGGAAATAGATGGAACCGAACAGCGGGATGCCGGTGCCGGCGAAGCCGAGGATCGCGACGGCGACGAGCTCGTAGTAGAG
Source organism: Acidimicrobiia bacterium (assembly GCA_035650535.1). Lineage (GTDB taxonomy): Bacteria > Actinomycetota > Acidimicrobiia > IMCC26256 > PALSA-555 > DASRHL01. The sequence goes on from DASRHL010000331.1 coordinate 2,369, forward strand.
CGAGCGGATCCGCATGATGCGCGTCACCGCGGAGCTGAACAGCACCTTGGGGGCGGCGGCCTGCTGGCCGGCGATGTCCATCCCGGAGCTGGTCAGGATGTGGTGGGACTCGTTCTGCCCCTTCGCCGGCTCGCGCACCCGGAAGAGCAGCAACGCGACCGGGATGGCGACCAGCGCGACGAGGAGCGACCACCGCCAGTTGCCGGTCACGTCGGCGACGAAGGTCATGATCCCGACGCCGACGGTCTGGGCGAGCGGGTCGGAGATGTTGCGGAGCGCGAAGACGCGCGCCCGCGCCTCGGTCGGGTACGCGTCGGCGAGGTACGAGTTCATCACCGTGTCGGACGTCCCGAACGCGACCGCGGCGATCAGGTAGAACACGACGAAGAACCAGACGTTGGGCGACGCGGCCATGAACGGCACCGCGACCGCGAACACGAGCAGCGTGAGCGCGGTGACGATCTTGCGGCTCCCGCGGTCGCCCGCGATCGCGACCGGCAATCCCCACGCGATCTGGGCGACGGCGGCCACGAACGTGACCGCGCCGAGCTCGGCCAGGTTCAGGTGGAACGAGTGCTGGACGTTGGGTCCCAGCACGCCGAGCCCGTTGCTGATCATGCCGGGGACGAACGCGGCCAGGGTCATGAGGACGAGCGGCGAGTAGCCCGCCTGGCGGAAGACCCCGGCGAGTGGCGGCGGCTTCCCCTCGCCCGTGCCGGGCATCAGCTCGATGTCGGCGACGACCTCGGGGTCGCGCTGGCGGCTGACCGCCTCCTTCAGGAGCTCGTCGGGGACCGTGAAGTCGAAGAGCGCGCCAGGCGCGGCGTCGCCCGCCATTCGCGCCTCCCCCCGATCCGGCGGTCACGTCCGGGGTCGATGGTAGCGTCGGACCTGACACGCGAGTCAGGCATCGCGACGCAGCGCATCGGATCGGGAGGCGGCGTGCAGATCGGCTTCGTGGGCCTCGGCGCCATGGGCCTGCCGATGACGCGCCACCTCGTCGAGGCGGGTCACGACGTGACGGTCGCGTCGCGAAGCCGCGGCCCGATCGACGCGGCCGTGGCCTTCGGCGCAACCGAGGGCGACGGGCCGCGGGGAGTCGTCGACGCGAGCGAGGTCACGATCCTCTGCGTCCCCAACTCACCCGAGGTGATCGAGGTCGTCGACGCCGCGCTGCCCGCGCTCGGGCCGGGCCGGATCGTCGTCGATGCGTCGACCATCGACCCGCAGGTCGAGCGCGACCAGCACGAACGAGTCACCGCGACCGGCGCCCGGTACCTCGAGGCTCCGCTCTCGGGCGGGACGGTTGGCGCGCAGAAGGGGACGCTCACACTCATGGTCGGCGGTGACGCCGCAACCCTCGACGCGGCCCGCCCGGCCCTCGAGCCGTTCGCGGGCCTGATCGTCCACGTCGGCGGGCCCGGCATGGGCCAGGTGGTCAAGCTCTGCAACAACCTGATCTACGCCGCGCAGATGCTCGCGACCGCGGAGGCGACGGTCATGGCGCAGCGGGCCGGTGTCGACCTCGCGCAGCTCCACGAAGTGCTCACGCACTCGACCGGCGACTGCACCGCGGTGCGGACCCGGCTCCCTGCGGAAGGTGTGATCGCGGAGAGTCCGGCGTCGAACGGGTGGGCACCGGGTTTCATGACCGACCTCATGGCGAAGGATCTCGACCTCGCGATCGCGTACGCGGCCGCGCAGCGCACGCCGCTGTTCACGTCGGGGCTCGTCCGCCAACTGCTCGGCGCCGCCAGCCGGGCCGGCTACGGCCGCGAGGACTTCTCGGCGGTCGCGAAGGTCATCCGCGGGCTCGCGGGTTCCTGAGCGGGTATCCGGTGCCCGGCCACGCCGGCACGGTCCTGACCGTCGACCTCGGGACGAGCGCGACGAAGGGCGCGCTGTGGCGCGGCGGCGACCTGGTCGCGATCGCCCGCGCCCCGATCGAGACGCGGCACCCGCGGCCGGGGTGGGCCGAGCAGGACCCCGAGTCGTGGTGGACCTCGACGGTCGACGTGTGCCACGAGCTCCGCGCCGTCGCGCCGGGCGACTGGGGAACCGTCACGACGATCGGCTTCTCCGCGGCACGCGAGACCTTCGCGCTCGTCGACGCCGGGTTGGCGCCGCTCGGCGCCGGGATCCTGTGGTCCGACCGGCGCGCGGCCGACGACGAGCTCGGCGACGCAGCCGACATCCGCGCGCGCACGGGCGTCGTGCTGAACGGCGCCGCGCACGCGGCGAAGCTTGCGTGGGTCGCGCGCGAGCAGCACGACACGCTGCGCCGGGCGCGCTGGATCCTGCAGCCGCGCGATCTCGTCGCCGCGCGCCTCACCGGAGTCGTGACGACCGACTGGACGCTCGCGTCCCGCACCGGGCTGTGCGCGCTCGACGGCAGCTGGCTCGAGACCGCGGGCGCGGAGTACGGCGACCGGCTGCCGCCGATCGTCCCGTCGGCGACGGTCGTCGGCACCTTGACAGCGGACGCCGCGGCGACGCTGGCCCTGCCGCGCCCGACGGCCGTGGTGGCGGGGGCCGGCGACCGGGCCTGCGAGGTGCTCGGGACGGGGGCCCGCCCGTCGACGCCCATGGTCTCGTGGGGAACGACCGCCAACGTCTCGGTCCCCCACGCCGGCCCGGCCGCGGACCTGCCGGGGGTGGCGGCGACCTCGCGGGGCGCCCTGGGCGGGTTCGTGGTGGAGGCGGGCGTGTCCGCGGCCGGGGCCGCCCTGGCCTGGCTCTCGACGCTGACCGGCGTCCTGCACGACGACCTGCTGGGCGCGGCGGCGACGGTGGAGCCCGGGGCCGGCGGGCTGCTGGCCCTGCCCTGGCTGTCGGGCGCCCGGGGTCCGTGGTGGCGGGCGGGGACCCACGCCGCCTTGGTGGGCCTGACCGAGGCCCACGGACCGCCCGCGCTGGCCCGGGCCGTGGTCGAGGGCATCGCCCTCGACGTTGCCCGCTGCGTCGAGCTGGTGGCCCCGGGCGCGCAACGGCTGGCGTTGGCGGGCGCCGGGGCCGGCCACGACCTCTGGCGGGAGATCCTGGGCGGCGTGACCGGAGCGCCGCTCGTCCGCCGGGCGCTGCCCGACGCCGCTTCGGTGGGGGCGAGGCTCGTGGTGGCCGCCGCCCTGGGCGAGGCCGTGGAGCTCGAGGAGCTGAATCCCGTCGTGGCGGTGGAATCGCCCGATCCGGCGCTGGTGGCGGCCTACCGCCCGGTGCGGGCGGCGTCCGACCGGGCCGCGACCGCCGTGCTCGACCTCCCAGCCGGGGTCTGAGCCCGCTTCCCCCGGCTCGCACGGGGGCCCATCGGCCTGCCGGCGGGGCTCGGTGACGGGTCGTGGGGACGGCGCCGGGCCCTCGCCGGGATGTAGGAGCGAGCGTACCGGACGGACATGGCGCCCAAATGACGGCCCCGCGAACGTTGCGGGAACTCTGGGGCTCCGGGGGTGGGACTCGAACCCACAACCATTCGGTTAACAGCCGAGTGCTCTGCCGATTGAGCTACCCCGGAATGGCGCCGGGAGATAGTAACGCCCGGACCATCCCCATGATCGTCCGATGAGTGCGGGTACATGAGTAGACAACGGACAGACAGCCGTATTCGTGCTTCGTCCGCCGGATGCTCGGGTCGGCGACTGCGCGGTACGCGGCACGGAACTGTGCGGGCGGGATGCCGGTGACCGGGACCAATGGGCTTCGGCTGCCGCCAAGTCGAGCCCATGGTGCAGGTAGACGTGCGCGCGGAGACGACGCTCGTCGACGTCGAAGTAGCGCCGCAGCCATGCGCAGAACATCGCGATCATCGCCGGATCGCTGTTGACGAACTTCACTGCGCCACCGGTCTTCGCACCCTCCCCGGCGTAGAGCGCGACGCCGGCGGCCGGAATCGCGTCGTCGCCGAGGACCCCGAGCCGTTGCCGGCCGAGCTCGTCGAGCTCCGCGATCTCCTGCAGCTTGCGTTCGTGGAAGGGGTGGGGGCGGCGTTGTGGGCCGGAGCGGCGCGGTGAGGGCGTGAAGTCGACGTCGCGCACCCAGAGCGACACGGACGACTTCGACACGCCGAGCGTCGCGGCGATGTCGGCGAGCGTGCGGCCCTCGGCGCGCATGCGGCGCGCCTTGCCCTGCTCCTCCTGCTTGCCCCGGTAGCCCATGGAGGAAATGGTATTCGAACGTACGTTCGGGTGGCGAGTCGGCAAGGATCGGCTTCTGCTACCAAAGGATCCGTGAAGTTCCGTCTGGGTGTCATCGTGGGGTTCGGCGCGGGCTACTACTTCGGCGCGAAGGCCGGTCGGGCGCGCTACGAGCAGTTGCGCCGCCTGGCCGGCAAGGTGCCCCGGGTCGCGAAGCTCCAGGCCGCGGCCGACCTCGCGCGCGAGCGCTTCCGGCCGTCGGAGGCGGACGGCTCGCCCGCGGTGATGGTGCCGCCCTCGCCCAACTGAGGGGGGCGGCGGCGCTACCCGTCGTGGTGATAGCGGGCGGCCGGCGTGCCCGGCGGGTGGAACACACCGGGGACGGCGTCCGGGTTCTCGACGCACACCTCGCATTCGAGGCCGTCGGGATCGCGGAAGAACAGGCTCAGGATCGGTCCGAAGTCGGTGACGAACCCGTCACTCGCGCCGCGGGCGATCAGGCGGTCGCGGACGGTCTCGAACGACTCGATCGAGTCGGCCTGCAGCGCGAGGTGGTCGATCCGGCCCCGGCCGAACATCGGCGTCTGGCGCTTCGCCTCCTCGTTGCCCTCCACCTCGAACACGTTGAGCTCCGAGTGTGGCCCGACGTAGATGAACGACAGCTTGAGCGGAGCGTCGTCCGGCACCGGCGCGCCGTCACGCATCACGGTCGCGTCGAAGACTTCCTCGTAGAACGCATGCAGCCGTGAGGAGTCGTTGGTCAGGATCGCCACGTGGTTGAAACCGTCGAGCAGCATCGGATCACACCTCCCGTACGGAGCACTGGTGACGGCTGGGCCGTGGGGCCGGGTGGGATCGAACCACCGACCGAGGGATTATGAGTCCCCTG
>DASRHL010000332.1:0-18144 GCA_035650535.1 Acidimicrobiia bacterium
GGGGTGGTTCCGGAGCGAGATGACCGAGGAGATGTTCACCGACGAGGCGTCTCTCCGGTGGATGGGCAACCGGGCGCCGATGGGCCGTGCCGGCGAGGTCCACGAGCTCGACGGGGCGCTGCTGTACCTGGCGTCCGACGCCAGCAGCTACGTCACCGGCGCGGTGCTGCCGGTCGACGGCGGATGGACGGCGATCTGAGCGACCCGCCCACGTACGCTTGCGCCAGGCGAGCGTGGCGGAACTGGCAGACGCGTCGGGTTTAGGTCCCGGTGTCCGAGAGGACGTGGGAGTTCGAGTCTCCCCGCTCGCACCGCGCCGGCAGGGCCGGTCAGCGCTTGCGGCGGCGCGTCCGGCGACGCTTGCGCTTGTCGAATTCGGCCAGGATGTCGGGTGCGGCCGCGTTGACGATGTCCTCGGCGGCGTCGAGGAGCGCGGCCACGTCGTCACCGGTCGGTTCCGTCTCCGGGGCGTCGTTCGCGGAGTGGAGCGTTCCGTAGTTCCACGCGACGTCGATGCGGCGACGCTCGTACATGGGGCAGTCGTCGGGGCAGCGCCACGGCGCCTCGGGCGCCAGGTCGAGACGGCACTTCCGCACGACCTCACCGGCCGAGTAGGTCCGGCTCTCGTAGTGTCGGCAATCCGTCCGCATGGGCATCGGCCTATTCTGGCCGCGTTCCGACGGCGACTTCTTGTCGCGGGGGAGACAAGCCCGTGTCCGAGGATCCGGTCGACCTCGATCGGGCTTTCCGCGCGCTCGTCGAGCACTCGTCGGACATCGTGACGATCCTCGAACCCGACGGCCGGTGGCGCTGGGCGAGCACCGCCGCCCGGCGGGTGCTGGGCTACACGGATCCGGCCGACGTCGGGGCCGACGACGTCTTCGGGATCGTGCACCCCGACGACGTCGACACCGCCCGGGCCGCCTTCGCCGCGATTCGCAAGGGAACCCGCGGCCCCGAGCAACCGGTGACGCTCCGGGTCCGCGACCGGGCCGGGCTCTGGCACTACCTCGAGATGCGGGGCCAGAACCTGACCGCCGAACCGGCCCTCCGAGCGATCGTGGTGACCGCACGCGACGTCACCCACCGGCGGGAGGAGGAGCGGCGCGTCGCCCGGCTCATCGAGGTGCTCGAGGGCAGCGCGGAGATCGTCGTGCTCACCGACGCCCAGGCCCGGCCGATCTACGCGAACCGGAAGGCCCGCAACCTCTTCGACCTCGAGATGGGCGAGGCGGTCGACGACCTGTCGACCCGGGTCGACGCCGAGTCCCTGCACCGCGTCGAGTCCGAGGTTCTCCCCCGGCTGCGCGAGAGCGGGGCGTGGACGGGCGAGCTGACCCTCGTGACCCATGCTGGCGACGAGCTGCCCGTCGCCATCACGATCCAGATGCACGCGAGCGCGCTCGGAGCGGGGCCCGCGTTCGTCTCCGCGATCGCGCACGACATCAAGGAGCTGCAGCGGGCCCAGGCCCAGCTCGCGCACCAGGCGACGCACGACTCGCTCACCGGCCTCCCGAACCGGAGCCTGTTCCAGGAGCTGGGCGAACAGGCCCTGGCCCGCGCCCAACGCGAGGGCACGACCGTCGCCGTCCTGTTCCTCGACCTCGACCACTTCAAGCCGGTGAACGACACGATGGGCCACGCCACCGGCGACGCGCTCCTGGTCCGCCTCTCGACCCGCCTGCGCAAGACCGTCCGCGCCGGCGACCTCGTCGCCCGCTTCGGCGGCGACGAGTTCGTCGTGCTGTGCGAGCACCCGGCCGGCGCCCGCGAGATGCTCGAGCTCGCCGAGCGGCTCATCGAGACGCTGTCGCTGCCGGTCGAGATCGACGGCCGCGCCGCCCAAGTCGGAGCGAGCGTGGGGATCGCGATCGGCGCCGGTGGGCGGGTCACGATCGACAGCCTGCTGCGCGACGCCGACGCCGCCCTCTACCGGGCGAAGGAGACGGGCCGGGGCCGGGCGATGCTCTTCGGCCCCGGGCGCGAACTGCCCGCCTGAACCCTCCGGCGCTGCCCTCGCCGAGAACGGGTAAGCCCGGCACCGCGACCGGCCGATGACAAGGGGGACGATCCTCCCGGAGGCTGATCGTGATCCGAGCCCGGCCGCGTTCCGACACGTCGCGCGCGGAGCCCGCGCCGTCGGCAGACGAGCGCTTCGAGAGCGGGCTGCCGCGCGCGGCCTGGAACCAGATCCGCGTCGGCCTGGCGATCGTGAGCCTCGACGGCCGGCTCCTCGAGGTGAACCCGACGTACTGCGCGATGACCGGCTTCGACCACGAGGAGCTGGTGGGCCGGCCGGCGATCGAGCTCGCGGAGCCCGGCACCGTCGGCGAGCTCGAGACACGCCTCACGGCACTCGTGCACGGCGAGGTCGACTACGTCACCTTCGAGAGCCACCTCCGCCACCGCGACGGTGGCGAGATCTGGATCAACGGCACCGTGACGCTCGCCCGCACCGACACCGGCCGGCGCTTCTTCATCGTCGCCGCGACCGACATCGGCGAGCTCGTCGCCGAGCGGGTGCGAGCCGAGCACGCACTGGCGGAGAGCGACCGGCGCTACCGGGCGCTGGCGGTCAACTCGTCCGACCTCGTGACGGTCGTCGACGTCGAGTCCGCCCGGTTCTGCTACGTGAGCCCGTCGGTCGAGCGGCTGCTCGGGTACCGGCCGGAAGAGCTCGTCGGCACGTGCGGCTTCGACCTCATCCACCCCGACGACGTCGAGCGCGTCGCGGACGCGGCAACGGCCGCGCTCGCGTCGGGCACCGCGGCGGGCCCACTCACGTACCGGGCGCGACATCGGGACGGCTCGTGGCGATGGCACGAGAGCGTCCTCACCGACCTGACCTCCGAACCGCACGTCGGCGGCATCGTCACGAACACGCGCGACGTGACCGACCGGGTCGAGGCCGAGGCCCGCATGGCTGCGCTCACCGCGCGGTTCCAGGGCATCCTCGACAACGCCAGCGACGCGATCCTCTCGCTCGACGCCGAACAGCAGATCGTGCTGTTCAACAAGGCGGCCGAGGACGCATTCGGCTACCGGGCCGAGGAGGTCCTGGGTGAGCCGCTCGGGATCCTGTTGCCGGAACGCTTCCGCGGCGTGCACACCGCGCTCGTCGACGCGTTCCGGCACGGGCCCGCAGGTGAGCGACGGGTCAACCGCGACCGGCCCGAGCTCGTCGGCCGCCGCCGCGACGGGACCGAGTTCCCGGCCGAGATCACGGTCTCGAAGCTCGAGGTCGACGACCAGGTGCTGCTCACGGCGATCGTGCGCGACGTCACGGCCCGGCGCGAGGCGGCCGAAGCCCTCCAACGCTCCCGCCAGGAGCTCGCCAACGTGCTGCGGGGCGCGACGGAGACGTCGATCGTCGCGACCACGCTCGACGGCGCGATCACACTGTTCAACGCGGGTGCCGAGCGGATGCTCGGCTACACGGCCGCCGAGATGGTCGGGCGCAACCCGGTCGTCCTGCACGATCCGGGCCAGCTCGCGGCCCGCGCCCACGAGCTCGGCGTCGAGCCCGGGTGGGACGCCGTGGTCGGCAACGCCGGGCACGGCGGCGCCGAGACCCGCGAGTGGACGTTCGTGCGCAAGGACGGGTCACGCGTCCCCGTCTCCCTCACGGTCACGGCGGTGCGCGAGGAGGACGGTACGATCTCCGGCTACCTCGGCGTCGCGATCGACCTCACCGCGCGCAAGGTGGCCGAGCAGCGGTTCCAGGCCGCATTCGACCGCGCGCCGGCGGCCATGGCGATCGTCGACCTCGAGGGACGGTACGTCCAGGCCAACGACACGACCGCGTCGATGCTCGGGCTCCCGCCCGCCGAGGTGATCGGACGCCGGTGGCTCGACTTCGTCCACCCCGACGACGCCGAGCGCGTCGCGACGAGCGGCTTGCGCATCGCGCTCGGCGAGATCGACTCGGCGCCCGACGAGTTGCGCATCGTGCGACCGGACGGGTCGGTGATCTGGGCGTACGGCGACGCGGCGCTCCTGCGCGACGCGAACGGTGCGCCCGGCTTCGTGCTCGGCTTGATGGCCGACATCACGGCCCGCAAGCAGCTCGAGGAGCAGCTCGAGCACGAGGCGGCCCACGACCCGCTGACCGGACTCCCCAACCGGCTGCTCTTCCGGCGCCTCGCCGAGCAGGACGCGGCCCGTGCGGCGCGGCAGGGCTCGCGCCTCGGCATCGTCTACCTCGACCTCGACGGCTTCAAGCACGTCAACGACACGTACGGCCACGCCGCGGGCGACGAGCTGCTCGTGCGCGTCGGCGAGCGCCTGCGCGGCTCGATCCGCACCGGCGACACCGTCGCCCGGCTCGGCGGCGACGAGTTCGCGCTGCTGTGCGCGGACCCGGCCGGCGCCGACGAGACCTACCAGATCGCCCGTCGTTGCATCGACGCGATCGCGGTGCCGTACCGCATCGGCGTGCACCAGGTGGACGTCGGCGCCAGCGCCGGGGTCGCCGTCCACGAGGGCCGCGGCTGCGACGTCGACGCGCTCCTCAACGACGCCGACACCGCCCTCTACCGGGCCAAGGCCGACGGCAAGGGCCGGGTCGAACGCTCCGCCTGACTCGCGTTCGTTCGGGTTCCTGCGCTCCGGAAGGAAGAGTCAACAGACGCGGGAGGGCCGGCGGAGGGGGTGGTGGTCAGTCGGCGAGCCAGGTGTCGGCTTCGGAGAGGAGGTAGCGGCTGACTGCCAGGCAGCGGTCGAGCTGCTCGCAGGAGACGGCGTCGCCGTCACGGATCCGCAGGCACGACACCCGCTGGTGGGCGACCACGCGCAGGGCCCGCTCGGGCGGGTCGGTCGGCTCGGGGATCGAGTCGATCGCCGACACCTCGATCGGCAGGTCGGGACCGCCGATGCCGGCGAGCTCGGTCGCGAGGACGAGGAGATCGGGGCCGTGGCGCAACGGCGGCAGGGCCCACGTGAAGTTGAGCGGGAAGTGGTAGTCGTCGGGCGGATCGTCGCCGTCGGGACGGGCGATCACCGCGTCCTCGAAGCCGAGCAGCACCCGCGGGTCGATCTCGAGCGACAGGTACAGGTCGACGGGCCCCTCGCATCCCTCCTCGGGGTGGACGTCGACCTCCCAGGTCTGGCGCAGCGAGTAGCTCTCGACGAAGTGCCGCTCGTCGTGGACGTGGAACCCGTGCTCGACCGCGTGGTCCTTCAGGTCGGCGACGAAGCCCGCGATGTCGATGACGGCCACGCTCTCAGTCTTCCAGTTCCGCGACCACACGCAGGCCGTCCGCCAGGATCCGGAAGGCCCGGCCACGGTGCGAGAGGGCGTGCTTCTCCTCGGGGCGCATCTCGGCGAAGGTGCGCCCGTCGCCCTCGGCCGGGACGAACACCGGGTCGTAGCCGAACCCGCCACTTCCCCGCGGGGCGTCCGCGATCAGGCCCTCCACCTCGCCGAAGGCGGCGACCTCGCGGCCGTCGGGCCAGCGGGCGACCGCCACCGTGGCGAAGCGGGCGGTGCGCCGCCCGGGCTCCACCCCGCGCAGGCGCTCGAGCAGGAGCGCGACGTTGTCGGCGTAGGTCGCGTCGAGACCGGCGAAGCGGGCGGAGTGCACGCCGGGCGCGCCACCGAGCGCCGCGACCTCGAGCCCGGTGTCGTCGGCCAGGGCCGGCCGGCCCGTCGCGTCGCACAGGGCCACGGCCTTGAGGCGGGCGTTGTCCTCGAGCGTCGTCCCGGTCTCCTCGACCTCCGGGACCGAGGCGGGACGCGGGACGAGCTCGACCGGCGCGCCCGCGTCGCGCAGCACCTGCTCGATCTCGCGCGCCTTGTCCGGGTTCGCCGTCGCCAGGACGAAGCTCGCTCCGCGACGCTCGCTCACGCTCGGCGGGGCGCGGGAGGCTCGGCGAGGAGCTCGCGCTGGAGCTCGAAGATCTGGCGGATGCCGTGCTCGGCCAGGCCGAGCAGGTCGTCGAGCTCGGTGCGCGAGAACGGCGCGCCCTCGGCCGTTCCCTGCACCTCCACGAAGCGGCCCGAACCGGTCATGACGACGTTCATGTCGACCTCCGCGCGCACGTCCTCCGAGTAGTCGAGGTCGAGATACCCGAGCGCGTCGACGACGCCAACCGAGATCGCGCCGCACGCGTCCCCGATCGGGTGCGCCGCGAGCCGCCGCTTGGCGACCAGCCGCGAGCACGCGTCGTGGAGCGCGAGGTAGCCGCCGCAGATCGAGGCGGTACGGGTTCCGCCGTCGGCCTGCAGGACGTCGCAGTCGACGACGATCTGGACCTCGCCCATCGCGGGGAGGTCGGTGACCGCGCGCAGCGACCGGCCGATGAGGCGCTGGATCTCCTGGGTGCGGCCCGACTGCTTCCCCTTGGCGGCCTCGCGGTCGGAACGTTCGGCGGTCGAGCCCGGCAGCATCGAGTACTCGGCGGTCACCCAGCCCCGGCCGCTGCCGCGGAGCCACGGCGGGACGCGTTCCTCGACCGACGCCGTACAGAGCACCCGGGTCCGGCCGAACTCGACGAGCACGGACCCGGCCGCGAACTCGGTGAAGTCACGCGTGAACGCGACCGGCCGCAACTCGTCCGGCTCACGCCCGTCCCGTCGGATCCCCATGCTCGGTACCCCGTCTCCTGCTCGAAAGGGCGAGGCTACCGGAGGTCCATGCGTCCCGAGCGAGCGTCGCGGAGCGGGCATCCCGCGTCGCAGCAAGCGAGCATCGTCGCCGGTCGGCGAGGCATTGGGTCTAGATATTCGTGACGAGGTGGGGTGCCGCGAGGGTGACGGACTCGCCGAACGCGTCCGAGCCCTCCTCGACCACCTGGTGGGAGTCGAGCCGGGGCCACAAGTGCGTGAGCATGAGCCGCCGTGCGCCCGCCTCCCGGGCGCCGGCACCCGCCTCCCGCGCCGAGAGATGGATCGGCGCCGGCTTGTCGTCGTCGAGATAGGTGGCCTCGGAGAGCACCAGGTCGGCTCCGTACGCGAACGCGCCGACGCTCCAGCCGGGACCCGTGTCCGACGTGTAGACGAGACGCTTGTGCGTCGGGCTCGTGACCTCGACCGCGTAGGTGGGCGGCGGGTGGTCGGTTCGTGAGAACCGGAGCGCGAGACCGTCGACCGTCGCGCGCTCGCCGTCGGAGATCGCGTGCCACGAGAACGCGTTGCCCCAGTCGTTGCCGACGAGCGTGCCGAGGTGCTGTTCGAGTCCCTCGGGCGCGAAGACGGGGAGCCCTTCGCGCTCGATCCCGTAGCGGAGGAGGACGTGCAAGCCGTACACGTCGACGCAATGATCGGGGTGCTCGTGCGTGATGACGACCGCGGTGAGGTCCTCGGCGGCGATGTGCTGCTGCAGGTGCCCGAACGTGCCGTTGCCGCAGTCGAGCCAGATCGCGGTCGACCCCGAGCGGACGAGGTAGCCGCTGCAGGCGGCGCCGCGTGGGCCGCCGTACGACCCCGAGCACCCCAGGACGGTCAGCTCCACGACCAGGCCTCCACCTCGACGACCTCGGGACCCAGGAAACGGCTGCCGAGCGTGCGGAACGTCGCGACGTCGCCGCTCGTCACGAACGTGCGCGACGGCGGCCGCCGCCCGGCCGGTCCGGCGACCGGCCGCAGCTCCGACGGGCCGAGCAGCTCGCGCACCGCGAACGCGGTCTCGTCCGCGCTCTCGACCAGCACGACGTCCCGCCCCAGCACGTCGCTGATCGTACGGGCCAGGAGCGGATAGTGCGTACAGCCGAGCACGAGCGTGTCGACGGCCGCATCCCGCACCGGCGCCAGCAACCGCTCCGCGAGAACGTGCACCTGGTCGGAGTCGACGTCGCCCGCCTCGACGAACTCGACGAAGCCCGGGCACGCCGCGCAGGTGAGCTCGATCGGCGCCCCGATCCGGCGCGCCGCGCGCTGGTACGCACCCGACGAGATGGTCCCGACCGTCCCGATCACCCCGACGCGGCCGTTGCGCGTCGCGCGCACGGCGGCGCGGAGTCCCGGCTCGATCACGCCGATGACCGGGACGTCGAGCATGGCCTGCAGGCGGTCGAGGGCGGCTGCGGCAGCGCTGTTGCACGCGACGACGATCAGCCCGGCGCCCCGTTCGACCAGCAGCTCCGCGATCTCGACCGAGTACTTGAGCACCTCGTCGGCCGGCTTCGGGCCGTAGGGGAACCGGCCGGTGTCGCCGAAGTAGACCACCGGCGAGTCGGGCAGCAGGTCGATGAGCGACCGCAGGACGGTCAACCCGCCCAACCCCGAGTCGAACACCCCGATCATCCGCGACGCGTCGCTCACGACGTCACGGCGCCCGCGGCGCGGCGGAGGCGGTCGGCGACGGCGGCGCCCAGCCCCACGGCGGCGGGCGGCACCACGAGCAGGACGTCCAGGGCGCGGCGGTCGGCCTCGCGCAGGCGCGAGTAGAGGACGTGCGCGTACTCGTCGACGCCGGCCGGGGGATCGAGGACGTCGAGACCACGCGGGAGCGCAGGCACGTCGAGCACGCCCGCCGGAGCGAGGACCCCGGTGCGCCGGCGTGCGGCGAGCAGCGCGCTCGCGCGCGGGGCGACCGCGTCCGGCTCGACGAGCTCGATGCGCGCGGCGGGTGCGTAGTGCGACGGCAGCGTGCCCGGCGCCGCGTGCGCGTCCCCGAGGCGTAGCGGTACCGCGGTGCCGACGATCCCCTCGACCCGCTCGCGCGTGACGCCGCCGAGCCGGAGGATCGCTGGCGAGTCGCCCGAGCAGTCGACGATGGTCGACTCGACGCCGACGGCGCACGGGCCCCCGTCGAGCACGAGATCGACGTCGCCGTCGAGGTCGGCCCGCACGTCGGCCGCGGCGGTCGGGCTGACGCGCCCGAACCGGTTGGCGGAGGGAGCGGCGATCCCGAGCCCGCCGGTGGCGGCGAACGCGCGCAGGAGCCGCAACGCGACCGGTTGGTCGGGAACCCGGACGCCGACGGTGTCGCGACCGCCGGTGACCTCGTCGGGGATGCCGGGCCCGCGCCGGACGACGACGGTCAGCGGGCCCGGCCAGCAGGCCCGGGCCAGGCGCCGGGCCGCGTCGGGCACGGTGGCGGCGAGCCGGTCGAGGCCGGTCCCTTCGGCGACGTGGACGATCACGGGATGCCCGGCGGGCCTCCCCTTGACCGCGTACAGGCGCCGGAGCGCGTCCCGGTTGGCGGCGTCGCAGCCGAGCCCGTAGACGGTCTCGGTCGGGAACGCGACGAGCCCGCCCTGCGAGAGGCACGCGACCGCGGCCGCGACCTCGTCGTCGGAGACGGTGGGCCCGGTCGGGCTCGGGGCGTGCACGGCATCAGTCTCTCCGACGCCGGCGTGCACCGCGCGCCAGTGTGACCACTGCCACCTCAGGCCGGGAGCGTGACCGTGACGCGTGCGCCGCCGCCGGGCGCGTCGCCGACGGCCACGGTCCAGCCCCGCCGGTCGGCCAGGGCCCGCACGATGGCGAGTCCGAGGCCGACGCCGCCGTCGTCGCGGGTCCGGGCCTCGTCCAGCCGGGCGAACCGCTCGAACACGCGGGTGCGTTCCGCAGGAGGGATGCCGGGGCCGTCGTCGTCCACGACGAGGCGCGTCGCATCGCCGGGTACGCCGTCGACGGAGACGCGCACCGCGTGGCGGGCGTGGCGGCACGCGTTGTTGAGCAGGTTGCGGACGACGAGCGCGAGCTCGCTGCGCCGGGCGACGACCGTGGCCGGTTCGGCGGCGAGGGTGACGGCGATCGGGGCGTCGATGGCGTCGACCTCGGCGGCCACGACGTCGCCGACCTCGACGGGCTCCGCGTCGGGCGCCGGTCCGACGGGCCCGTCCTCGTCGATCCGGGCCAGGTCGAGCAGCTCGTCGACGACGTGCTGCATGCGCAGGTTGTCGGTGTGCACGTCGGCGACGACCGCCGGCCAGTCCGCCAGCTCCGGGTGGTGCAACGCGACCTCGACCGCGGCGCGGATCGACGCCACGGGACTGCGCAGCTCGTGCGACGCGTCGGACACGAACTCGCGTTGGCGTCGGGCCGACCGGTCGAGGCGGTCGAGCATCTCGTTCATCGTTGCGGCGAGCCGGGCGATCTCGTCGCGCGCCCGCGGTACCGGCACCCGCCGGTGCAGCGTGCCGTGGCTGATCACCTCGACCTCGGATCGGATCGAGTCGACCGGACGGAGGGCGCGCCCCACGAGGAACCACACGAGCAGCCCGACCGCGAGGACGAGGAACGGGGTTCCCCAGAGCAGCACGCTCACCAGCGTGTCGACGCTGCGCCGGACGCCGTCGAGCGGACTCGACGCCACCACGGTGAGCTTGCCCTTCGGCGTCGCGATCTGTTGCGTCGTGACGAACGTGTCGCTCCCGACGCGGCCGGCGGTGACCACACCGGTCCCGTCGCCGCCGCCGACGTTCCCGCCCGGCGTGTTCGTCGAGCCGCTGGCCGCGCCACCCGGCGGAGGATCCCCGGCCCCGTTCACGGACGTCGCGGGCGGATCTCCGAGCGCCGGCGGCGACGCGGCGGGACCACTCGTGGCGTAGAGCACGTGGCCCGCGCCGTCGCGCACCTCGACGAAGACGCCGGCCTGGCCGACGACCGAGAGCTGCTCCGGCTTCTCACCGGCCTGCAACTGGCGGGTCACCCGCGCGACGGCGACCGCGCCGTCGTGCTTCACGTCGTCCTCGAGCGACGAACGGACGGAGTCGACGAGGACCACGGCGGCGACCCCGAACGCGACAGCGAACACGACGGCCGCGGCGATGGTGATGCGCAGCCGGACCGACCCGACGGCGCGGGCCAGCGCCGAACGGACGCGCTCAGCTCGCCCGCGCATCGCGGTCGCTCACGATCCGGTAGCCGCTCCCGCGCACGGTCTGCAACGTGCGGCAGCCGAAGGGCCGGTCGATGCGGCGCCGCAGGTGCCCGACGAACACCTCGACGACGTTCGCGTCGCCGCCGAAGTCCGCGCCCCACACGTCGTCGAGGAGCTGCGCCTTCGGAACGACGTCGCCGGCGCGTCGCATCAACGCCTCGAGCACGGCGAACTCGCGCGGCGTGAGCGGGATCTCGACGCCGTCACGGGTGCACCGGCGCCCGACGGGGTCGAGCACGAGACCTCCGACCTCGAGCACCCGGCGGGGTGGCTGGCCACCGCGCCGCGCCAGCGCGCGAAGCCGGGCCACGAGCACGACGAACGAGAACGGCTTCGAGAGGAAGTCGTCGGCGCCGATGTCGAGCGACTCGGCCTCGTCGTACTCGCCGTCCTTCGCGGTCAGCACGAGGATCGGGGTCGCGACGCCTTCCTCGCGCAACGTCCGGCAGACCCGGAAGCCGTTCATGCCGGGCAGGAGCAGGTCGAGCACGATCGCGCCGTAGACGAACTCGCGGGCGCGCCACAGGCCGTCGAGCCCGTCGTGCACCACGTCGACCTGGAAGCCCTCGGCGACGAGCCCCCGCTCGATGGCCGCCGCGAGCCGCACCTCGTCCTCCACCACGAGCACCCGCACGGTTCGCATTGTGACGGAGCGCGCGCCCGGCCGCGACCGGGAAGCTGAAACGGCGTTCAGGTTGCGTCAGGACCCCGACAGCCCGCGACCCGCACGCTCGCCCCGTCGATCGGACACCCGGACGGAACCGAGGAGGGTTCATGAAGCGGACGGCGCGCTGGCTCGGGCTCGTGCTCGCACTGTCGGGTCTGCTGGCCGCGTGCGGCGGCGGCGGGTCGGACTCGGGCATCGCCAGCCTCGACGGCAAGAACCAGGCCAGCAAGACGAGCAGCAAGAAGAGCGCGAGCAACCAGGACGTGCAGGACGCGTTCCGCAAGTACGCGCAGTGCATGCGCAAGCACGGCATCGACATGCCCGACCCGAAGTTCTCGAAGAACGGCGGCGTCACGATCCAGGGGCCACCGCCCGGCGCGTCGGACGGCGGCGGCACACAGGGCGGGCCGTCGCCGGCGTTCGAGGCGGCCGACAAGGCGTGCCGCCACTACGTCGACGACGCGGTCAACTCGTCGGGGAACAAGCCCGATCCCGAGCAGCAGGAGAAGACCAAGGAGGCCGCGCTGGCCTTCGCGAAGTGCATGCGCGAGCACGGCATCGACATGCCCGACCCGCAGTTCTCGAGCGACGGTCGGGTGTCGCAGCAGTTGACCGGCAACCCCGGCGAGCAGAAGTTCCAGGCCGCGCAGAAGGCGTGCCAGAAGAAGATGCCCGGGTTCGGCAAGAAGGCCAAGGGCGGTCTCGTCGTCAACGGCAGCGGCGGCGGCAGTGGCCCGAAGGGCGGCACGACCTCGGGAGGCCAGGGATGACGCGCCACCGCAACGCCCGCCGGTGGATCGCCGGGGGCGCCGCGGCGGTCACCGTCGCGAGCCTCACCACGGTGCTCGCGGTCCCGGGCGACCCCGCCGGCGCGGCCACGACGGCGGCCGTGAGCCGGCGCAACGGCGTGCGCACCGGGACCGCGACCGTGAAGCGACGTGATCTCGTCGAGCGCGAGTCGATCGACGGCACCCTGGGCTACGCCGACGCCCGCACGATCTCGAGCCCGCGCCAGGGGACGCTGACCGGCGTACGGGACGCGGGGACGGTCGTCGAGCGCGGCCAGTCGCTCTTCGAGGTCGACGGCCGCGCGGTGCCGTTGCTCTACGGCGTCGTCCCGATGTACCGGACGCTCTCGACGGGGGTCGACGACGGCTACGACGTCCTGCAACTCGAGGCGAACCTGGTCGCCCTCGGCTTCGCGACGTCGTCGCAGCTGAAGGTCGACGGGCACTTCGACGCCGCGACCGCGGCAGCGGTGAAGCGCTGGCAGAAGACACTCGGCGTCGACGAGACCGGATCCGTCGGCCCGAACGACTTCGTGTTCGAGCCCGGTGCGGTACGGGTCACGTCGGTGCACCCCCAGCTCGGCGCGTCGGTCGGCCCGGGAGCCGCGGTCTACGACGCGACGGGAACCGACCGGGTCGTGACGTTGCGCCTGGATGCCGCGCGGCAGTCGCTCGTGCACGTGGGCGACCCCGAGCAGGTCGAGCTCCCCGACGGGTCGGTCGTCGACGCCGCGGTGTCGAAGGTCGGCGCGGTCGCGACGAAGACCGGGCAGGAGTCGACGCCCAACATCGACGTCGAGCTGAAGCTCGCGGACCCGGCGAAGGCGGGGACCCTCGACTCCGCCCCCGTGACCGTCCGGCTCACGAAGGCGTCGACGAAGAACGCGCTGGTCGTGCCCGTGGCCGCGCTGCTCGCGCTGTCGGAGGGCGGTTACGCGGTCGAGGTCGTCGACGGCGGGCGGCACCGGCTCGTCGGGGTGACGCTCGGGGCGTTCGCCGACGGCTCGGTCGCGGTGCAGGGCCGGCTGCACGCCGGTGACGTCGTGGTGGTGCCGCGGTGAGCGGGGACGGCGCGCGAGCGCCGGCCTCTCGACCCGACGACGTCCTGGAGTTGACCGACGTGGTCAAGGAGTACCCGGGCAACCCGCCCGTCCGCGCGCTCGACGGCGTGTCGCTGCGGGTCCACCGGGGCGAGCTCGTCGCGATCGTCGGGCCGTCCGGCTCGGGCAAGTCGACGCTGCTGAACCTCATCGGCGGGCTCGACCGCGCCTCGTCGGGGTACGTCCACATCGACGGCCGCGACGTCGAGTCGCTGTCCGATCGTGAGCTGTCGGCCGTGCGGGCGCGCAGCATCGGCTTCGTCTTCCAGCAGTTCAACCTGCTCGACGGGTTGAGCGCGCTCGACAACGTCGCGACCGCACTCCTCTACCGTGGGGTCCGGCTCGCCGAGCGGCGCGCCCGCGCGCTCGACGCGCTCGATCGGGTCGGGTTGGCCACCCGTGCGACCCATCGCCCGTCGCGGCTGTCGGGCGGCGAGCAGCAGCGGGTCGCGATCGCCCGGGCCGTCGTCGGCGACCCGGCGATCGTCCTCGCCGACGAGCCGACCGGCAACCTCGACACCCGCACGGGCACCGAGATCTTCGACCTCCTGCGCGACCTGAACCGGACGGGTACGACGGTCATCGTGATCACCCACGACCTCGCGCTCGCGAGCTCGTTCCCGCGGTGCATCTCGATCCGCGACGGCCGGCTCGAGGCCGGCGGCGCGTGGCGGGCGCCGGTGCCCGACGCGGAGGTGATCGCGTGAGCCGGGTGCAGAACGGGCGCCGCGTGGGTGAGCACCACCTGCGCCCGCTCGACGTGGCGGCGGTGGGCGTGACCGGCCTGCGCGTCCGCCGGGGCCGGGCGGTCCTGACCGCGCTCGGGATCGCGATCGGCATCGCGGCGATGGTCGCGGTGCTCGGCATCTCCGCGTCGAGCCGGGCCGACCTGCTCGACCGCCTCGACCGGCTCGGAACCAACCTGCTCGAGGTCTCCCCCGGCCAATCGGTGCTGGGGCAGAGCTCGAAGCTGCCGTCGGCGGCGCCCCGGATGATCCGCCGTCTGGCCCCGGTGCTGGACGCGGCAGCCGTCGCCGACGTCGACACGACCGTCCGCCGGACCGACAAGATCCCCGCCTACGAGACGAACGGCATCGGAGTGGAGGCGGCCGAACCGAGCCTGCTCGACTCGCTCGCCGCGCACCTGCGTACCGGCACCTTCCTCAACCGGGCGACGGCGCGCTACCCCGCCGTCGTGCTGGGAGCGAAGACGGCCGAACTCCTCGGCATCGACTCCCTCGACGGCTCGCCGCAGGTCCTGATCGGGAACGACTGGTTCACCGTGGTCGGCATCCTCGCGCCCGTCCCGCTGGTCCCGTCGCTCGACCGCACCGCGATCGTGGGGTTCCCGGTCGCGAAGCAGCTGTTCGGCATCGACGGGTCGGCGTCGACGGTCTACGTGCGCACCGACCCCGACCACGTCGACGCGGTGCGCGCCGTCCTCCCCGCGACGGCCAACCCCGAGAACGCGAACGAGGTCGAGGTGACGCGCCCGTCGGACGTGCTCGCCGCCCGCGCCGCCACCGACGACGCGCTCACCGCGCTCCTGCTCGGCCTCGGCGGCGTCGCGCTCCTCGTCGGCGGCATCGGCATCGCGAACGTGATGGTCATCTCGGTGCTCGAGCGGCGAACGGAGATCGGCGTGCGTCGCGCGCTCGGCGCGACGCGCGGTCACATCCGCACGCAGTTCGTCGTCGAGGCGACGCTGCTGGCGGCGATCGGCGGGATCGCCGGCGTGCTCCTCGGGGCCGCGGTGACCGGCGGGTACGCGGCGAGCCGCGGGTGGACCCTCGCGGTGCCGATCGTCGCGCTCGCGGGCGGCGCCGCGGCCGCGCTCGTCATCGGCGCCCTCGCCGGCATCTACCCCGCCACCCGCGCCGCCCGTCTCGCGCCCGCCGAAGCCGTCCGCCCCGCGTGACCCCTCGCGTTCTTGGCACGCTGGACGTCGCTATTCGGCGTTCAACGTGCCAAGAACTCCGAGGGGGCGCCCTACCAGTAGTTGATGCGGGTGGCGCGCTCGGCGACGACGTCGAGGTCGTCGGTCCAGGCGCCCGACGACAGGTACTTCCAGCCGGCGTCGGGGAGGAGCGTGACGACCGTGCCGGTGTCGAGCTGGGCCGCCGCCTTCACCGCCCCCGCGACGGCCGCACCGGACGAGATGCCAGCGAACACGCCGCACTCGTCGAGCAGCCGCCGGACCCACTCGATCGACTCGCGCGGGCGCACGATCAACTTCCGGTCGAGCACGCCGGGGTCGAAGATGGGCGGCACGAAGCCGTCCTCGAGCGAGCGCAGGCCCTGCACGAGCTCGCCCGACGGTGGTTCGACCGCGACGACCTGAACCGACGGCTTGCGCTCCTTCAGGTAGCGGCCGACGCCCATGAGCGTGCCGCTGGTGCCGAGACCCGCGACGAACACGTCGACCTCGGGACAGTCGCGCAGGATCTCCGGACCGGTGCCCTCGTAGTGCGCGAGCGGGTTGGCGGGATTGCCGTACTGGAACAGCATGCGCAAGGCCGGGTCGTCGGCCGCGAGCTTCTCCGCCAGGCGGATGGCCCCGTTGCTGCCCTCCTCGCCCGGCGACGACACGATCTCGGCGCCGAAGATCTCGAGGAGCTGGCGGCGTTCGGGTGAGACGTTGTCGGGCATCACGACGCGCAGCCGGTAGCCGCGGAGCTTGGCCACCAGCGCGAGCCCGATGCCGGTGTTCCCCGACGACGGCTCGAGGATCGTGTCACCCGGCTGCAACGACCCGTCGCGTTCGGCGAGCTCGACCATCTTCAGCGCGATGCGGTCCTTGGACGACCCGCCCGGGTTCTGCCCCTCGAGCTTGGCCAGGATGTGGACGCCGGGCCGGGGCGCCAGCGCGTCGATCGAGACGAGCGGCGTGTCGCCGATCAGCCCCAGGACGGAGTCGAATCGGGCCACGGCAGCGGGCCGCGAGCCGCCCGGCGGGCGGTCAGCCCCCCGCGACCGCGGGGAGGATCGAGATCACGTCGCCGTCGGCGACCTTGGTGTCGAGCGCGTCGAGGTACCGGATGTCGTCGTCGTTGCGGTAGACGTTCACGAACTTGTGCAACGACCCGTCCTCGCCGATCAGGTTGTCGGCCAGGCCGGGGTAGCGGCCGATGAGCTGGCGGAACACGTCGCCGACGGTCTCCCCCTCCGCCGACACCGACGACGACCCGTCGGCGACCGGGCGCAGCAGCGTTGGGAGACGAACCTCGACGGCCATGGCCACCACCTTACCGTCCATGCCCCGGTGAAACCCGACCCGCACGCTCAAGATTCCCGGATCGCGGGTCTACAGCCCTTCTACCCGGACCGGGAGCTCCAGGATCTCGTCGCCCACGATCCGGTACGCCCGCACCGCCGGCTCCGCCCGCTTGAGGCTGACGATCACGAACACGAAGTTCGGACCGAGCGCCCGGGCCTTGGCGACGTCGGTGGCCGACGGGTAGGCCTCGGTATGGGTGTGCGAGTGCCAGCCACCGACGATGTCGAGGTCGCGGCTGCGGGCGTCGCGGTCGGCGCGGAGGTAGTCGCCGGTGTCGATCGTGTAGGTCCGCGCCGAGGCGTCCGCGTTGCGGCACGGGTACACCTCGCCGACGGCGCCCGTCGGCAGGAGGTCGTCGCCGACCGGCCCGGCGAAGAGTCCGCACGCCTCGTCGGGCAGGCCGTCGTAGCAGTGCGCGACGACGCGCCGGTACTGCGCGAGATCGAGAACGAGCGTCGGTTCCGCGAACGGCAAGTCAGGCCGCGCCCGCGCCCTGGATCGCCCGCCAGACGCGCTCGGCCGTCAGCGGCATGTCGATGTGGCGGATGCCCAGGTGCGAGACCGCGTCGATCACGGCGTTCTGGACGGCCGGCCCCGAGCCGATGGTGCCCGACTCGCCGATGCCCTTGGCGCCGAGCGGGTTGCGCGGGCTCGGCGTCTGGGTGTTCGACGCGTCGAAGCTCGGGAACTCGGCCGCGCTCGGCATCGCGTAGTCCATGAGGTTCGCGGTGAGCGGGTTGCCGTCCTCGTCGTACACGACGCCCTCGTACAGCGCCTGCGCGGCGCCCTGGGCGATGCCACCGTGCTGCTGGCCGGCAACGAGGAGCGGGTTGAGCACGCGGCCGCAATCGTCGACGGCGACGTGTCGCAGCAGCGTCACGCGCCCCGTCTCGCGGTCGACCTCGACGACCGCGATGTGCGCCCCGAACGGGTACGTCGCGTCACCCTGGTTGAAGTCGAGCTCGGCCGCGAGATGACCCTCCCAGTCCTTCGGCCGGCGCGCCGGGTCCTGGGCCGCGAGCGCGAGGTCGGCCCAGCTCAGCGCGGTGGCGGGAACGCCCGCCACACCGACCTTGCCGCCCTCGTGCAGGACGATGTCGTCGGAATTCGCCTCGAGGAGGTGACCGGCCAGCCGCTTCGCCTTCTCGAGCACCTCCTCGCTCGCGGTCCAGAGCGCGCTCCCGGCGGTCTGCACCGAACGCGATCCCATCGTTCCGGTGCCGCGCGGCACCGCGGCCGTGTCCGACTGCACGAGCCGCACGTCCTCGATCGGGACGCCCAGCAGTTCCGACACGATCATGGCGAACGTCGTCTCGTGCCCCTGCCCGTGCGCGGACGTCCCGACGGTCGCCGTGACCGTCCCGTCGGCGTTGACCTCGACGGATCCGTACTCGGAGAACAGTCCACCGGCGGTCACCTCGACGTACGTGCAGACGCCGATGCCGAGCATCTTGGTGTCGCCGCGCTCGCGCCGCGCCTTCTG